>NZ_JAMYMF010000039.1:0-72657 GCF_040318415.1 Mesorhizobium sp. M1163 | reverse complement strand
CCCCGGCCCCGGTCAGGGGGCCAACGGGGGGCGGGTTACCCCGGGGGGCCGGCCACCCCCCAAACCCCCCCGCCGGGCCAACTCTCCCAAAAAACGCGCCATACACCCGCCGGGCCCCCGATACCCGGGCCCCCGGCGATCGTTCCATCTTACCGCTTGCGCAAATCTGCCTCGGCCAGGTCGAGCGCCCTGCCAATGCGGTCGCAGGCCATGTCGATCGTCTCGCGCGTCCAGATCAGCGGCGGCGACAGGATCATCGTGTCGCCGGTGGCGCGCAGCATCATGCCCTGGGCAATCGCATGGTCGCGAACCATCACCGCCGCGCTGCCGGCCGGCAGGAAGCGCTCCTTGGTCGTCTTGTCCTTGACGATCTCGATCGCCCCCATCAGCCCGAACGAGCGCACCTCGCCGACCAGATCGTGCCCGCCGAGACGTTCCTGCAGCGCCTTGGCGAAGTAAGACCCGGTGTCGTTCCTGACGTGCTCGACCAGGCCCTCGCGCTCGATGATCTCGAGGTTCTTCAGCGCGACCGCGCAGGCCACCGGATGCCCGGCATAGGTGTAGCCGTGATAGAATTCGCCGCCCTTTTCGACCAGCGTCGCCGCGATGCGGTCGCCGACAAGCAGCGCCGACAGCGGCTGATAGCCGGAGGTCAGCGCCTTGGCCGTGGTGATGGTGTCGGGCTCGACGTCGAAGGCTTGTGCGGCGAACCATTCGCCGGTGCGGCCATAGCCGGTGATAACCTCGTCCAGCATCAGCAGTACATCGTATTTGCGGCAAATGCGCTGCACTTCCGGCCAATAGCTCATCGGCGGGATCTTCACCCCGCCTGCCCCCATCACCGGCTCGCCGATGAAGGCGGCGACCTTGTCGGCGCCAGCTTCGAGGATCGCGTCCTCGACCGCTTTTGCCGCGCGCAGGCCGAAATCATGGTCGCTTTCGCCAGGCAGTGCCAGCTCATAGGCATAGGGCATCATCACATGGACGATGTTGGGCACGGCGCCGCCGAGCTGCTTGTGCATCAAATCCATGCCGCCGAGCGAGGCACCGGCTATGGTCGAGCCGTGGTAGCCCATCTTGCGCGAGATGATGCGGTTCTTCTCGGGCCTGCCTTCCAGCACCCAATAGTGGCGGACGAGGCGCAGCGCCGTGTCGTTGGCCTCCGAACCGGATGAGCCGTAGAACACCTGGTTGATGTGCCTTGGCGCGATTTCCGCCAGCTTTTTCGACAGCAGAACCGGCGTCGGCGTCGAGCATTTGAAGAAGGAGTTGTAGTAGGGCAATTCCTTCATCTGGGCGTAGGCGGCGTCGGCAAGCTCGTCGCGGCCGTAGCCGACATTGACGCACCATAGCCCGGCCATGCCGTCGAGGATTTCCGTCCCTTCGGCATCGTAGATGAACGGACCGTTGGCGTGAGTGATGATGCGCGAGCCGGTCTCGCGCATCTCCTTGTGGTCGGTGAACGGATGAAGGTGATGCGCGGCATCGATCTGCTGAAGCTGCTTCAGCGAATAATTCTGGTAGGTCATGTCTGGTCTTTCCTCTTGAACCAATCCGGCAGCTTTCGCGCCGGGGCGGATTCGTTAGAGGACAGCGGGCGGCGAATAGCCGATACGGGCGCACAGCCGCAACAGCTCGGCGCGAAGCGTGCGCGGCGACGGCGTCACCGCCACCCCAAATGCGCACCCCGATTTCGCCAGCCGAGCCATGCATGTACCTTAGGCTGCCTCCAGCCCTCAGTTCAAGCCGTACCGGTCAAGCGATGTCGGTCAATTGGTGCCAGTCAGGGCCCGCTGCAGGAAGACGTACTTCATCGCCGCCTGTGCGGCCTGCGGCCGCCGATCGCCGCGCCCGCCATGCCCGCCCTCGGTCTCTTCGAAGAACAGCGTCTTGCCATGGCCCGCCGCCTGCAGCCGCGCCGCCATCTTGCGGGCATGGCCGGGATGGACGCGGTCGTCGGCAGTCGAGGTCGTCAGCAGTACCGGCGGATAGGCTGCATCCGTGTCTACATGCTGGTAGGGCGAATAGGAGGCGAGCCAAGCTGCCTCTTCCGGCTTCGCCGGATCGCCATACTCGGCCATCCATGACGCGCCGGGCGGCAGCTCGGTGTAACGCAGCATGTCGAGCAGCGGCACGTCGACGATCACCGCGCCGAACAATTCCGGGCGTTGCGTCAGCGAGACGCCAGTCAGCAAGCCCCCGTTCGAACCGCCCTGGATGCCCAGCGTGGCCGGTGTGGCGATGCCGCGTTTGACCAGATCTTGCGCCACCGCTGCGAAATCGTCGAATGCATTCTGGCGATTGGCCTTGAGCGCCGCCTGGTGCCAGTTCGGGCCGAACTCGCCGCCGCCGCGGATGTTGGCCTGCACATAGGCATTGCCCTTCTCCAGCCACAGCCTGCCGCGCACGCCGGCATAGCCGGGCAGCAGCGGCACTTCGAAGCCGCCATAGCCGTAAAGCAATGTCGGCACCGGCCCGTCCTGGTCGCGCCGCCTGACGACGAAGTACGGGATCATCGTGCCGTCCTTCGAGCGCGCCTCGAACTGTTCGGAGACCAGGGACGACGCATCGAAGCGCGCCGGCTGCGACTTCACCGTTGCCAGCGCCGCGGCATTATCGTCCGACCAGATGATCGAGCTCGGCGTCAGGAAATCGGTGAAGGAGAAGGAGACGCTGGAGCCGAAATGCTCGGCATGGCTGATGCCGACATTGCCGTTTTCGGGCAATGCAACGGGCTTGAACTCCCAGCCGCTGTCGCTGCGCTCGCCGGCAATGACCTTGCCGCGCACATTGTCCATCAAATTGATGAACAGCCGGGCCTGCGTGCGGGCGATGCCGGCGATCGAGACACGGTGCGCCGGCTCGAGCACGATATCGATGGATCCGAACAGACCGGTTTCGATCCAGCGCTCGAAATCGAGTGAATAGAGCCCGTCGGGCTTGCACAGCGTGCCGTCCGGCGCCGTCCACGGGGTACGCACGCCGAAGACAAGCTGGCCCTTGAACAGCGCCGTATCGGTGACGTCGTCCGGCAACGGGATGCGCCGGTTCTCGCCAGAAGGCAGCCGCAGGAAACTGTGCGAGGCGAAGAAGTCGAGCGTCCGGGCCAGGAAGACGTGGCGCCTGTCACCGTCGAATTCGACGGATCCGCCGGCGGCGAGATCCTGCTTCAGCGCCTCGAAGATCGGCATCGCCGCTTCCAGTGGCGTGCCGCGCCGCCAGAGCTTGACCACGCGCGGATAGCCGGACTGGGTCTTGTCGTCCTCCTCGAAGGCGGCGGAAACGATGACCGTGTCCTCGTCCAGCCAGCTGAAGTTCGATTTGGAGGCGGGAGCACGAAAGCCACCCTCGACGAAGGACCTGCTTTCGATATCGAATTCGCGCATCTCGCTGGCATCGCCGCCATCCGGCGACAGGCTGAGCAGGCAGCGGCTGAAATCGGGGTAAAGCCGGCTGGCGCCGCTGAACACCCATTTCACCCCCTCTTCCGCCGCCAGACTGTCGAAGTCAATGATCGTCTGCCAATCCGGCTTGTCGGTCTTGTAGGACGCGACGGTGGTGCGCCGCCAGAGGCCGAGTACGTTCGTGCGGTCCTGCCAGAAATTATAGACATGGCCGTTGATAGCGGCCCCGACGGCGATGTTATCCTCGGCCGTCATCAGGTCGAGCGCGGTCTGGAACGTTGCCTGGTAGGACGGGTCACCCTGCAATTCGGCGACAGTGATTTCATTCTGGCGATGAACCCAGTCGAGCGCTCGCTGGTCAGTCCTGCCCTCCAGCCAGAGGAAGGGATCTTCGGCCGCCGGATCCGGTTGGGCCTGGCTGTTCAATTTGGTCATGAGGTCTCCGGTTGAGTCGGGCGTCGGCATCGCCAAGATCGATATGGGGCCGCTTATATTCAAGTCATTTGCGTCAGAACGGCGACTTCAGGCATTCACACCATCCGCCTTCGGATGACCGTTACAATCGCCAGCGCCAGGCAAATTGCGCCAAGCGTGAGCGGCAGGCCGCCTGCGCCAAGAACATCCATGGCGCCGCCCGCCAGCGGCGGCACGGCGATGCCGCCGACGCCCCACATCAAAGAGAAGGCGGCGTTGCCGGCGACCAGCGCCGAGCCGGTGAACCGCTCGCCGAGCTCGATGATCGACATCGTGTAGATGCCGTAGGAAACCGCACCCCAGATGAAGACGCATGGCCATATGAGCGGCGTCTCGATGAGAACCGGCAACAGCACGCATCCGAGCACCGTCACCGCCACACAGATGAACCGCACCAGCCGCGCCGTCAGCCGTTCCGCCAACAGGCCGAGCGGCACCTGCATGGCGATATTGCCGGCGATCATCACTGACAGCAGCGCCGACATGCGCGCTTCGGCGATGCCGTAATGCGTTCCGTAGACCGGAAGCAAGGCGAGCACTGCCTGTTCGAAACCGGCGGCCACCACGACCGCCGACAACAGCAGCCACGCCTGCGGCACGAATCCCAGCACCGAAACCCGGTGCCCGCTCTCGTCGACCCTCGGCAGCCGCACCAGCACAGAGGCCAGGCAGGCGCCGCAAAACAGGAATGCGCCGATGCCGACCAGAAACGGCGGCCATCCCACGGTGCCGACCGCAAGCAGGCACAGCGGCCCCGCCGCAAAGCCCGCCGAAATGATCGTCGAATAGATGCCCATGACGCGGCCGCGGCGTGCTGGCGGCGCCAGTGCGATCACCCAGACTTCGCTCAGCACATAGAGCGGGTTGGTGACCCCACCGATCAAAAAGCGCAGCGGAAACCACAGATAGACATTTTGCGTCCAGCCGATCAGCCCCAGCACCAGCGCGGAAAGTGCCGCGCAAGTAAGCGCGGTGCGGCCGGCCCCGAAACGGCGCGACAGAGCCGGAACCAGCGGTGAGGACACGATGAAGCCGATCGGCGTCATTGCCGCCGACAGGCCGATCATGGCCGGCGAGATGCCCTGGCGCTGCAGGATGAAGCTCAACAGCGGATAGCTCAGCCCTTGCGCAATGGCGAACACCGAGACGGTGGCGATCACGCCGGTGATCGCCGCCCATTGCACTGTCTCGCCGCTGTTCTGTTCCGTCCGGTCCATGATGCAGGATTAGCGTTTCGGTTCCGTCGCAGTAAGCACCGGCACCGAAAACCGCTTGCGCCAGCCGGAACGCGATCAAGAGGCTGACGATCCCGCCGGCTGCCCCCACGGCATGTCGCTTCCCTCGTCCTAGTGGTCGCCGCCTCCGCAATGGCCGCACGGCCGGCAGTCCATTATGCCGCCGCATTGCCGCAGCGTACGAGGACTATCATGACCGCCGCCCTTCAGCCCGCCGAACCGGCACTGGCAAACGACCGCGCCCGTCGCGGCGGCCGCGCGGGGAAGCGTGCCGGCGGATCGGCGGCGTTCGACCAGCCGCCGTTTCGCCAGTTGAAGAACCCGCTGACGCCGACCCGGCTGGTTTCCGACGACGAGCTGGAATCCATCCACCTCGCCTCTCTGCGCGTGCTGCGGGAAATCGGCGTCGACGTGCTGCATGACGAAGCCCGGCGCATCATGAAGGCGCATGGCGCCGATGTCCGCGAAGGCAGCGAGCGGGTGCGCTTCGACAGCGACATGATCCTGGAACTGGTTGCGCACTGCCCGCCGGAATTCACCATCCACGCCCGCAACCCGGCGCATAATGTGCGCTTCGGCGGCGATAATCTGATCATCTCGATGATGGCGTCGGCACCCAATTGCTCCGACGTCGACCGCGGCCGCCGGCCGGGCAACCAGCAGGACTACCGCAACTTTCTCAAGCTTGCGCAGATGCACAACATATTGAATTGCACGGGCGGTTATCCGGTCGAGCCGATCGATATCCATCCGTCCGTGCGCCACCTCGAATGCATCCGTGACCTCGCCACGCTGACCGATAAGATGTTCCACATCTATTCGCTCGGCAAAGAGCGCAACGTCGACGGCATCGAGATCACCAGGATCGCACGTGGCATCAGTCACGATCAGTTGCTTGCAGAGCCGTCGGTATTCACCATCATCAACACCAATTCGCCGCTCAAGCTCGACGTACCGATGATGGAAGGCATCATCCAGATGTCGAGCAAGGGCCAGGTGGTCATCGTGACGCCGTTCACCCTGTCGGGCGCCATGGCGCCGGTGACGATTGCCGGCGCGCTGGTGCAACAGAATGCCGAGGCGCTGTCCGGCATCGCTTTCGCGCAGATGGTGCGCAAGGGCGCGCCTGTCGGCTACGGCGGCTTCACCTCGAATGTCGACATGAAGTCCGGCGCGCCGGCCTTCGGCACGCCGGAATATATGAAGGCGCAGCTGGTCGGCGGGCAGCTCGCCCGCCGCTACAACATCCCCTACCGCACCTCCAACACCTGCGCCGCCAACACCGTCGACGCGCAAGCCGCCTATGAAAGCGTGTTCTCGCTGTGGGGCGCCATCCAGGGCGGCGGCAATCTGATGATGCATGCCGCCGGCTGGCTCGAAGGCGGCCTGCGCTGCTCCTACGAGAAGACCATCCTCGACATAGACCTGTTGCAGATGGTCGCCGAGTTCCTGACGCCGCTCGATCTTTCCGACGAGGCGCTCGGTTTCGACGCCATCCAGTCGGTCGGCCCCGGCGGCCATTTCTTCGGCACCCAGCACACGCAGGACCGCTACAAGACCGCCTTCTATGCGCCGATCATTTCGGACTGGCGCAATTTCGAGAGTTGGGCGGAGGCCGGATCGCCGACCGCGCTCGAAAAAGCCAATCGCGTCTGGAAGGAGCGGCTGGCCTCCTATGAAGAGCCTTATATGGACCCGGCGATCCGCGAGGAGCTCAACGCTTTCGTCGACAAGCGCCGGGCCGAAGGCGGCGCCCCGACCGATTTCTGATCATCTGATGAGTAGTCGACCCCCACTCCGTCGAGCTTCGCTCGACACCTCTCCCCCGATCGACGGGGTAGAGGAAGGGCGCGAAACGATTCCAGTTGGCGCCCTTCCTTTCCCCCCGGAGGGGGGAGAGGTGGCGCCGCGAAGCGGCGACGGAGTGGGGGAAGCCGTTCATGAAACGCGCAGCCGCCGCAAAACAGGCACAACCCAGCGAGCGCGTAGCCTGCGGCAAGCAGACAATCAGGCCGAAGCACTGCTTTGGCCTGAACTAAAGGCGCGCAAGCTTGGCGGCTATCGCTTTACGCGTCAGTTCTCCATCGGCGCCTTTTTTGCAGACTTTGTCTGCCGCGAAAAATGGCTTGTTGTTGAAGCCGACGGACAACAGCACGCCGGCAGTTCATATGACCGCCGCCGCGATGATTTCATGCGCGCCCAAGGCTACTCGATCCTGCGTCTTTGGAGCCATGACGTCCTGAAACATCGTACTTCCGTCTGTGAAACCATTCTTGCCGCGCTTGATGGCAGGCTGGCCGAAAACATCGCTGTATTCGATCTCCGCTTTGTTTTCGCGCCCCGCTCACTCGATTCAATCTCTTCAAAAACGGAACTATCTTCATGAAATCTCATGCAAAAGCGGTTGTTATCGGCGGCGGCGTCGTTGGCTGCTCGGTGCTCTATCATCTGGCCAAGGCCGGCTGGACCGACATCATGCTGATCGAACGTTCGGAGCTCACCTCCGGCTCGTCCTGGCATGCGGCGGGCGGCTTTCATACGCTGAACGGCGATCCCAACGTCGCCAAGCTGCAGGCCTATACCGTGCAGCTTTACAAGGAGATCGAGGAGATTTCCGGCCAATCCTGCTCGCTGCACCTGACCGGCGGCGTCATGATGGCCGACACGCCAGAGCGCATGGACTTCCTTCGCCTCGCCCATGCGAAGGGCCGCTATCTCGGCATGGACACCGAACTGATCACGCCGTCCGAAGCCAAGGCGATGTTCCCGCTGATGGACGAGACGAATTTCGTCGGCGCTATGTGGGATCCAGTCGAGGGCCACCTCGACCCTTCCGGCACCACCCACGCCTATGCCAAAGCCGCCCGGAAGCTCGGCGCCGAGATCGTGCTGCGCAACCGCGTCGTCGAACTGACGCAGGAGGTCGACGGCACCTGGAACGTCGTTACCGAGCAAGGCACGATCAAAGTCGAGCATGTCGTCAACTGCGGCGGCCTTTGGGCGCGCGAGATCGGTCGCATGGTGGGCGTCGAGCTGCCGGTGCTGGCGATGGAGCACATGTATCTCCTGACCGAGCCGATGCCGGAGGTCGAGGAATTCAACAAGTCGACCGGGCGCGAGATGATCGGCGTGCTCGACTTCAAGGGCGAGATCTATACCCGCCAGGAACGCAACGGCATCCTGCTCGGCACCTATGAAAAGGCCTGCAAGCCGTGGTCGCCGGTCAACACGCCTTGGGATTTCGGCCACGAGTTGCTGCAGCCCGACATCGACCGCATCGCGCCGTCGCTCGAGATCGGCTTCAAGCACTTTCCCGGCATCGAGAAAGCCGGCATCAAGCAGATCATCAACGGCCCCTTCACCTTCGCGCTCGACGGCAACCCGCTGGTTGGCCCCGTGCAGGGCCTGACCAATTTCTGGTGCGCCTGCGCCGTCATGGCCGGCTTCAGCCAGGGCGGCGGCGTCGGCCTGGCGCTGTCGAATTGGATGGTCCATGGCGACCCCGGCTTCGACGTCTGGGGCATGGACGTTGCGCGCTTCGGCGAATGGGCAACGCTGCGCTATACCAACGCAAAGGTGCGCGAAAATTATTCGCGCCGTTTCTCCATCCGCTTTCCCAACGAGGAATTGCCGGCGGCAAGACCGGCGCAGACGACCCCGCTTTACGACACCATGCTCGCCAACAACGCCGTCATGGGCGACAGCTGGGGTCTCGAAACCCCGCTCTGGTTCGCGCCGAAAGGCTCGGAGCCGAAGGACATCGTGTCCTTCCACCGTTCGAATGATTTCGGCGCGATCGGCGAGGAAGTGCGCGCCACCCGCGAGAGGGTCGGCGTCACCGAGATCGCCAACTTCGCCAAATACGAAGTCTCCGGACCTGGGGCCGAGGATTTCCTCAACCGGCTGATGACCAACCGCATGCCGAAGACCGGCCGCATCGTGCTGACGCCAATGCTGAACGAGTTCGGCAGGCTGATCGGCGACTTCACCATCGCCAAGGCGGGCGAAGAACGCTTCATGATCTGGGGTTCTTCCGCAGCGCAAAAATATCACATGCGCTGGTTCGAGAAGCATCTGCCGAAGGACGGTCCAAGGGCGTCAGAGGTGCGCATCCACCGCTTCGACCAGACGCTGGTTGGCCTCTCCATCGCCGGGCCGAAATCGCGCGACCTGCTGCAGAGACTGGTCGATGCCGACATCTCGACCAAGGTCTTCCGCTTCATGGATTTCCGCGAGATGGCGGTCGGCGGCGCGCCCTGCATGGTCAACCGCATCACCTACACCGGCGATCTCGGCTATGAGATCTGGATGGCGCCGGCCTATCAGCGTCTGGTCTACAAGGCGATCAAGGAGGCCGGCGAAGAGTTCGGACTTGTTGATTTCGGCATGCGCGCCCTGCTCTCGATGCGGCTTGAAAAGAACTTTCCGACCTGGTTCCGCGAGCTACGTCCGATCTACGGACCGTTCGAAGGTTCGATGGACCGCTTTATCAAGCTGGAGAAGAACGATTTCATCGGCCGCGAGGCAGCGGCCAAGGAACAGGCGGCAGGGCCGAAGCTGCGCCGCGTTTCCTTTATCGTCGATGCTGCGGATGCCGACGTCATGGGCGACGAGCCGATCTGGGCCAAGGTCGGCGACAAGGATTTCGGCACGGTAGAAAAGCCGCATGGCTATGGCGCGCCGCGCTTCGACGCGGGCGGCAAGGAAGTGCGCGGCTCGAACGCCGCTGAAGGCGCGTCTGCCGTGCGCGGTATTGTCGACGGCAACTGGCGCGTGGTCGGCTGGGTCACCTCCGGCGGCTATGCGCATTATGTCGAGAAGTCGATGGCGCAAGGCTACGTACCGGCAGTGCTTGCCGAAAACGAGAGCGCCGGGCTGTTCGAGATCGAGATCCTTGGACACCGGCGGTCGGCGCGCATCAACGTCGAGCCGCCCTTCGACCCGAGTGGCGAAAAGATGCGAACGTAGGTGCAGCCAGCCGGTCGCATTGTGCGGAGCACGCTCTTCATGCTAGCCCAGCCGGCAACTGTGCCGGCAGGGGCGATGAGACTTCCTTGAAGTACGACATGAAATGGGCCGAGTGGCTGGCCGAGGGACGGATCGGCCCCTTCCCGGCGGCGATCGTCATGGTCGCGGCTTATTTTGCCTTGCAGACCATCATACTGTCCCTGTTGAGCTCTTGGGCGGGAACCGGCGTCGGCATCGACGATGCGGAGCAGCTGATCTATGTACCGTATCTCTGGGCTGGATATGGCGGCTCGCAACCACCTCTCTACACCTGGATCAATTGGCTGGCCGCGCATGTTTTCGGCACCAGTATCTTCACGCTGAAGCTCGTCAAATACTCAGTGCTGTTCCTCGCCGCCTGCAGCGTGTTCGCCGCCATGCGGCGGTTCGGCTACACCAAGGCGACAGCGGCGGCGGCCATGTTCGGCCTGTTTACGATCCCGCAGGTCGTCTGGGAATCGCAGCGCGCTTTGTCGCATTCCGTCGCCGTCGTCGGCTTCTGCTCGCTGCTCCTGCTCACCATGGCCTATCTTCTCGAGCGGCGTAGCATGATTGCCTATGCGGCGTTTGGCCTGGCCACGGCGGCGGCAATTCTTGCCAAGTATAACGATGTCTTCCTCGTGGTGGCCCTTGTTGCGGCAGCGCTGTCGCTGCGCGAATTGCGCAGCGCCATCCTTGATCCAAAGTTCGCAATCAGCATAGCGGTCGCGATATTGGTGCTGGCACCAACCACCTATTGGAGCCTCATGCATCCCGCCGATTTATTGTCGAGAGGCGAGAAGTTCGGAATAGACCCGCAACAAGGGCGCATCGCGGCGGCCTTTGTCGGCGCCGGCAAGTTTGTCATGGGGACCTTCAATTTCGCGGTCTTGCCGGTGCTCGTTTCCGCGCTGGCCTTCGGGGTGGCGAAGTTCCGTTTCTCCGAGCGGCACCCGAAACGTCCGGCCAGGGAAATTCTGTTGTGGCGCAGCTTGGCGCTCGGCTTGGCCATGCTGGCAATACTTGTGCTGGCCACCGGCGTGACGGTTGTCAAGGACCGCTGGCTGCTGCCGGTCCTGTTCATGTTGCCGCTGGCCATCGTCGCCACTATGGAACGGCTGGCGCCGCGCGGCAGGAATGCGCAGCTCCTGGTGATCGCGGCTGGAGCGATCATCGCCGTGTTGCTCGCGCCCGCTACTTGGTACGTCCAGATAAACGGGACCAGTGGCCTCTCCCGCATGATCCGCTTGGATTACCCGGCCCTCTATCGCCAACTGACCGCGGACGGACCGGTGAAAACTGCAATATCCGACGGTGCATGGGTCGGCAACCTGCGGCTGGTCGACGAAAAACTGGTCGCACTTGACCAGGAAGTGCCTAATTTCGAAACGCTGATGCGGGGGCCGGCCGTACTCGTCTGGCTTGACCACGACGATCCGCGGCCGGTCATTTTGGACCAGCTCAAAGCGGCCGGCTATCAGCCGGACGGCCAACCGCGGCAAATCATGGTTCCGCTGTTGCGTGGCACCGACAAGTCCGCCCGGCCCGGCGCATTCGTCCGACTGAAGAGAATGGAAGGAGCCATGGCGCCCAAGGAAGGCGCTGGCGAAGGAGTCGAGGGTGGACAGGAATCCGACTGACCGGCCCCGTCATCATCGCAAGATCATGCCGTTCGAGCCGGAGGACTCGATCGATGCGCTGCGCAAAAAATCGCGCCTGAAGGCCGCTGAACTCAACCAGCATCTGCTGGGCTATGGTGCGCTGGCGGAAGCCGAGTGGCAGGCGGCGGGTATTGCCGCTCCTGACCTGCCCGCCATGCGCCGATACCGGCTCGAGCGCATCCGCGCCGAGCTGAAGCGCCGCGACTATGCGGGAGCCCTGCTCTACGATCCGGTCAACATCCGCTACGCGACCGATGCGACCAACATGCAGCTCTGGGTTGCGCACAATCCGACCAGGCATTGTTTCGTCGCCACCGATGGGCCGGTGGTACTGTTCGACTATTTTTCCTGTGAGCACCTTTCCGACCATTCCGGCGTCGTCGACGAGGTGCGGCCGGCGGTGTCGTGGGCGTATCTCTACAGCGGCGAGCTGACCGAGCAAAAAGTCCGCCGCTGGGCAGCCGGCATCGCCGAGCTGGTATTGGAACATGGCGGGGGCAATCGCCGTATCGCGGTCGATCACATCAACCCCGAGGGCATCGAGGAACTCGCCCGTCTCGGCATTTCGACCGGCAATGGCGAGGCGGTGATGGAAAATGCGCGGCTGATCAAATCGCCCGACGAGATCCTTGCCATGCGCCGGGCGATCGTCGCTTGCGAGGCGGCGATGGGCGAGATGGAGCAGGCGCTGAGGCCTGGCATCTCCGAGAACGAATTGTGGGCCGAACTCCATCGCGGCAACATCGCGCGCGGCGGCGAATGGATCGAAACCCGGCTCCTGTCGTCGGGTCCGCGCACCAATCCGTGGTTCCAGGAGTGTTCGTCGCGGACGATCGAGGCCGGCGATCTCGTCGCCTTCGACACCGACCTGATCGGTCCTTACGGCTTCTGCGCCGACCTGTCGCGCACCTGGCTTTGCGGTGACGCGCCGCCGTCGCAGCAACAGCGTGACCTGTTTCAGATCGCTGCCGACCAGATCGCCCACAACACCGAGCTGATGCGGCCGGGCATATCCTTCCGCGATCTCGTCGAGGGCTCGTCGGTGCCGCCGGGAGACTGCTTCCCGGCACGCTACGGGGTGCTCTATCACGGCGTCGGCCTGGCCGACGAATACCCGACATTGCCGCATGCCGGCGACTGGACCGACGACACGCCGGACGGCGTGCTTGTGTCAGGCATGGTGCTGTGCGTCGAGAGCTACATCGGCAGGCTTGGCGGCTACGAAGGCGTCAAGATCGAGGAACAGATCCTGATCACCGACACCGGCAACGAGAAGCTTTCGACCTATCCGCTCGACAATCGGCTGCTTGGGGGCTGAGCGAACCTAATGCATGTCGCGCAAAAGTGTGCAGCGGTTTTGCGATAACGACATGCGTAAAACAAGAATTTAAAGCGCGTCGCATGAGGCCGACCGGACGCGACGCGCTTTATGCGAGCGCCTCGATCGCCTCGCGCATCATGGCGACGATCGTTTCCGGCGTCCTGCTGGCCGTGATGAACGGCAATCCTTTGCGCCGCCTTGTCCAGCCGACGACCGTCATCTTCTGCGCTGCAGGCTCGAAACGCTGCGCCAGCGCCCAGCTCTCGCAGTCGATCGCCGCGACGTCGGCCCTGCCCTCGGCAACAGCAACAATCGAAGCGCGGTGCCCCCAGCTTTCGCTCAGCGCGGAAAAGATATCCAAACTCTCGCCCAGTGCTTGCAGGTCGCGTGTCGGCGCGATGATGCCCGACATGGAATCGAGGCTGTTGAAGGTGAAACGTTTGCCGCGAAGCTGATCGAGCGGAATGACGGCGCCGCCGTCGGCCGGCGACCTTGCCGGCGGTGCCTCGCCCGCCCTCATGACGATGGCGCTCGAATAGAGTTCGCCCTGTCCGCCCTCAAAGGCGTCGTAGCGCGGCTGGCCGACGAGGTGGACACGCTGCGACAGGCCGAGTTCCATCGGTCCCCAGCAGGTTTGCGCAAAGAGCAGCGCCGGGTGCAGCCAGAGCCGGTGAAAATCCAACTCGTCCGGCGGCAATGTCGCCGGATCGGGCGCGATGAGTTTTCCCTGATCGTCGCGAATACCGCCAGGCACCGGGGGCAAATCGCCATTGCGGCGGATAATCGTCTCCGGCGCATCGATGCCTTTTTGTCTGAAAGCATCGCGCAGCCGCGCCCATTCTGCGTCGACCTCGTCCCGTGCTTCCGGCCAGTCGTACATCGGCAAAGCCGCAATGAATTCGCTCATGCCGGGATTTGACCGTTATGCAGGGAAATTGACAAGGTCAGGAAAGCGTTGCCCGCGCGGCAGCGCCTGCAATGCCGCAAGGATCATTCCTTCGGCGGCTCGGCGGGTACCGGTGCGCTGCCAAGCCCATTGAGGCTGCGTGCCCTGACGCGCGGCTTGAATGCGCGTCCTGGTTCCGGCATGCGCCGCAGCACGGGATGGACGATCGGTTCCTTCGCCTTGAAGGCATAGGCCTTGAGCAGCGCGAAATAGTTCGGATAGGCGTAGCCATTGTTCATCCGCAGCCACTCGTCGCGGCGGTCGCGAAACAGCTTCGGCAGCCTGTACCAGGCCACCGTCGGGCTCTTGTGATGGACGAAATGCAGATTGTTGTTGAGGAACAGGAAGGACAGCGGCGAGCGCTCGACGATGATCGTGCGGCCTTCCGGATGTTCAGACCATTGATGCTCGGCGTAGGTGCGGATCGAAATCAGCGACTGCCCAAGCCACACCGGCACCAGTATGTAGAGCCACAACGGCATGCCGAAGCCGAACTGCACGACAGGCAACACTACGGCGAGGCCGATCGCGTGCAGCAGCCATGCCTTGCGGATGGAATTGTCGCCCGCGGCAACCTGCCTGGCGTCGTCGATGAAGAAGCCGATGCAGGAAAGCCACGGACCGAGCACCAAACGCCCGAGCATCGTGTTGTTGACCTTCAGCAGGAACTTCATAGCCGACGGCAACTCCTCGTGCTGCCAGAGCGCCTTGTAATAGCTTTCGGGATCGTCGAGCGGATCGGTCAGGCGCTCGTCTGCATGGTGGCGCAGATGAATGGTCTTGAACCTGCGAAACGGCCAGACAAGGCCAATCGGCAGGAACACAACGGCTTCGTTCAGCCGCGCGTTCCGGGTTGGGTGGCCGTGCAGGGCCTCGTGCATCAGCGAGGATTGCAGCGCCGCAACCAGGGCCAGAAGGGCGAGCGCCAACAGCGGGTAGGATGGCCAGAGCAGAAAGCCGGTAGCGAGCCAGCCGCCGTAGCAGAAAAGTGCGAGAAACACCGTCGGCCATTCGATGGTCGCCGCGCCATGTCGCCTGTTGCCCATGCTCGTCATGCTATCGACCACTGCCTTCCAGTCGCCGGAACCCGTTTGATTCCTGACAGAATTGTGTCAGGAGCGTTGCATTGCTGCAACGCGATAAAGCGCACAAACTGTTGCGATTGCGCATTTCCGGCTGCAGATGTTATCTATTGTAAACAAGCTCGTAGATTCATTTGCGCTCGAAACGCCATGTAGACCGCTTCGGCGCAAAATTTTGCTCACGTCAGGGAGAGTAGAGATTTGGACAAGCGCGACCTGTCGACGATCTTTCGCGAGCGCCTGAAAATGCTCTTGACAAGGTCCGATTTGAACCAGTCGGCCTTCGCCGCCGCGGTTGGCATCGACCGTTCGGCGCTGTCGCAGCTGCTCTCCGGCGCGTCGATCCGCCTTCCCCGCGCCGAAACGCTGCTCAACATCGCCGCCGAATTCAAAGTCTCGCTCGACTGGCTGCTCGGCCTCAGCCAAGACGAGGGCGTCACCGGTGAAATCCGCGAGAGCCTTGAGATCGAGGAGGCGCCGGACGGCTTCGACCGCACGCTGCTGGCTCGCTGGCATGCCGAGGCGGCGGGAACGAAAATCCGCTACGTGCCGGCCGGCATTCCCGATCTTCTGCGCACCGAGGCGCTTGTCGACTATGAAGCCGTCATCGCCAACAAGAGCCGCGAGGCACAGGCCGGCGAAACGCAGTACCGCATCGACTACAACCGACGGCCCGAAACCGACATGGAAGTCTGTATGCCGCGCCACACGCTGGAGATCTTCGCGCGCGGGCTGGGCGTGTGGGACCGCTTTCCGGAGGCCGACCGCCACCAGCAGCTCCTGCACATGGCGACGCTACTCGACGACCTCTATCCCACCTTCCGCCTGTTTCTCTATGACGGGCGGATGCGCTATTCGATCCCGTACACCATCTTCGGGCCCTATCGCGCAGCCATTTACGTCGGCGACATGTATCTGGTGCTGAACGCCACGCAGCCGATCCGCATCCTGACCAGCCATTTCGACAATCTGATCCGTGCCGCGGACGTCAACGCGCATGAAGCGGCCAGCTTCACACGAAAGCTGGCGGAGATGCGATTTTGACCGGTTGCTCTCCGTGTCGACATTGACGGCACATAAAGAATTCTTTATATCCTTATCTCAGTTATTCTTCCGGGAAGGCGTATTTCACATGACCAATCCGATCGACGCTCTGCTTGCCGAAAAGGGCGTCCTGCTCGCCGATGGCGCCACCGGCACCAATCTGTTCGCGATGGGCCTTGAGGCCGGAGAGGCTCCTGAGCTCTTGAACGAGACCGCGCCCGACACCATCACCAGCCTGCACCAGAACTTTGTCGATGCCGGCGCCGACATCATCCTGACCAACTCTTTTGGCGGGACCCGCCATCGGCTCAAGCTGCACCATGCGCAGGACCGCGTCCACGCACTGAACAAGCGCGCCGCCGAGATCGCAAGCGCCGTCGCCGGCAAGGCCGGCCGCAAGGTGATCGTGGCCGGCTCAGTCGGCCCGACCGGCGAATTGCTGGTGCCGCTCGGCGCCATGACCTATGACGAGGCGGTCGAGGCCTTTGCCGAGCAGATCGAGGGCCTGAAGGCCGGCGGCGCCGAAGTCGCCTGGATCGAAACCATGTCGGCGCCGGACGAGATCCGTGCCGCCGCCGAAGCCGCCATCCGCGTCGGCTTGCCCTATACCTATACCGGCTCCTTCGACACCGCCGGCCGCACCATGATGGGGCTGCTGCCGAAGGACATCCACGGTGTCGTCGACGGCCTGTCGCAGACGCCGCTCGGTGTCGGCGCAAATTGCGGTGTCGGCGCCTCCGATATTCTCGCTTCGCTGCTCGACATGACCGAGGCGAAGCCCGAGGCAACGGTGATCGTCAAGGGCAATTGCGGCATCCCCGAATTTCGCGGTGCCGAGATCTACTATTCGGGCACGCCCGAGCTGATGGCCGATTATGTGCGCCTGGCCGTCGATGCCGGCGCCAAGATCGTCGGCGGCTGCTGCGGTACCTCGTTCCAGCACCTTGCCGCCATGCGCAAGGCGCTCGATGCGCACACCAGGTCGGATCGCCCGACCGTCGAGCAGATCGTCGAACGCATCGGCCCGATGCGCAACAAGCAGGCGACGGTCAACGTCGCCGAGACCAGCGAAGCCCGCCGCGAACGGCGCCGCGGACGCGCCTGACGCTTTCGGCTGCGACGCGGTCCGCGAAGCGGTGCAGCCACGAAAAAAGGCCGGCAAGGTTTCCCTCGCCGGCCTGCCTCACCCGCCCGTAGGCCGGTTCCCCCTGTCAGAACGATCCCATCTGAAAGAAACCGGCCATCATTGCCACTACCGGTTACCGCCGAGCGCCGAGGCAAGGCGCACAAGCGAGAGGAACTCGGACCGGTACCCAAACGGGTCGGCTCCTCTGGCGGCGGTGGCAATCTCCATGATCTTGTCGTAGCCGAACTTCGCGGTCGCATCCTCGTCGCGCAGCTTCTGGCCGAAGGCAGCGACGGCAACGGAGAAACGCTGGTCGGTGCTGGCCTGGTCGAACGACGCCACCTCGTTGGCTGACGTCACCGGCGTGGTGATCAGCTTCGAAGTGTCCTCGTTCGGCAGCTTGTAGCGGATTTTGACGAAGGCATATTCGTCGGCATTGGCGACACCGCCATTGTTCACCGAGGCCTGGCCATAGCGCAGCTGATCGATCTGTTCGCCGCCGCTGCCCTTAGGCGTGATCTCGTAGATCGCGGTGACCGAATGGCCTGAGCCGATCTCGCCGGCGTCGACGCGGTCGTTGTTGAAATCCTCGCGGTTCAAGGCGCGGGTCTCGTAGCCGATCAGCCGGTATTCCGAGACCTTGTTCGGGTTGAACTCGACCTGGATCTTCACGTCCTTGGCAATGGTGAACAGTGTCGAGGAGGCATCCTCGACCAGCACCTTCTCGGCCTCCGCCAAAGTGTCGATATAGGCGGCGGTGCCGTTGCCGTTCTGGGCGATGGTCTGCATCATCTGGTCGTTCAGGTTGCCGCGGCCGAAGCCGAACACCGACAGGAACACGCCTGTCTTGCGCTCCTTTTCGATCAGCCGCTTCAGGTCGTCGTCGTCGGTCTGGCCGACATTGAAATCACCATCGGTGGCGAGCATCACCCGGTTGATACCGTCCTTGACGAAGGATTTCTGCGCCAGCCTGTAGGCTTCCTTGATGCCCGCCTCGCCTGCCGTCGAGCCGCCGGATGTCAGGTTGTCGATGGCAGCGAGGATCTTGTCCTTTTCCGAAGCCTTGGTGGGCTCCAGCACGGTACCGGCATCGCCCGCATAGGTGACGATCGAGACGGTATCGTCGGGTCTCAGCTTGTTGACCAGCAGCCGAAAGGCCGACTGCAGGAGCGGCAGCTTGTCCTGCTCGTTCATCGAGCCCGACACATCGATCAGAAAGACCAGATTGGCCTTGGGCTGCTCGGCCGGCTTCACGTCGAAACCCTTGATGGCGACATGCATCAGCCTGGTGTGCTCGTTCCACGGAGTCGGCATGACGCTGACGGTCGAGTTGAACGGCGTCGAGGCGGAGTCCGGGCCTTTCCAGTCATAGGGGAAGTAGTTGACCATCTCCTCGACGCGCACCGTATCGGCCTGCGGGATAAAACCTTCCTTCAGCGAGCGCCGGACGAAGGAATAGGAAGCGGTGTCGACATCGATAGAGAACGTCGAGACCGGGTCTTCGAGTGCGGCATGCACCGGATTGGTCTTGAAATCCTCGACCCGGTCACGGTTTTCCTCTCGCGGCAGCATCTGGTCGGCCGGCGCAGCGGCAGGCTGCTGTGCCATCAGCTTGGACTCGGCAACCGTGCCAGGCATGCGTCCGACCCGCGCGCCACCATCGACTGCCGGAGCCACGGAGTTTGCACCGCCATCCAGCGCAAACTCGCCGCTCTGCGCCGGTTCGGGTGCATTGCGGGTGAGCACATCCTGCTGCGTCAACCCGCCGACCGCGGTCGATTCCGCTTTCGGCGGCGATGTCGGCGCCACAAGCGCCTCGCCGACGTCGCGGCTTTCGCTGTCGGCGTCCGCCTTCTTCTGCTTATCTGCTTCGGCAACAACCGGCGGTTTGACGGTCGCCGGCTTGTCAGCCAGCGTTTCGGTGATCTTATCGTCGCCGCCGAATTCGGGCCCGCCGAATTTGGATTCCCCAAGCATATAGATGGTGGCGTATCCGGCGATCGGCAGGGCAACGAGCCCGGCAATGGCCGGCGTGGCGAAGAGTTTCTTTTGCATGATTTCGCTCCAGAGCCTTTGTGCTCGCTCTGTGAGACGAAGCCCGCCTGCCGATCCTTGGGCGGCCGGTAAAGTTTTTTCTTCCATGTCATAGGCGCGCAGCGCGGCCTGGAGGGCACGCGCCTTTGCATCCGCGTCAGGCGCCGGTGCTGCGATATCGCGCAGCCTGTTCAGTTGCTTGTCGTCGACCATGGTCACACTTCCCCGGCTGAACGCATCAGCGTCTTCAACCGTTTCTTCGCCTCATGGATGTGCCAGGAAACCGTCGTCTCCGAGATCGCCATCGCCTCGGCGGCGGCTGCGTGGCTCAGCCCTTCGCCATAGACCAGCAGCACCGCGTCGCGCTGCTTGTCCGGCAGCTTGCGCACCGCTGCCCAGAGCGCCTCGACCGGGTCTTCCGCCTCGGACGAGGTTTCCCCCGAAATCAGCGCATAGGCGCCATAGGCCTCGGTCTTGGCCGTATCGCGGGCGGTCTTGCGCATCATGTCGCGCGCCGCATTCAGCGTCATGGTGTAGAGCCACGTCGTGAAGGCACCGCTGCCGTGATAGTCGCGGATCGCGCGGCCGAGCCGGACGCAGACTTCCTGGGCGATATCCTCGGCGTCGGCCTTTTTTCCACACCAGCGATAGGCGGCGCCATAGACGAAACCATAGTGCCTTTCGAGCAACTTGCCGAAAGCACCCCGGTCTCCGCCCTTCGCCCGTCCGATCAATTCGGCGTCGGAGGCTTCGCTTTCGTCCAGCATCATCGCCATCATTTGCCTGTTGGACGAAGGCTAATGGCGATTCCTTGGGTGATGGGAAGAATTTTTTGGCGGGCAGTCACGTCGTAATGGTTGGCGCGCCTTGGCCGAGCGTCTCCGCAAACAGCATCGTCAGCCGCTTCCAGTGGCGTTCGGCGCCGGCTGCATCGAAGGCACTATGTGGAGCCGCCACGTTCACAAATGCGTATCGGGGTTGCTTTACGCTGGCTTTGTGCACAATTTCGCCGACTGCCTGCCATGCTATGGCGGCCTGAAGTGAACGGCGCGCTTCAATTTGCCAAGGGACGGAGCTCATATGGGGCTGACGGCATTCCTTGCTTTTTTCGCGGGTGTTTTTGGCGCCAATGGCGTCCCACATTTCGTGAGTGGGATAACCAAGGGTTCCTACCCGTGCGTCTTCGGTAACTCCGCCGTGCCCAATCTGATAGCCGGCTGGGCGAGCTTCGTGGTGGCAACCCTCTTCGCGTACGGGGCCAACTTCGCACAGTATCCCATCGTCTCGTTGGTCTCTGGTGCCATCGGGGTGCTGCTGATGGGTCTCTTTCACGCGGCGGGGCTGGCTTTCGGCCAAAAATCCTGAGATCGGAACGGTCGACGTCTTTGCGTGCAGCGGGGTCTTGTCTGGCTAGCGCGCGAATGCTGCCATGTGAAAGGCCTGAACCTCGGCCGGATAGCGATAATCGATGCCGTAAGGACAGGCGTTGCGATCAAGGCAGCCGCCGGTCCGGCAAGGTCCGCCGTTTTGCCCACGCACATGCGCCAGACAGGTTTCATGCACAAAACCATCCGCAGAATAAGCCGCGACCGGACAGGATTTCAGGCAAGGTTTTTCCAAACATGTGTCGCAAAGGTGAATCACGTCGCGACGTTCGTGGAGCGCAATCTCGTTCTCGAACAACAGCGCGCCGCGATAGGCATGCCAGAGCCCGTATTGCGGATGCATGAGGATGCCGAGCGGCGACGGCTTCAGCCCCTCCGCCTGCATCGCCCATTGCTGGAACGGCAGATAAGGCCTGTCGGACGGTGACACCGCGCGTGCCCCGAATTTTTCGGCCACAGCGCCGATCACTCCGCGCGACCATCTGTCGAGCGGATCGTCGATCGGCTGTGACTGTTTCTCCAACCAGCGCAGGAAGTGCGGCCAAGGTGCGGCGCCTGCCTGCCCCACCAGCAGGACGGATCTGGCGGCGGCGCCGGAGAGACCGGAAGGTGTCCCCTCACCGCCCGCAAAATTGAAGCCGCCGCGCAGGATGAGGCCGTGGGCGGAAAGCGCGGCCGCGATGGTTTCGACCATGCCGCGCTCGAGAATCATCCCTTCTTGTCCGGGTCGGAGAAGGCGCTCCGCCAGACTTCCTTGTGGATGATGTTGGCGACTTTAGCCCCGCCTGATTCGGGCTCCTTTCAGGTGAAGGCGTCGGCCATCGACGCCTTCTTCCTGGCGATGAAGTCCTTCAGCCCGTCGTCGATGCCCTGGTCGAGATAAGGCGCCTCGTAGCTCTCCAGCCAGCGGCGGGCGAGCTCGTTGGCGCGCTGCGGCGCGGTTTTTTCGCCTTCGGCCAGCCACTGCTCGTAGGAATTGTTATCGGCGATGTTGGAGCGGTAGAACGCGGTCTGGAAATTGGCCTGGGTGTGATCGCAGCCGAGGTAATGGCTGCCCGGACCCACCTGGCGGATGGCATCCATCGCCTGACCGTTTTCCGACAGGTCGACACCCTCGGAGAACTTCTGCGTCATGCCGAGTTGGTCGATATCCATCATGAACTTTTCGTAGCAGGAGGCGAGCCCGCCCTCGAGCCAGCCGGCCGAATGCAGCACGAAATTGGTGCCGGCGAGGATCGTCGAATTCAGCGTGTTGGCGCTCTCATAGGCCGCCTGCGCATCGGGGATTTTCGAAGCACAAAGCGAGCCGCCGGTGCGGAACGGCAGCCCGAGCCTGCGAGCAAGCTGGGCGGCGCCATAGGAGACCAGCGACGGCTCCGGCGTGCCGAAGGTCGGCGCGCCCGACTGCATCGAGATCGACGAGGCGAAGGTGCCGAACAGTACCGGCGCACCCGGCCGGATCAGCTGTGTGAACGACGCCCCGGCCAGAACCTCGGCCAAAACCTGGGTCAGTGTGCCGGCGACCGTCACCGGGCTCATCGCGCCGGCAAGGATGAACGGCGTGACGATGCACGCCTGGTTATGGCGCGAGTAAACTTTCAGCGCTCCCAGCATGGTCTCGTCGAAGACCATCGGCGAGTTGGCGTTGATCAGGCTGGTCAACACCGTGTTGTTCTCGACGAAATCGTCACCAAACACGATCTTGGCCATCGCCACCGTATCTTCGGCGCGCTCGGGCGCGGTCACCGAGCCCATGAACGGCTTGTCCGAATATTTGATATGGCTGTAGACCATGTCGAGATGGCGCTTGTTGACCGGCACGTCGACCGGCTCGCAAACCGTGCCGCCCGAATGGTGGATCGATGGCGCCATATAGGCAAGTTTTACGAAATTCCGGAAATCCTCGATCGTCGCGTAGCGCCTGACGCCGTCGAGATCGCGCACGAAGGGCGGTCCATAGACCGGCGCGAACACGGTCGCGTTGCCGCCGATCTGCACCGAGCGCTCGCCGTTGCGGGCGTGCTGGGTATAGACGGACGGAGCGGTCTTCAACAGCGAGCGGCAGAGGCCCTTGGGGAAATGCACCCGCTCGCCCTTGACGTCGGCGCCCGCCTCTTTCCAAAGCTGCAGTGCCTCGGCGTCGTCGCGGAAGATGATGCCGATCTCTTCCAGCACCGTGTCGGTGTTCTTTTCGATCAGCGCCAGGCCTTCCTCGTCCAGCACTTCATAGACGTTGATCTTGCGCTTGATATAGGTGAGCTGTGTACCGGGGCCGCCGCCCGAACGTGCAGCCCGGCGCGCTGCGGCGCCACCGCTGGCAGCGCGCCCGCGCCGTGCGTTTGACGCTTCCTGATCGACCGGCGCGTTCTCACTCATAATCGTTCTTCCCTGGCTTTCGTTCTGGCCTGATTTGCTTTGGCCGGGCTCTTGTTCCGGCCTGAAATCCATTTGCAGCCGCATATTGCGGTCTCTGGCCGGATCGTAGCCATGCACCTTATTCGAAACGGCCCGCCAGCGCCAACGCCTGTCGCAAAATCGACAAGAATTCCAAGAGATTTACGGTCGCTTTCGTTTTGCGGGAAGTCGCAAATCAGCTATGGACAACCGGCCCGCGCGGGTTAGGTAATGGCGCGATATTTTTAAGCTGCCGCGATAGTTGTAGCCGGCAAGGAGCCTGAGAAAAAATGGCCGACGACGAGATCATCCTTTCGGAACTCTCCGACGACGAGTTGGTGCAGCAGATGCACGACGACCTTTATGATGGGTTGAAGGAAGAAATCGAGGAAGGCACCAACATCCTTCTCGAGCGCGGCTGGGCGCCTTACAAGGTGCTGACCGAGGCTCTGGTCGAAGGCATGCGCATCGTCGGCGAGGATTTTCGCGACGGCATTCTGTTCGTTCCGGAAGTGCTGCTGTCGGCCAACGCGATGAAGGCCGGCATGTTCATCCTGCGTCCGTTGCTTGTCGCCACCGGCGCGCCGAAGCAGGGCAAGATGGTGATCGGCACCGTTAAGGGCGACATCCACGACATCGGCAAGAACCTCGTCGGCATGATGATGGAAGGCGCCGGCTTCGATGTCATCGACCTCGGCATCAACAATGCGGTCGAAAAATATCTCGATGCCATCGAAAAGCATCAGCCCGACATCATCGGCATGTCGGCCCTGCTGACGACGACCATGCCTTACATGAAGGTCGTCATCGATACGATGAAGGAAAAAGGCATTCGCGATGATTATGTCGTGCTGGTCGGCGGCGCGCCGCTCAACGAGGAATTCGGCAAAGCCGTCGGCGCCGACGCCTATTGCCGCGACGCCGCGGTGGCGGTCGAGACCGCCAAGGACTTCATGAAGCGCAAGCACAACGTCCGCGCTTCGGCCTGAGTCAATAAATTCGGCACCGACGAGAAAAGCCGCGCCTTGCAGTGCGGCTTTTTTATTCCCAAATGTTTGAAATCGTGCAGATCAGGGTTTCTTGACGGTATCGTCAACCGCCTTCGCAGTGGATTTGATATCCTTACCGACGCCGCGCACCGTGTTGGCGCAGGCCGAAACAGCCAGGGCGCAGGCGAGAATAGCGATTGGCGCAACGCGGAACAATTTCATGATTGGTGTCTCCCTCAGAATATAAATTCGCTGGACAGCAACGAAGATGGATTAGACTGGTTCCATGACTACCGCGCGAAAACAACAATCCGATAAAGGCGACAGGCTGCTCGTCATCGCCTGCGGGATGATTGCGCGCGAAGTTCTGGCGGTCAAGGAGCAGCTCGGGCTCGACCATCTCGACCTGACCTGCCTCCCGGCGGAGTTCCATTTCTATCCGGACCGCATTGCGCCGGCCATGGACAAGGCAATCGCCAAGGCCAGGGCTGACGGCTACAAACACATCTTCGTCGGCTATGCCGATTGCGGCACGGGTGGCCTGCTCGACCGGATCTGCGAGAAGCATGGCGTCGAGCGCATGGCCGGGCCGCATTGCTTTGCCTTCTACCAAGGCATGGATGCCTATGCGAAGGTTGCCGATGACGACATGATGTCGTTCTACATGACCGATTTCCTCTGCCGGCAATTCGATGCCTTCTTCATGAAGCCGCTCGGCCTCGACAAGCACCCGGAGCTGATCAAGGACTATTTCGGCAATTACGAGAAGCTGATCTACATCGCCCAGACCGACGACCCGGAACTCGACAAGGTCGCCGAAAAGGCGGCGAAAATGCTCGGCCTTGCTTACGAGCGCCGCTCGACCGGCTACGGCGACCTGACGAAGGAACTAGCTGGGGCCTCAGCCCTGGCCTGACACTTTAGGCACCGTTTTCTTCAGCTTCGAGCCGAGCGAGCACATCGGCAAAGCTCGTCTTGCAGACGAAATCCAGCCGGTCCCTCGCCCGGGACGCATCGTAGACCCGGTTGATCGACGAAAACATCGTCCAGCCTTTCTTCAAGTAGAGTGCCGGATAATCCGGAAAATAGCGCGCGACGATCGACGGTGCGTCGGCGATCAATGCCGCGCAATCGTCGGGCTGGAAAGGTGTCGGTGCCGAGATGATGAAGGTGTCGAAGCCCAATTGCGGCGCTTTCTCCAAGGCAGCGATGTGGGCGTCGGCAGCATCCTCCACCGTCAGCCGGCGAAACAACAGCTCATTGGCCTTGGTGTTGGCGTCCGACTGTTCGATCACATGCGCCATATCGTCTGCTTCGGGAAAGAAGCGGGCGGTGCGCAGTACGATCACCGGCAGGCCGAACTGGATATGGTAGAGCCGACAAAGATGTTCCGCCGCAAGCTTTGTCACGCCGTAGATGTTGCGCGGTTCAGGCGACATGTCTTCCGTTAGCCAAGCCGCCCTGCCGGGCAAGCCGGCGCGGATGGCCTGGGTAATCATCAGCGATGTCGTCGACGTGAAGATGAAGCGCTGAACGCCGAAAGTTGCCGCCGCATCGAGCAGGTTGAGCGTGCCGCGCACATTCGTCTCGACGAAATCCTCGTTGCGATGATGTTCGATGTCAGGCTTGTGCAGCGCGCCACTATGGATGATGGCCTCGATGCGGTTCTCCTCGACCGCCCTGATGACCAGGTCGCGATCGGCGACTGAGCCGACGATTCGCGTTTCCGAGGATGGGACGGGATCGAGGCCAGTGACGTCATGGCCGAGAGTCCGCAGGCGTGGCGCCAAGGCCCTGCCCAGCCAACCCGACGATCCCGTCAGCAAGATCCGCATTCTTTCCACCTCGTTTCTGCTGTCGATTTCAAGCAAGGATGACAGAGCGCGGCGAAACATTAAGGTATGCGCCAGACAAGAAAACAGGCTGCTCCAGTCATCAAAAGGGAAAACGCCACCAATGATCGCTCGCCTTATGTTTGCCGTAGCAGCTGTCCTCTGCTTGACGTTGCCCGCGTTCGCCGATGGCGAAGTGCAGAAGCTGATCACCGCTGCCGACAAGGCGCGCCTCGACAAATATGGCGAGACGCGCAAGGCAGCGCTTGACGAGGCGAAGGCCGGCGATCCCGCCGAGGTCAAGCAGCTCGACGCCTTGCTGGCAAAGCCGCTGGTTTCCTTCTCCGACAAGGACCTGACCGGCAATTGGCAATGCCGCACCATCAAGGCCGGCGGATTGAGCCCGCTCGTCATTTATGGCTGGTTCAAATGCAAGGTGAGCGACGACGGTTCCGGCTGGAGACTGGAAAAGATCACCGGTTCGCAGCGCACCAAGGGCCGCTTCTTCGACGATGGCGAGAAACGCGCGATCTATCTAGGTTCCTTCTACGTCAACGACGATCCGGCAAAGTCCTACGGCAGCGGCCCGGAAAGCGATCAGGTCGGCTATGCCTTCCGCCACAGCGCCAGCGAATGGCGCATCGAGTTCCCGGCGCCCCACTACGAATCGAAGCTCGACATCCTCGAATTCAAGCGCTGAGCCCGCCCCCGATCACCAAGGGTTAACCCGGTCAACCTAGCATTCGCGCACAAAGAACAGCTCTTTGCGGGGGTCGCGAAGCATGGCACGGTCGAAAACAAACCAACGGCCGATCGTCGTCGTCACCGAAGGCGGCCCGCATATCTGGGCGATCGTCAACGCCATCGCCGACCACCTCGCGCCTGTCAGCGTCATCCTCGAAACCCCTGAATCCAAAAGGCAATTGCTTCTCGGGCGGGCGCGGCGGCAAGGCTGGACCTCGGCCATCGGTCAACTCGGCACGATGATGCTGACCCGGCTCGGCAAGCGCTTCTTCGCCGGCCACGCAGCACGGCTCGCCGCCGAGCAAAAGCTGCAAACCGAACCGAAGCCTGGGCAAAAGATCGTCCAGGTCTCGTCGGCCAACGCGCCGGAGTGCCTGCAGGCGATCGAGAAAATCCAGCCGGGTGTCGTGCTGCTCGCCGGCTGCCGCTTGCTGTCGCGGCAGACGCTGGCGAAAATCCCTTGCCCGGTCCTCAACTACCATGCCGGCATCGCCCCGAAATATCGTGGCATGAACGGCGGCTATTGGGCGCTGGCTTCAGGCGATGCGGAAAACTTCGGCACCACCGTGCATCTGGTCGACGCCGGCGTCGACACTGGCGGGGTGTTGCGGCAGGCACGCGGCAAACCCCAACCTAGCGACACTATTTCAAGCTACGCGTTGCGGCAGGCGGCATTCTCGCGCGACATCTGCGTCGAGGCGGTCAGGGATGCGCTGGCCGGCAAGCTCGGCACGGTCGATCCCGGTCTGCCTTCGAGACAATGGTATCATCCGACGGTCTGGTTCTATCTCTGGACCGGGATAAGAAACGGCGTCTGGTGACACGCGCGCCGATTTACCCGACAGCCACCCGCCGCTAACATTGCATCATGAGCGACATCGACCACCGCACCATCATTGCCGGCCTTTCGGTTGAGGAACGTCGCGACCTCACCGCCCGGGTCGACGGGCCAGGCATTGTCCGGCTGGCCGTCCATGGCGGGCTGGTTGTCGTGCTGGGCGCACTGATCGCCGCCCGCATCCCGTTCTGGCCGCTTCTCGTCTTGCCGCAGGGGATCCTGATCGTCTTCTTCTTCACGCTGTTGCACGAGACCATCCATGAAACGGCGTTCAGAACGGCGTGGCTCAATCGCGCTGTTGCCGCCGTGGCCGGCTTCTTGATCCTGCTGCCGCCCGCATGGTTCCGCTATTTCCATTTCGCCCATCACCGCCACACCCACGACCCGGACAACGACCCCGAACTGATGGCCCCGAAGCCGGAGACCATCGGCCAATATCTGCGCTATCTGTCCGGCGGCCCCTATTGGATAGGCATGGCTCGTGTGTTCGCAACCAATGCGGCGGGCCGCAACCGCGACGGCTTTGTGCCGGAAAAGGGCCGCGGCAAGGTGGTTATTGAAGCGCGGCTGTTCCTGATCGGCTATGCGGTGTTGCTGGCCGGATCGCTCGCCGCACAGTCGGCGCTGCTGTTGTGGGTCTGGATCGTGCCGGTGCTGGTCGGACAGCCGTTTTTGCGGGCCTACCTGCTGGCCGAGCATGCATTGTGCCCGCATGTCGCCAACATGTTCGAGAACACTCGCACCACCTTCACCTCAAGGCTGGTGCGCTTCGTGGCTTGGAACATGCCGTACCATTCCGAGCACCATTCCTATCCGGCCGTTCCCTTCCATCGCCTGCCGCGCTTCCATGCGATCATCGCGGAGCATTTACGCACGACCGAACGAGGTTACATGCGCTTCCACAGGAAACTGGTCGGCAGCTTCGATGGCCGCGCCGGCTGACCAGTGCTGGAAGAGACTCCGCTTTCGGCCGCGACCGTCGATTGCGTCGCTTTTGAAGGCCCCCGCGTCGTCCCATAACAAGCAGCCCAACAGCGCTTCCGGCAATGCTCGAAACCACTGCATCGGCCAAAAGGATCGGAATCGATCTTCGGAGGGCACGATGCAGCGGAGTTAGATGGTAGAGCATCGTTTGTGTGTTCGATTGGACGCGCGGCGCTCTCCAGGAGCAGGAATTCATGGCCGATCTGATCGTCGTCTACTGGCGCGACATCCCCGCCCAGGTCATCGTCAAGAGGGGCCGGCAGAACGCCAAGCGCGAACTGCCGCTGCGCTTCACCGAGGCGATCGACATGTGCGCCATGCGCACCGGCGCCGGCGGCACCGACGACTACCTTGCCGAATGGCGCAAGGCAGAGCCCATCCCAGTCAGTGACGATCTTGAAGTCGAGGCCGAGAAGGCTCTTCAGGAGCTCGATGCGAAATACGACCGTGAGCGGTTGGTCGCTCTGGTCAAGGCGGGCGGCAAAGAAAATGTCTGATCCCCAATCAATGCCGGCGACGACGGCTCAAGCCGGCGTGACCCAGGCGACAATCGTCAAGAAGGCGGCGCCGAAATCCGACTACAAGCCGGCTGACGTGTCGCCGCAGCGGCGCGTGCAGCGCTCGTTTGCGGTGCGGCTTTGGTCGGTGCGGCATTCGCGGCTGCTCGAATGGCTCTACGCCAAATTCGCCGACATGTTCCTGACTCTCCACCCGCTATGGAAGGGCATCGGCTACAGCCGTGTCGAAGGGCCGGTGAAATTCGTCGAGAAGCGCGTCAAGGGCTTCATGTTCGACTGCCGCATGTGCGGTCAGTGCATTCTTTCCTCGACCGGCATGTCGTGCCCGATGAACTGCCCTAAGCAATTGCGCAACGGCCCTTGCGGCGGTGTGCGCGCCAACGGCAATTGCGAGGTCGAGCCTGATATGCCTTGCGTCTGGGTCAAGGCATGGGAAGGCTCGCAGAACATGGTGCATCGCGACAAGATTTTGGACGTGCAGAGGCCGGTGGATCAGTCCTTGCGCGAAACCTCCGCCTGGCTGCGGGTGACCGCGCAGGCCGCGGCCGCCCGCAATGCGGCCCAGAATACTACGAACACCGGAGCGTCGGCATGATCGGCCGTCAGCCAGACGAGAATCCGGCCGGCATCCATTTGCCGCTCGATCCCCTGCCCGGCCACACCTCGCGCGGCCGGCTTGAGCGGGTTCTGCGGCGCGGCGAGTTCGCAGTGACGACCGAGCTCAATCCGCCCGACAGCGCCGATCCGGAAGACGTCTATAACCGCGCCAGGATTTTCGACGGCTGGGTCGACGCGATCAATGCCGTCGACGCTTCCGGGGCCAACTGCCACATGTCGTCGGTCGGTATTTGCGCGCTGCTGACCCGCATGGGTTATGCCCCGATCATGCAAATCGCCTGCCGCGACCGGAACCGCATCGCCATCCAGGGCGACGTGCTGGGGGGTGCCGCGATGGGTGTTGCCAACATGCTGTGCCTGACTGGCGACGGCGTGCAGGCTGGCGACCAGCCCGGCGCTAAGCCGGTGTTCGATCTCGACTGCATGTCGCTGCTCGAAACCTGCCGCATCATGCGCGATAACGGCAAATTCCTGTCCGGCCGCAAACTCACCACGCCGCCGCAGCTTTTCCTTGGCGCGGCCATCAACCCGTTCGCGCCGCCGATCGATTTCCGGCCGTATCGGCTGGGCAAGAAGATCGCCGCCGGCGCGCAGTTCGTGCAGAGCCAGTACTGCTTCGACGTACCGATGTTCCGCACCTACATGCAGAAGGTCCGCGACCTCGGCTATACCGAGAAATGCTTCATCCTGTGCGGAGTCGGGCCGCTGGCCTCGGCCAAGACGGCCAGATGGGTCCGCTCCAACGTGCCGGGCATTCACATTCCCGATCAGATCGTCAAGCGCCTGGAAGGCGCTCAGGATCAGAAGAAGGAAGGCAAGCAGCTCTGCATCGACATCATCAATGAGGTGAAGGAAATTCCAGGTGTGTCCGGCGTCCATGTGATGGCCTATCGCCAGGAAGAGTATGTCGCCGAGATCGTCGACGAGTCCGGCGTGCTGAAGGGCCGCCGGCCGTGGAAGCGCGAAATCCGCCGCGACGACCAGCTCGTTGCCGACCGGCTCGACCACATACTGCATGACGACCTCACCGAAACCCAGGTCGACATGGTCAAGACCGCGCATTGACAGCGCGAATCGTCAGCATTCGCTTGATCAGAAACAGATAACGATATAAAGAACTCTTTATATCACGATGGAGAGATTTCATGACCCGGACCATCGTCGCCTCGGCGACACGAGAAATCATCATCGGCTTCGATCAGCCCTTCTGCGTGATCGGCGAGCGCATCAACCCGACCGGCCGCAAAAAGCTGGCCGCCGAAATGATCGCGGGCAATTTTGAGACCGTCATCAGGGATGCGCTGGAACAGGCCGCCTGCGGCGCAACCATGCTCGACGTCAATGCCGGCGTCACCTCGGTCAACCCGAACGAGACCGAACCCGGCCTGCTGGTGCAGACCTTGGAGATCGTGCAGGGCCTGGTCGACCTGCCGCTGTCGATCGACTCCTCGGTGACCGCGGCGATCGAAGCGGCGCTGAAAGTCGCCAAGGGCCGACCGCTGGTCAACTCCGTCACTGGCGAGGAGGAAAAGCTCGAGGCCATCCTGCCTCTGGTCAAGAAATACAACGTTCCGGTCGTCGCCATTTCCAACGACGAGACCGGTATTTCGATGGACCCCGACGTGCGCTTTGCCGTCGCCAAGAAGATCGTTCAGCGCTGCGCAGACTTCGGTATTCCGGCGCATGACGTGGTCGTCGACCCGCTGGTCATGCCGATCGGCGCGTTGGGCGATGCCGGCCGCCAGGTGTTTGCACTGCTACGCCGCCTGCGCGAGGAGCTCAAGGTCAACACCACCTGCGGCCTCTCTAACATCTCGTTCGGCCTGCCGCACCGTCATGGCATCAACGCCGCCTTCATTCCGATGGTGGTCGGCGCCGGCATGACCTCGGCGATCATGAACCCGGTGCGGCCGCAGGAAATGGAAGCGGTGCGTGGCGCCAATGTGCTGAACGGCACCGATGAGAACTGCACCAACTGGATCAGGACCTACAAGGATTACAAGCCTGCCGAAGGCGGCCAGGCCGTTGCCGCCCGGACGCAGGTCAACGCGCCGGGCGATGGCAATGGCAATGGCGGACGCAGGCGCGGCGGACGCGAAGCGCGGATGGCCCGGGGTTGAGCCATGGCTTGGCCGACACGATATGGGGCCTAGGACTGGGGAGGAACCGAAACACAGCGGCGTCGCTGCCGTGGCCAAGACCTGAGCAGCATAGAAAGTAAAGTCTGGAACGTATGAACTCTCCCGCCAACATCACCGATCCGCTCGTGCTGTTCATGCCGTCTGGCAAGCGCGGGCGGTTTCCGGTCGGCACGCCGGTGCTGGATGCCGCGCGCCAGCTCGGTGTCTATGTCGAGAGCGTGTGCGGCGGGCGTGCCACTTGCGGGCGTTGCCAGATCGAGGTGCAGGAAGGCAATTTCGCCAAGCACAAGATCGTTTCCTCCAACGACCACATCTCGCCCAAGGGCGCAAAGGAAGAGCGCTACGAGCGCGTTCGTGGGCTGCCCGAACGCCGCCGCCTGTCCTGCTCGGCGCAGATTCTCGGCGATCTCGTCGTCGACGTGCCGCAGGACACCGTCATCAACGCGCAAACCATCCGCAAAGACGCCGACACCAGGGTCATCGCCCGCGATGCGGCAATCCGCATGTGCTATGTCGAGATCGAAGAACCCGACATGCACAAGCCGCTCGGCGACCTCGACCGCCTGAAAATCGCGCTGATGAAGGATTGGGGCCTCAAGAGCCTCGATTTCGATTTCCATCTGTTGCCGCAGGTGCAAGGCATTTTGCGCAAAGGCAACTGGGCCGCGACCGCCGCCATCCACAAGGACACCGACAGCGAGACCGCACGGGTCATCGCCTTGTGGCCAGGCCTCAAGAACGAGGCGTACGGGCTTGCCTGCGATATCGGCTCGACCACGATCGCCATGCATCTGGTATCGTTGCTATCGGGCCGCGTCGCCGCCTCGTCGGGTACATCCAATCCGCAGATCCGCTTCGGCGAGGATCTGATGAGCCGCGTCTCTTACGTGATGATGAACCCGGACGGCCGCGAAGGCATGACAGTCGCCGTGCGCGAGGCCATTTCGGGCCTCGTCGACAAGGTCTGCGCCGAAGGCAGCGTCCAGCGCAACGACATACTGGATTCCGTTTTCGTCGGTAATCCGATCATGCACCATCTGTTCCTCGGCATCGATCCGACCGAGCTCGGCGGCGCTCCCTTCGCGCTAGCGATCTCCGGCGCCGTCCACATCAAGGCATCGGATATCGGCCTGAAGCTCAACCAGGGCGCCAGGCTTTATATGCTGCCTTGCATTGCCGGCCATGTCGGCGCCGATGCGGCGGCGGTGACGCTGTCGGAGGGGCCGCACCGCCAGGACGAAATGATGCTGATCGTCGATGTCGGCACTAATGCCGAGATCGTGCTCGGCAATCGCCAGCGGGTCGTGGCGGCATCCTCGCCGACCGGCCCGGCCTTTGAGGGCGCGGAAATCTCCGGCGGCCAGCGCGCCGCACCGGGTGCCATCGAGCGCGTCCGTATCGATCCCGAAACGCTGGAGCCCAAATATCGCGTCATCGGCTCGGAACTCTGGTCCGACGAGCCGGGCTTCCTCGACAGCGTGCAGGCGACCGGCGTCACCGGCATCTGCGGCTCCGGCATCATCGAGGTGGTCGCCGAGATGTATCTCGCCGGCGTCATCTCCGAGGACGGTGTCGTCGACGGATCGCTGAGCGCCCGCTCGCCGCGCGTCGTCGCCAACGGCCGCACCTTCTCCTATGTGCTGAAGGAAGGCGGGCCCAAGATCACCATCACCCAGACCGACGTGCGCGCTATCCAGCTTGCCAAGGCCGCCCTTTATGCCGGCACCAAGCTTTTGATGGAAAAGCAGCACACTGATCATGTCGACCGCATCCACTTCGCCGGCGCATTCGGCTCGTTCATCGACCCGAAATACGCAATGGTGCTGGGCCTGATCCCGGATTGCGACCTCGACAAGGTCTCGGCCGTTGGCAATGCGGCCGGCGCCGGTGCCCGCATGGCGCTGTTGAACCGCGGCTATCGCCGCGAGATCGAGGAAACCGTCAGCAGGATCGAGAAGATTGAGACGGCCCTGGAGCCGAAATTCCAGGAGCATTTCGTCTACGCCATGGCGCTGCCGAACAAGATCGACCCGTTCCCCAAGCTTTCGGCGGCGGTCAAACTGCCGCCGCGCAAGACGGTGAGCGAAGACGGCATTGCCGGCGACGCCGCCCCGCGGCGGCGTTCGCGCGAAGGCCACGCCGCGCGGCGCGGGCGGGGATGACTCGCCCCCGCTAGGCCTGTCATACCTTCCATTTTCATTTGTATGCAAATGTTTCCAGATCGCGCCGATCTGGAAACGAAATCGCGTTTTCGTGAAATCCGCCAGATACATAGGCGGTGCATTTAACCGGCATCGAACGGCAGGCAGAACCAGTTTCCGGCCACCGCAACGCTCCAAAGGAGATCAAGATGTCGATGTTCGAAAGCCTCGGCCGCTATGGTGCGGCCTTCAAGAAAGCACGCGAAGCGCGCAAGTCGCTGCGCATCCTGAACAGCCTGCCGCCTGAGATCCAGAAGGACATTGGCTGGCCGGTGTCGCCGCGATCGAGCAAAAAGCAGCTTTCGGTCGGCTGGGGCATGCAGCGCGGATGAAATTCACCGACAAATGCAAGCTGTTCGGTATTCGCCGGGGCCGCAATGCGGCTCCGGCTGCACCCAGCAATTGGCTGCGCGCCGCATTACTGCCCCGGCGTTGAGCTGCGCCGCTGGGCCAGGGACTCCATAGGCCGGACGCTTTGTCGCCGGCCGGGATCAAACCACCGTGTTGAGATCGCATAAATCTTGACTTTTTTGGTGGCGACACAATCTTCGAAATAGTCGGGGGTTCTCTTAGTCGGCTCAGCCGAAGTCCGTGTATCTGTATGCCCAGCCTCAAAAGCCACGTCGTGTCGTTCGTCCTCAGGTACAGCCGCAAGAAGGCGTTTTCCAGCCCGGAGAACCTGCAGCGCTGGATCGCCTATGCGCGCAAGACTGAAAACCATCAGCCGCCTGCGTCGCTGCAGTCGCGCCTGGAGATCACAACCCGCACGATCAGCGGCTTCCCCGTCTACGAGATCGCGCCCAAGGCTGGCGAGCGGAGGCGGATTCTCTACCTGCACGGCGGCGCTTACGTCTTTGAAATCACACCCTATCATTGGCGGCTGATCGCGGACATGGCCGACCGTCTCGGGTTCGGCATCACTGTGCCGATCTATCCCATTGCTCCCGAACACGATTTCCACGCCATGTTCGGCATGGTCGGCGCCGTCTACCGCCAGATGTTCGGCGAAACCGGGGCGAATGACATCATCTTCATGGGCGATTCCGCCGGCGGAAACATGGCCGTCGTGCTGACCATGATGGCTGCGCAAGACGGCCTGCCCTTGCCATCACGCCACGTGCTGATTTCGCCCGGCCTCGACGTGTCGCTCGCCAACCCAGAAATGTATGAGGCTGAACGCAACGATCCGTGGCTGGGCATTGCTGGCGGCCGCGAGGCGATCCGGCTTTACAGCGCCGGTATAGATCCCACCGACTGGCGCATCAGCCCGGTTTACGGCGACCTGTCGGTGCTGCCCAAAACGTTGCTGCTGACCGGTTCACGCGATCTGCTCACCCCCGACAATCTGATCTTCGCTGAAAAGGCACGCGCGGCCGGCGTCGAAATTGAGGTCGTCCACGAGCAAGGCATGTTCCATGTCTGGCCGTTGATCGACATGCCGGAGGCGCGACGCGCGCGGGACAGTATAGTGGCCTTCTTGACCAACGAAACTGACAGTTATCATGCCACGGCAGGCGTGTTGTCGCTGCAGAGGACAGACCGCGACGGAACCCCTCGCGATCTGGTTGCGCCGCTCAGGTCGTAGTTTGGGTCAGAACTTCCCAGTTTCCCTGAACATCTCAAACGTCGCGCGGATATGGTCGGCGACTGCCTTCACCGGCGCGCTGGCGTCTGGCGTCACCACCATGGCGAGATTGTAGGTGCCGATGTCAGGCATGCCGTCCTTCGGGCACAACTCGACCATGTCACTGCCGAGGAATGATTTCGGCAGCGGCGCGACTGCAAGATCCGCCATGATCGCGGCGCGCTGGCCGGCCGTGTGTGCGCTCATATAGGCGATGCGGTAGTTGCGGCCCTCGCGGCCAAGCGCCTCCAATGCCCCTGCCCGCCAGGCACAGCCCTCTTCCCACAATGAGACCGGCAGCGGCTCGCGCAGATGCGCGCAACCGCCCTTGGCACCGGCCCAGACGATCGGCTCTGTGAGCAGCACTTCGGCTCCGATCGCGCTGGTCTTGTAGGAGTTGGTGAGCAGCGTGATGTCGAGCGCCCGGTCGTCCATGCGCCGGCGCAAATTGACGCTCTGGTCGATGGTGACGTCGACTGCGATCGATGGATGCGATTGTGCGAACCGCTTCAGCACATGCGGCAGCACACGTTCGCCGTAATCGTCCGGCGAGCCGAGCCGCACCACCCCGACAATGTCTGGAATGATGAACTTCGACACCACCTCGCGATTGATCGACAGCAGCCGGCGCGCATAGCCGAGCAGCATCTCGCCATCGGTGGTCAGCGTCACCGAACGGGCGTCGCGCGCGAACACCGAGCGGCCGAGAATGTCCTCCAGCTTCTTGATCTGCATGGAGACGGCCGACGGCGTGCGGAAGACCGCATTGGCCGCAGTGGTGAAACTGCCGGTCTCGGCGATTGCGACGAAAGTGCGCAGAACATCGAGATCGAGCAGCGGCAGTGGATGATTGAGTGGGGCGTTCATGGGAAGCGACCTTCAATTTTTCTGATGCAAACCATCATTCCATTTCGTTTGATTGAACATCAGTTTGGGAGGATAGTCAACTCCATCGAAGGCAAGACACGTAGAAGTGGTCCCGAAACAACCATGACACGGACCTGCAATCGACACGAAATGAAGCTGAAACAAACCCGGTGTACCGCCTGACGCTGCAAGCGCCGGGACAATCCCGGCCCAACGCGAAGGAGAATGAGATGTCTATCCTGTCATCCATCGGTCGGATCGCGACCGAGTTCAGCGAGGCCCGTGCCCGCTACCAGACGGAACGCGCCATCCGCGCGCTGCCGATTGAACTGCAGAAGGATATCGGCTGGCCCGAAGCTGCCGATGCCAAGACCGGCAATCGCCATGGTGTGGGATCTTAGGCCGGAGCAAAGTAACCGTGTGTATCGACAGCTGAAGGCCTGCCGCGCAGATCAGCCCGGCAGGCCTTTCTGTTTGTATTCAAATGATTTCCCCGAGCCATGTCGCCATCGCATGCCGCATATGAGCAAGTCGCATAGCAGCCCGCGCCGGCAGTCAACACGTTGTAAATAATTGCAAATCCTGGGCAGAATGCCCAAATTTGTCGCATTCCGTGTCGCTTTTCATATCAAGTGCTTCGCTTTTGCGATTTAGTTTCCCCTCACCTAAGCCTATATCATCATCAACAAACGAGCTGCCCCACTCCATCAAGCGAAGGCGACCCGTCTGAGCAACCGAATGGAGATGATCATGAAGCTTTTTGCCCGCCTCTTTGCCCGCCGCGAAATGAACCTGACGACCGCGCTCGAGCGCCAGCGCCTGGCCAACACCATGCCTGGCCAGACCGGTGCCATGGCCGCCGCGCGCCTCGGCTTTGTCGCCTGAGACAGCAAATCTTGGCAGAAGCAGCCTAGCGCTGCTTCGAAGTCGATCCAGCGCCGCTTCGGCTTTGCCGAGGCGGCGTTTTCGTGTGCGCAGGCCGCGTCGGCTCGTTTGGACAATCCGGCGGCACGCTGTGCCCTTCGCCGCATAGCGATTGCCCATTTGCGACCCATGTCGCAAATAAAGTTTTTCCGTTGCCATCTAGCCAATTGACAGGAAACGTTTTTCCTGATGTCGCTATGCTGATCGCGACATCCTGTTCGCGCCATTGCAGCGTGAGGATCTACCCGTGAACGTCGTAAAGCACCCGATCCGGCGATCGTTTGTATTCTTCCTGGTCCCCGATTTCACCATGATCGCCTTCGCGACGGCGCTTGATCCGTTGCGTTCGGCCAACCGCATGCTCGGCTATGAAGCCTATCGCTGGCGGCTCGCCAGCATAGACGGCAAGCCGGTGCGCGCCTCGAATGGCGTCGAATGCGCCGTCAACACCTCGCTGGAGGAAGAGCGCAAGAAAATGTCCGGACCGGATCGGCCGAACATGGCCATCGTCTGCAGCGGCATCAATGTCGAGCGCTACCAGAACAAATCGGCCTTTGCCTGGTTGCGCGAGGAGTACAATCGCGGCGTTGCCGTCGGCGGCCTGTGCACCGGCGCGCATATCCTGGCCGCCGCCGGCCTGCTGTCCAACAAGCGCTGCGCCATCCATTGGGAGAACCTGCCGGGCTTTTCCGAGGCGTTCCCCAAGGCCAATGTCTTCGCCGACCTCTTCGAGATCGACCAGAACATCTACACCTGCGCCGGCGGCACCGCCGCGCTTGACATGATGCTGAAGCTGATCGGCGACGATTTCGACGAGAGCCTCGTCAACCGCGTCTGCGAGCAGGTGCTGACCGATCGCGTGCGCAGCCCGACCGACCGCCAGCGCCTGCCGCTGCGCGCCCGTCTCGGCGTGCAGAATTCCAAGGTTCTGACCATTATCGAGCTGATGGAGGCCAATCTCTCTGAGCCGCTCTCGCTGATCGAGATCGCCGACCATGTCGACCTGTCACGACGGCAGATCGAGCGCCTGTTCCGCACCGAGATGGGGCGCTCCCCTGCCCGTTACTATCTGGAAATCCGCCTCGACCGCGCCCGGCACCTGCTGATCCAGTCGTCGTTGCCGGTGGTCGAAGTGGCAGTCGCCTGCGGCTTTGTTTCCGCCTCGCATTTCTCCAAATGCTATCGCGAACTCTATGCCCGCTCGCCGCAACAAGAACGCGTCGACCGCAAGCAGCTTCTGGCGGCTTGATCCGAGTCATCAGCTGAAGAAAGTCCACCGAGTTAATGCGCTTCGGCCGTGCGCATCGCCTCGACGCGGATGTCTTCCGTCAGCCGCGCCTTCAGTGCCGAAAACTCCGGGCTGGTCTTCAGCGTATAGTGGCGCGGATGCGGCAGGTCGACGGCAACATCCGACTTGATGCGGCCGGGCCGCGCCGTCATCACCACCACGCGCGACGCCATGAAGATCGCCTCCTCGATGTCGTGGGTGACGAACAGCACCGTCTTTTGCCGGCGCTCCCAGATGCCGAGAAGCAGTTCCTGCATCAGCCCGCGGGTCTGGTTGTCGAGTGCGCCGAACGGCTCGTCGAGCAGCAGGATCTCCGGATCGTTGGCCAGTGCCCGGGCAATCGCCGTGCGTTGCTGCATGCCGCCGGAAAGCTGCTTCGGCCAATGGTTCTCAAAACCTCTCAGCCCGACGAGATCGACATAGGACGCGACGATGGCGCTGCGCTCGCGGTCGGCCATTCCGCGTTCGCGCAGGCCGAAGGCGATGTTCTCGGCGACCGTCAGCCACGGAAACAGCGTATAGGACTGAAAAACCATGCCACGATCTGGACCCGGCCGGTCCACCACCCTGCCGTCGAGCAACACGCGGCCCTCACTCGGCACTTCGAGGCCGGCGACGATCCTCAGCAGCGTCGACTTTCCGCAGCCGGACGGCCCGAGGATGGTGATGAAGTCGTTGGCGGCGACCGCCAGATCGATCGGCATCAGCGCCTGGACCGGTTGCCCGCCGCCGACACCGGCAAACGTGCGCGAGACGCCTTCGATAAGAAGCTTGCTCACGCCAGGCTCCATGGAAACAGCCAGCGGTTGAGCGCCTTGAAGGCGAAATCGGACAACAGCCCAATCAGGCCGATGACGATGATGCCGAAGATGATCTGCCCCGTCGCCAGCCGCGATTGGCTGTTGATGATCATGTAACCGATGCCCGACGACGAGCCGATCAGCTCGGCGACGATGACATAGGTCCAGGCCCAGCCGAGCACCAGGCGCAGGGTCTCGGCAATCTCCGGCGCATTGGCCGGCATGATCACGCGCCGCACGATGCCGTTGTCGGACGAGCCCAGCGTGTAGGCCGCCTCGACCAGGTCGCGCCGTGTGCCGCCGACCTTGACCGCGATGATCAGAATGATCTGGAACACCGAGCCGACGAAGATCACCAGCAGTTTTTCGAGTTCGCCGACGCCCGCCCACAGGATGAGCAGCGGGATGAAGGCCGATGCCGGCAGATAGCGGGCGAAGGAGACGAACGGCTCCAGGAACGCTTCCACCGGCTTCCAGGCCCCCATCACGATGCCGAGCGGCACGGCCACGATGGCCGCCATCAGAAACCCGCCGAAGACGCGCCAGATGGTGATGAGGATGTCGAGCCAGAAGCGGTCCTCGACCAGCAGCCGCCAGCCGTCTCTCAGCATCGAAAGCGGATCGGCAAGGAAGATGCGATTGACGTGGCCGCCAAGCGTGATCCACGCCCAGAACACCACGAACAGCACGAAGAACGAGATGCCGAGCACGGTTCGAATGCCGGGCGAGACCGGATGCAAGGGGCGCGGCATCGTCAACCGTCCTTTGATCTGAATGAAAAAGCGGCGGCGCAGGGCACCGCCGCCGGGCGACAATCCTGCCGGTCAGTCGGCGACGGCGCTGGTGTCGGCCAATGTCGAGACGTCGGGCGCTTCCTTGATCAGGCCCATCTGCAGCAGAAGCTCGCCGGCGGTCTTGGAAAAGTCCTGGAACTCCTTGGTGAAGAACTGCTTGTTTTCAGCCTTGTCGGCCCATTTCAGGTATTTGGCCGACTCTTCGAACTCCCTGGCCGACTGCTTCACGTCGGCGCCCATCGTCTCATAGGATTTCGCCGGATCGCTCTTGATCAGGTCGAGCGCCTCGAAATAGCTGTCGGCAAGCGCCTTGGCCGCATCCGGATTGGCCTTGAGGAACTCCGGCGTGCAGCCGACGGTGTCGAGCACCATCGGATAGTCGAGAGTGGTCACGAGGATATGCCCCTGCTCGGATTTTTCGCGCACCGCCGAGATGAACGGCTCATAGGTGACTGCCGCATCGTTCTGTCCGGCAAGAAACGCCTGCGCCGCGGCATCCGGCTCCAGATTGACGACCGTCACGTCCTTGGTCGACATGCCATTCTTGTTGAGCACCCAGGCCAGCATGAAATAGGGCGACGTGCCCGGCGCCGAAGACGCGACCGACTTACCCTTGAGATCGGCAACGGTCTTGATGTCGTTGCGGGCGACGATGCCGTCGGCGCCGTAGGATTTGTCGAGCTGGAATATCTGCTTGGTCGTCACGCCGTTGGCGTTCCAGACCAGCCAGGTCTCGACCGTGGTGGCGGCGCATTGCAAGTCGCCGCTGGCGATGGCGAGCGGCCGGCTGGCTTGCGGCACCTTCTTCAAGGTGACGTCGAGGCCATGCTTTTCGAAGATGCCGGCCTGCTTGGCGAGCGTCAGCGGCGCAAAGCCCGTCCATCCGCTGATGCCGATGCTGACCGATGTGGCGGCCATCGCCGGCGCGCACAACCCAGCGACAAGCGTCAAGCCTGTGGCAAGAATTCCGATCCTGTTCATGTCGGTTCCCCTTTTTTGTTCGGATCGGAATTGTGTCACAGACGCCCGCAGGCTTGTCAATGAAGCCGATGCTGCACTGCGGTATCTCACCGCCGGCAGCAAACTTCGCCATCAGCGGGTGTTGTACATCCAGCTGCGGTCGCGCCACATTTTTTCGCCGACCAGGCAGTCGGTGACGGGGCTGTCCTGTGCCAAGACCAATGGCGGATGCGCCGCCTCTTCCGCCGCTCGCTGCGGCGAGGCCGGACCGGCAAGCTCAAGCACCAGCTTGCGGCGGATGGCCTCCGGAAACTGCGTCCAGTCATTGACCGGGATCATGAAGGAACCCGGCCCACCGATGACGCAATCGCTGTAGTAACGGTCGAGATTGTTGACATCGTAAGCGCTGCTGAACCCGCCGCCCTTGGTCATCAGCGGCAGGCCGTTGACAGTGATACCCTGCTTGATCACGGCGTCGCGGGTGATGTCGACAGGTGCGCCCTGGTTGTTGGGGCCGTCGCCCGAAATGTCGATCACCCGCTTGACGCCCTGGAAGCCGCTTTCGGCGAACAGATCGCTGGCGAATTCCAGCGCGCCGGAGATGGAGGTGCGCCTGGCACTGGCCGGCGGATGAGCGGAAAGCTGCGCTGCCAGCCGCTCGGCGTCGGCACGGTTGGCGATTACCGTCCACGGCACAACGACCTGCTGCCAGGTCGCGCCTGCCCATTCGACGTAGGTGACGGCAATCTTGCCGTGAGCGCCGTCGCCGATTGCCTGCAGCACGTCGTCGTGCGTCAGCGCCGCCGCATAGCCGTGGCGCTGGATTTCGAGCTCGTCGGGCGACATGGACAAGGACACGTCGACTGCCAGCACCAGTTCGACGTCAACCGGCTCGGCGGCGCGGGAGATTGCCGCCGGCCATAGCACCGACGCCAGCGCGGCGGCACCCGAGACGAGATGTCTTGCACAGGCAAAAGCAGACATGCCGCACGGTAAGCTAAAATCGACGACCGACAAAGAGGAAAGCCCGGCCGAGAGCGCGGCTGTTCCAGTCACGTTTTTGCGAGCACGTCTCTAAGTTCAGCTGCGCGGATTGAGGTTCTTCGGGTCGTAGAGCGGCCTGTAGCCGACGGCGGCCACTTCGACCGGGTATTTCTCGCCGAAATATTCGACGCTCAACTTGCGGCTCTCCTGGCAATAAGCCCAGGGCAGGTAGGCGAGCGCGATATTCTTGCCGAGGGTCGGACCATAGGCCACCGAGGTCGTGAACGACCGACGGCCGAGCTCGTCGACCAGCGTCTCACCGGTTTGCGGGTCCATCACCGGCATCGTGCCGACCGGATAGCGGGGAACGCCGTTGGAATCGGTATTGTCCGTCATCACAAGGGTGCAAAGCATGGCCGGCTGATGCGCCCGGGCGCGATATTCCAGATGCTTTGCCTTGCCGCAGAAATCGGCCTCCTTGACCTTCGGCCGGGCAAGATCAGCCTCCAGCAGATTGTACTCGGTCAAGAGATCCGCGTTCTGCAGGCGCAGGCTCTTCTCCATGCGGCGGCTGTTGGCATAGGTCTCGACGCCAAAGGCCATTACGCCGGTCGACCGCAGGGCGTCCCAGACGGCCAGGCCGTCCTCGGAGCGCATATGCAGTTCCCAGCCTTGCTCGCCGACATAGGAGATGCGGAAGGCGGTCACGTCCTTGCCGGCGATCCTGACAGGCTTGATGGCGGCAAAGGGAAAATTCTCCGGCGTCAGTCCGTCGGGATTTTCCACGACCTTGCTCAATGCCGCCCGCGCATTCGGACCCCAGATGCCGACGGTCACGTACTTCTCGGTCACGTCGGTGACGGTAACGTCGAAGCCTTTGTCTTCTGCCGTCCGGCGCATGTACTGGAAGTCGCGCGGTCCGGCATCGGCGCCGTCGATCACGCGGCAGCGGTCGGCCATGCGGATGACGGTCAGGTCGGCGCGCACCATGCCTTCCTCATCGAGGAAATGGGTATAGATGCCCTTGCCGATATTGCCGTCGCCGCCGATCTTTGCCGCGCACAGCCATTCCATCAGCGCGACGTGATCGGGGCCTTCGACGTCGTACATGGCGAAATGCGACAGGTTGACGATGCCGCAATCCTCGCTCATGGCGAGATGCTCGGCATTCGAGACGCGCCAGAAATGGCGGTTGTCCCACTCGTTTTGACGCAGCGGCACCCGGTTGCCGTATTTCTCGAGCAAATGCTCGTTGGCGGCGTAGCCATGGGCGCGTTCCCAGCCGCCGAGCTCCATGAAATAGCCGCCGAGTTCCTTCTCGCGCTCCCAGAAGGGCGAGCGGCGGACATTGCGGGCCTTGGAGAAGGGTTCGCGCGGATGCACCGCCGGGTTGTAGACCTTCATCGCCGTTTCGGTGCAGCGGTCCCAGATGAACTGCTCTTTCGTCTGGTGCGGATAGAAGCGCGAATAGTCGATGGCGTGGTGGTCGATCGCCGTGCGGCCGTCCGTCATCCAGTCGGCGATGAGCTTGCCCATGCCCGGGCCATCCTTGACCCAGATGGCAACGGCATACCAGAGGCCCCTGACCTTCTGGCTTTCGCCCATCGACGGGCCGCCGTCCGCCGTCACCTGCAGCAGACCGTTGAAGGAATGGCTCTCATTGTAGCCCAACTCGCCCAGGATCGGCGTCAGTTCCATGGCGCGCTCGAGCGGCGCCATGATCTGCTCCATGTCGAGATCGCGCTGCGACGGCGAAAGCCGTGCCTCGTTTTTCTCGAGAATGTCGCGCGGATGGCAAAGGCGCGGATTGGTCTCTTCGTAGTAGCCCCACTCGATCTGCCCGCCTTCGGCCGTCTTGGGATCGCCGGTATCGCGCATGTAAGCCGAGTTGCCCTGGTCGCGCAGCAGCGGCCAGCCGATCTCCTTGCCGGTGCCGGCGAACTCGGTGTACGGCCCGAAGAAGGTAAGCGGATGGTCGATCGGCATCACGGGCAGGTCCTCGCCCGCCATTTCCGCAATAAGCCGTCCCCAGATTCCGGTGCAGACCACGACATAGTCGGCTTCGATAGTGCCGCGGTCGGTCACCACGCCCTTGATGCGGCCGTTCTCGATGACGAGCGACTTGGCGGAGGTATTGGCAAACGCCCTGACTTTGCCGGAGGCTTCCGCCTGGTCGACCAGCTTGCCGGCGACCGTCTGCGAGCGCGGGATGACGAGGCCGGCGTCGGGATCCCACAGGCCGCCCTGTACCATCTGTTCTTCGATCAGCGGGAATTTTTCCTTGATCTCGGCGGGATCGATCAGGCGGGCGCGTGTGCCGAAGGCCTTCGCCGAGGCGATCTTGCGCTTGATCTCCGCCATGCGGGCGTCGTCGCCGACGCGGGCGACCTCGAGGCCGCCGATGCGCGCGTAATGGCCCATCTTTTCGTAGAAATCGATGGAATAGAGCGTCGTCCAGCACGACAGGAAATCGTGGCTGGTCGTGTAGCAGAAGTCGGAGGCATGCGCCGTCGAGCCGATATCCGTCGGGATGCCTGATTTGTCGATGCCGACAATATCGTCCCATCCGCGCTCGATCAGGTGATGGGCGACCGATGCGCCGACGATGCCGCCAAGCCCGACGATGACGACCTTCGCCTTTTCCGGAAACCCTGCCATTGCCCGCGACTCCAAGATGCTATTGCGCCAGACTATAGGGCGGCGCCGCGCCGCGCTTGCAGCCTGTTTGCGACATCGCCAAAAAAGCCCGCGCCACCAGCCCGTCGAATGCAGTTAGACCTACGCCTTCGCCCTGCTCGGTACGAAGGCGCTGCTAGAGCCCGTCCTGCGCAGCTTCGAAGAAAAGTGCATACCTTCATCGCCGATTACCGGAAGCAAATAAAAGGCCGGGCGTTTGCCCGGCCTTCAAAAAATCATGGCGTCGACTTTACTTGATGCGCGCGACGCCGCCCGAGATCTCAATGGTCTCCGAACCGGTCAGCGCCTCGAGGTCGCCATTCGGCAAGGTAACAAAACAGCCGCTCGGGCAAAATTCCACGGTTTCGCCGGCGGCCAGCGCCAGCTCGGTCTTGCCGCCGCCTTCGGTCACGATCAGCGTGCGGGTCTCAGCGTCCTTGTTGACCGCGCTGGCGGCATGGGCCGAACCGCCCACGGCCAGAAAAGCGATGGCGGCGACGAGAGACTTCCACATTTTGCAGTATCGGTGTTGCCACCGCCTCTGTTGCATTTTGCAAGGCATTCTCGCCGTTTGCAGGTGAGCTTATATGCAATGCAAGCTGAACGGCAACTGAATGCCGCATTCATGCCGCAATTGGTTTCCGAAGGCTTGAAGGCAAGCTCCAAACAGCTAGTCAGGATCAGGCTTCCGCACCTTGCGTCCCGACTTGGCGAGACGTTTCGCTTCCGCCACTGCCAGTGCTTTTGCTTGCTCTCGCTCGGCGAATTCGACTTCGATCTTGTCGTCGTCGATCGGCCACGCCTCGTGCTTTTTGGTCTCGACGACGGCGCGCGGCGCCGACGGAATTTCGATATGCTGGTCGGCGAACACATCGAAGATTGCAAAGCGGATGTCGTTCTGGACGATATTGCCACTAAGAACGTCTGCCAGGAACACGCGAATCTCGAATTCGAGCGCGGCCGGGCCGAAATTGGAAAACAGCACAAAGGGTTCCGGGTTCTTCAGCACCAGCGGATGGCTGCGTGCGATCTCCAAAAGGACGCCATGCACGTGCTTGACGTCGCTACCATAGGCAACGCCGACCTTGATGTCGACGCGGCCGAGCTTGTTGCGGTGCGTCCAGTTGCCGACCGCATTGTTGATCAGGTTTGAATTGGGCAGGATCACCGATTGCCGTTGGAACGTCTCGATCTCGGTGGCGCGCACGCTGATCTTCTTGACAGTGCCGCTGATGTCGCCGGCGACGATCCAGTCGCCGACCTTGAACGGCCGCTCGGCCAACAGGATCAGGCCCGAGACGAAGTTCGAGACGACATTCTGCAGGCCGAAGCCGATGCCGAGGGACAGCGCACCGGCGACCAGCGCGAGGCTGGAGAGGTCGATGCCGGCGGCCGAGATGCCGACCAGTGCCGCGACGGCGACGCCGGCATAGCCGACCGCCAGCCGGATCGAATTGCGCACGCCGGTGTCGACGCGGCCGCGCGCCATCACCGAGCCGTCCAGCCATCCCTGGAACCAGCGCGTCAGGAAATAGCCGATGATGAAGACAACGACGCCTGAGAGGATGCCGGTGATCGAGATCGTCACCGAGCCGATGGTCAGCCCCGTTGCCAGCTTGTAGGCCCAAGCCTGGATGTCGCCGGGCTGGAAGCCCCACGTCAACAGGATCAGCGGCAGGAACACCAGCACGATCATCACGTTGATGGCGACGCTGACGACCAGGCCGAGCTGGTCGAGCGCGGTCGGCTCATAGCTTGAATTGGCGGATAGCCAACGGCCGATCGAGCTATTGGCGAAGCCGCCTTCCTCGCCGATCGCCCGCGCCGACAGGAAGCCGATATAGGCGGTGACCAGGATGGTGCCGGTGATCACGACCTGCACCGAGACGAACATGGCAAGGCCGATATAGCCGAACAGCGCCGACGCGATGGTGAACAGCCCCAGCGCCACGGCGGTGTAACGCAGCCACGCCGGCCACGGCCGCCAGATCCCGTCGGCGGCCTTGAACGGCTTCAGCAGGCCCATCAGGATCAGGATGACGCCGACGATGATGGTGGCGACAAAGCTTCTGGCGATGGTCAGCGACAGCGGCGAGCCCATCTTGTCGTTCACGACCGACAGGAAATAATTGATGCCGATGGCGACGGCCATGGCCGTCGTCAGCCGCACCAGCCAGCGCGCCGGGCCGGTTTCGACAGGGATCAGACGCCAGTTCGGCAGTCGCGGCTCAAGCGCCGCATTGGTCAGCCGGTTGACGCAGAACACACCCGCGACAACGGCAGCCAGCGCATTCAGGAAGATGCCGATATCGCCGCGCAAGACGTTGTAATAATTGAAAAAGAAAATGGTCGAGGCAAGGAAGACGCCGACTGCCAGCGTCGGCAGCAATGTCGACCAGAACGCCACCGACAGCCGGCTGAGATAGGAGGGATCCTCCACCGAGGGGTCCGCTTCGAACACACGGCCGAACAGGCGCCGCCCGCCGACGAAAAGCACGGCGGCCAAGGCAAGCGCCATCAAGGCCGCGGCAAGAACGGCCTGGAACTTGAACTTGAAGGCAAAGCTCAGCCAGGACGACACCGCCTTGTAGAAACTGGTAAATTCGTTGTTGGCATCGGAAATGACCTCCGGGCTCAATGCATCGGACAGCACGTAACGCTTGGTGAGCTGGTTGCGGAAAAGCTCGCTGCGCATATTGCCGATCTTCTCGATCAGCCCGCTGATGCGGATCGACAGGTTTTGCGCCGTGGCGATGACGGCATTGATCTCGGCTTTTTCGGAGGCCAGCGCCTGGCGTTCGCCGGTCACGATATCGGGCTCGGCTGGCTGGCCCGCGGCCGGCGGCGGGCCTAGCTGCTCTAGCCGGCTGTTGATCTCGCTCAGCCGCGGCCGGAAAGCGAGCGCGCTGTTGAGCGAGGCACGCGACATTTCTTCCAGCTGCAGCCGAATATCGACAAGGCTGGCGTCATCGTCGCCGTCCTGCTGGAACTTCGTTTCGAGATTGTCGGTCTTCGTCGTCAGGTCCTGGAGGATTTTCTGCTGATCACTGACCAGTCCCGCGGGCGCCTGGCCAAGCCCTTGCGCCACCGCTCGCAACGAAAGCGGCGCCGAGGCGACAAGCATCAGGACCAGAACGAAGCGGAGCAGTCGGAAAAACATGATTGTCTGGCGACTCACGGGCGATAAGGCGTTCTAAAGGCCTGCTCTTGATAAAGACCGTCATATCTGGGGGCAAGCCGTCCCTGACGGCCCGCTTTCGAAGTCGGCCAATCCAATCGAAGTCGGGGAGTCGAAAAGCGATGGCGCAATCTTGGCTTTGGGTTGGCGGCCTGCTCTATAGTCTGCCGCAAAGCCTGAAATGGATGACAATAAGAATGGCGGAATATTCGGCCTTTTCGCTTCTCAAGAACGCGCTGACCGGAAACAAGGACTGGAAGCCGGCCTGGCGCAAGCCCGACCCGAAGGCGTCCTACGATGTCATCGTCATCGGCGGCGGCGGCCATGGCCTGTCGACCGCTTACTATCTCGCCAAAGAGCACGGCATCACCAATGTCGCGGTGCTGGAGAAGGGCTGGCTCGGTTCCGGCAATGTCGGCCGCAACACGACGGCCGTCCGCTCCAACTACCTGCTGCCCGCCAACACGCGCTTCTACGAACATTCGATGAAGCTGTGGGAGAACCTGTCGCATGACCTCAACTATAACGTCATGTTCTCGCAGCGCGGCTGCCTGAACCTCGCCCACACACCTGCTCAGCTCGACGACTATGCCCGGCGCGGCAACGCCATGCGCCATCTCGGCGTCGACGCGGAACTGATGACCACGGCGGAGATCGCCCGCCTGGTGCCGGCGCTGGACGTCTCCGCCACGGCGCGTTTCCCGATCGTCGGCGGCCTGATGCAGCGACGCGCCGGCACCGCCCGCCACGATGCGGTCGCCTGGGGATATGCGCGTGGCGCAGATCGCCGCGGCGTCGACATCATCGAAAACTGCGAGGTCACCGGCTTCCTGCGCGACGGCGACCGCATCACCGGCGTCACGACGACCCGCGGCGAAATCCGCGCTAAAAAGGTAGCGGTCGCGGTGGCCGGCAGCACCGGGCGGGTCATGCGGCTTGCCGGCATCGAGACAATGCCGATCGAGAGCCACGTGCTGCAGGCCTTCGTTACGGAATCGCTGAAACCGTTTATCGATACGGTCCTGACCTTCGGCATGGGCCATTTCTATATGTCGCAATCGGACAAGGGCGGCCTTGTATATGGCGGCGACCTCGACGGCTACAACAGCTACGCCCAGCGCGGCAGCCTGCCGATCGTCGATGAGGTGATGAGCGAGATGCTGGCGCTGTTCCCGGGGCTCGCCCGCGTCCGCATGCTGCGCTCATGGGGCGGCGTCTGCGACATGTCGATGGACGGCTCGCCAATCATCACCACCGGTCCGCTGCCGGGCATGTATCTCAACTGCGGCTGGTGCTATGGCGGCTTCAAGGCGACGCCGGCTTCCGGCTGGTGCTTTGCCTGGACCATTGCCAAGGACGAGCCGCACGATCTCAACGCGGCCTTCACGCTCGACCGCTTTTACCGTGGCATGGTGATCGACGACAAGGGCCAGGGCGCCACGCCCCGGCTGCATTAGGCCATGATCCCGAACCGCAGGTCCGCGTCAGCGAAAAGTGGAAACCGGTTTTCGGACAAGATCATGGTCAAACGAGAAGTTTAAGAGATCCATGCTCATCACCTGCCCCTATTGCGGCCCGCGCGACGTTATCGAATTCACCTATCAGGGCGACGGCAATCGCCAGCGCCCACAGCCCGCGTCGCAAAACCTCGACGCCTGGAACGCTTATGTCTACGACCGGCTGAACCCCGCCGGCGACCACAATGAGATCTGGCAGCATTCCGGCGGCTGCCGCGCCCATCTCAGGGTGGTGCGCAACACGCTGACGCACGAGATCTCCAGCACTGCCTTCGCGCGCGGCGACCACAACTCGGTTGCGCGGCACAGGGCCGAGGACAAGTCATGAGCCCGCGCCGTACCGAGACCGGCGGCCGCATCGACCGGCTGCGGACCATCCGCTTCACCTTCGACGGCGCGCCTTATACCGGCCATGCCGGCGACACGCTGGCTTCGGCGCTGCTGGCCAACGGCGTCACCCTGTTTGGGCGTTCGTTCAAATATCACCGCCCGCGCGGCGTGCTGACTGCCGGCGTCGAGGAGCCAAACGCGCTCGTGACTGTGTTGAGGGGCGAGGTTCGCGAGCCGAACATTCCCGCCACCATGGTCGAGATCTATGACGGGCTGGCCGCAATGAGCCAGAACCGCTTCCCCTCGCTTGCCTGGGACGTCAATGCCATCAACCAGCTCGGCGGCAAGCTTTTGTCGGCCGGCTTCTACTACAAGACCTTCATGGGACCGGTGGTCGGTCCGCTGAAGGGCACGCGCTTCTGGATGTTCTGCGAGCATTTCATCCGCCGTGCCGCCGGCCTGGGCAAGGCAGGCACGGCTCCCGATACGGCGCGCTACGAACGCATGAACGCGTTTTGCGACGTGCTGGTGGTCGGTTCCGGCCCGGCCGGGCTGATGGCCGCCAGGGCGGCCGCCGATCAGGGTGCACGCGTCATCCTGGCCGAGCTCGAGCCGCATTTCGGCGGCTCGGCCAATTGGTCGGGCGAGACGATCGATGGCATGCCGGCCGCCGATTGGGCGGCGCGCGCCGCCGGCCAGCTCGAAGGCCATGACAATGTCCGCCTGCTGCCGCGCACCACCGTTTGGGGCTATTACGACGGCAACACGCTTGCCGCGATCGAACGCGTCACCGACCATACGGAAACGCCGGACAAAGGCGAGCCGCGCCATCGCTACTGGACCATCCGCGCCAAATCGGTGGTGCTGGCCACCGGCTCCCTGGAGCGTCCCTTGGTCTTTCCTGGCAATGATCGGCCAGGCGTGATGCTGGCGCATGCGGCCGAGCGCTATGCCAATGAATATGGCGTGCTGCCGGGTCACAGGGTCGCGCTGTTCACCAACAATGACAGCGCCTATCGCGCAGCACTGGCGTTGAAGAAGGCCGGTGCCGCGGTCGTCGCCATCGTCGACGTGCGCCCGGAGCTTTCGAGCGAAATGCGCAAGCTGGCCGGCGAGACCGAGGCCGAGATCTTTTCTGGCCACGCAGTGATCGCCACCGAGGGCGGCAAGGCGCTTTCCGGCTTCAAGGTGCAGCGCTTCGACATGGCCAGTGGTGCGCTTTCCGGCGATGCGCGCAGCATCCACGCCGATTGCCTGCTGATGTCGGGCGGCTGGTCGCCGACCATCCATCTGGCCAGCCAGGCCGGAGCCAAAGCGGAATGGAACGAAGCGTTACAAGCGTTCCTGCCGCCGACACCGACAACACGGCAATGGATCGGCGCCGGCGCCTTCACCGGCAGTTTCTCCACCGCCGAGGCGATCGCCGAAGGTCGCGCCGCCGGCCTTTCCGCTGCGGGCGCAACAGCCACGCCGGCGGCCTTGCCTGCCGTCGGGGCAGCACCTGGCGATCCCGATCCGGCACCGGTGTTCGAGATCAAGGCCGCAGGAAAAAGCTTCGTCGACTTCCAGCATGACGTGACGGCCGACGACGTGCGTCTGGCACACCGCGAAGGCTTCGTCTCGGTCGAGCATCTGAAGCGCTACACCACGCTCGGCATGGCGACCGACCAGGGCAAGAGCTCCAACATACCAGGCCTCGCCATCATGGCCGAGGCGCTGGGCAAGCCGATCCCGCAGGTCGGCACGACGCGCTTTCGTCCGCCTTTTTCGGCGGTGTCGATCGGCTCGCTTGCCGCCGAACGCTTCGGCGATCTGAAGCCCGAGCGGCTGACGCCGATGCATGACTGGCACGTCGCCAACGGCGCCACCATGTATTCGGCCGGCCTCTGGTGCCGGCCGATGATCTACGGCCATCCCGGTGAAACGATCGAGCAGGCCTATGTGCGCGAGGCGAGAGCCACGCGCGAGAGCGCCGGCATTGTCGACGTCTCGACACTGGGCAAGATCGCGGTGCAAGGCCCGGACGCGGCGGAATTCCTCGACCGCGTCTACACCAACATGTTTTCGACGCTGGCCGTCGGCAAGGCGCGTTATGGGCTAATGCTGCGCGAGGACGGCCTCGCCTTCGACGACGGCACCACCTGGCGGCTTGGCGAGCAGGATTTCCTGATGACCACCACCACCGCCAATGCCGGCAAGGTAATGCAGCATCTGGAGTATTTTCTCGACGTGATCTGGCCGGAGCTGAAGGTCCACGTCACCTCGGTCACCGACCAATGGGCCGGTGCCGCCATCGGCGGGCCGAACGCCAGGCAGATATTGGCTGCTTGCGTCAGCGGCACCGCTGTCGACAATGCCGCCCTGCCCTTCATGGGCATCGTCCACGGCGAAATCGCCGGCGTGCCGGTGATGATCTGCCGGCTGTCCTTCTCCGGCGAAATGGCCTTCGAGGTCTATTCCGGCACCGGTTACGGCACCCATGTCTGGGAGGCGCTGATCGAAGCCGGCAAGCCGTTCGGGCTGGTGACCTACGGACTGGAGGCGCTGGGCACCCTGCGCATCGAGAAGGGCCACGTCACCGGCGCCGAGATCGACGGTCGTACCACGGGGCGCGACCTGCATCTCGACTGGATGCTGTCGAAGAAGAAGCCGTTTATCGGTTCGGCGATGATGGATCGCGAGGGGCTGATCGCGCCCGACCGCCTGGAACTCGTCGGTATTGTTTCGCTCGACAACCAGCCGCTAAACGGCGGCGCACACATCGTCGAGGAGCTTGACGAAGCCAATCCGCACGGCTCGCTCGGTCACATCACCGCTTGCTGCTATTCGCCGGCGCTCGGCAAATATATAGCGCTTGCCTTGGTCAAGGGCGGCAAGGCGCGGCGCGGCACGCGCGCTTATGTCTCCGACCCGTTGCGCAACCGGTTCGGGCCGGTCGAGATCGTCTCCAACCATTTCTTCGATCCGGACGGGAGCCGCATGCATGGTTGAGCGCCAATCACCGCTTGAGCCGGTGCTGCATCCAGGCTCGCATGGCAATTTCGAGCACGGTGTCGAAATCATCCTCTCCGAAACCAGGCCGGGTTCGATCCTGCAGCTCGCCGCCTGGCCCGGCCAGGAGAAGGCGTTGATGGCCGGCATCCGCACTGTTACCGGCCTGGCTTTGCCCGACGGCGCCGGCGGCGGTGTCACGGACGGCGTCAGGTCGGTGTTCGGCTTTGCGCCGGGAAAGTTCACAATGGTCGATGAGGCCGAGGGATTGGCATCGGCCTTTGCCGACGTCGTCACTCCGTCCATCGGTACGGTGACCGACCTTTCGCACGGCCGCACCGCGATCCGTATCGCCGGGCCAAAGGCCGAGTGGGTCCTGGCAAAATTCTTCGCCATCGACTTCGCGCTGCCGGCCTTCCCGATCGGCGCCGGCCGCTCAACCATGCATCACGACGTCTTCGCCCAGATCCAGCGCACCGGCGCCGATCAGTTCGACATCTATGTGTTCCGCTCGTTCGCACGCTCGTTCTGGAAGGCACTCTGCCACGCCAGCGAGGAAGTCGGCTACGAAGTGCAGTAGCTAGACGGCGCGTCGTCACCTTACTCGGCGAACGTCACCCACTCTTCCAGCGGCGCGCGATCGGTGCGGAAGGCATTTTCAGGCTTGGACGTATCCTCGTGGCCGAGCGCCATGCCGCACACGACGATCTCCTCGTCGGGAATGTCGAGCACGGGCCTGATCTGCCGGTGATAGGGCGCGAAGGCGGCCTGCGGGCAGGTGTGTAGGCCCCTGCCCCGCGCCGCGACCATGATGTTCTGCAGGAACATGCCGTAGTCGATCCACGACCCCTTGTTCAGCCGCCGGTCGACGGTGAAGATCAAGCCGACCGGCGCATCGAAGAAGACGAAATTGCGGTCGTGTTGCGCACGCATCCTGTCGACCTCGCGCCGGCCGATGCCGAGCACGCCGTAGAGGCCGAAGCCGTTGGCCCGCCGTCGCGTCAGATAGGGTTCGAAGAACTGGTCAGGATAGTAGCGGTACTCGTCCCACTCCGCCTTTTCGGCGCGGATGCCCGAACTGAGAATGGCGTCGGTGATGCGCTGCTTGACCTCGCCCTTGGTCACATAGACCTTCCAGGGTTGCATGTTGGTGCCTGAAGGCGCGCGCGCGGCAACGGCGAGAATATCGCGGATGGTGTCGTCATCGACCATGTCAGGCAAGAAGGCGCGTACGGACCGGCGCGAGGTGATCGCGTCATCGACGATCGCCGCCGCAATCCGGGAGTTGTTTTCCAGCATGGGCCGTCCCTTTGCGCATAATCCTGGAACCCGGCTTTTCCGGAAAGGATCATGCGCCGACTAGAAGTGATGGAGCATCTTGCGAGTTTCTATGAACGCTCGACGCCCTATCCGCCTCGACCGGACGCCCCACTCGCCGCTCGTGTGCCGAGCCTTTGCCTGAACCGTCAAAATGGCGCAAGTAAATCTTGTGGGTTCATGAAAATCATCTTGATTTTTTCACAGACCTGCGGTCACATGAAATTTGCTGGGAATTTTTCATCGAGACAGGGATGGCTTTGCCCTCAACCGCCGCAACACCGGAACAAGATAACGGCGAACGGCTGCTGGCCGGCGACATTCGCGCGTTGCGCAAGGCGCGCGGCCTGACGCTTGCCGAAATCGGGCTGAAGCTCGGCCGTTCCGTCGGCTGGGTCAGTCAGGTCGAGCGCGGCCTGTCGATCCCGTCGCTCGGCGATCTCAGGGCCTTCGCCGAATTGTTCGGCGTGCCGGTCAGCCTGTTCTTCAGCCATGACGTGCCTGTCGAGACCGAACGCGGCGTGGTCGTGCGCGCCGGCAACCGGCGCACCCTTGGCACAAGCGATTCCGGCCTGGTGGAGGAGCTTCTGTCGCCGGATCTCGGCGGTAGCTTCGAGATGCTGCGTTCGGTCTTCGCCCCCGGTGCCGAGCTGAAGACCGAGGCCCGCCGGCCGACCGAGGAAGCCGGCTACGTCGCGTCCGGCAGCTTCGACATCGAAATTGCCGGCGTCTGGCACCGGCTTGGAGCAGGCGACTCCTTCCGCTTTGACGGCAAGCCGTTCCGCTGGCGCAATCCTGGAGCGGAACCGGCTGTGGTGATCTGGGTGGTTTCGCCGCCCGTCTATTGATCTGGAGAAGAACATGGCCAGTTTGCCGACCACGGCACGCGTGGTGATCATCGGAGGCGGTGCCGTCGGCGCCTCCTCGCTCTATCATCTCGCCAAGGCGGGCTGGACCGACTGCGTGCTTCTGGAGAAGAACGAGCTGACTTCCGGCTCGACCTGGCATGCCGCCGGCAACGTGCCGACGTTCTCCTCGTCATGGTCGCTGATGAACATGCAGCGCTATTCGACCGAGCTCTATCGCCGGTTGGCCGACGAGGTCGGCTATCCCATGAACTATCACGTCACCGGCTCGCTCAGGCTCGCCCATACGATCGAGCGTATGCAGGAATTCCAGCGCGCCAAGGGCATGGGCCGCTATCAGGGCATGGACATCAATGTCGTCGGCCCCGACGAGATCAAGCGCCGCTACCCCTTCATCGAAACGCATGAGCTGAAGGGCGCGCTCTACGATCCGAGCGACGGCGACATCGACCCGGCGCAATTGACCCAGGCGCTGGCCAAGGGCGCGCGCGACATGGGTGCGAAGATCATCCGCTTCTGCCCGGTCACCGGCGTGCGCCGCGAGAACGACGAGTGGGTGGTCGAGACGCCGCAAGGCGAGATTCGCTGCGAGATTGTCGTCAACGCCGCCGGCTACCGCGCCGCCGAAGTCGGCAGGATGTTCGGCCGCGAGGTGCCGATGATGGTGATGAGCCATCAATACATCCTGTTTGAGGAAATCCCCGAACTGGCGGCGTGGTCGAAGGAACAAGGCAAGAAGCTGCCGCTGCTGCGCGACGTCGATACGTCCTATTATCTGCGCCAGGAAAAGAACGGCATGAACCTCGGCCCCTATGAGCGCAATTGCCGCGCCCATTGGGTCGGCCACAACGACCCGATGCCGGACGACTTTTCGTTCCAGCTGTTTCCCGACGACCTCGACCGGCTGGAACATTACCTGGCCGATGCCGTCGCCCGCGTGCCGATCCTCGGTACCGCCGGCCTGTCCAAGGTCATCAACGGGCCGATCCCCTATGCGCCGGACGGCAACCCGCTGATCGGGCCGATGCCCGGCGTGCCGAACGCCTTCGAGGCCTGCGTCTTCACCTTCGGCATCACCCAGGGCGGCGGCGCCGGCAAAGTGCTGGCCGAGTGGGTGACCGAGGGCCAGACCGAATGGGACATGTGGTCCTGCGATCCACGCCGTTTCACCGCCTTTGCGTCGGCGCCGGATTACTGCGTCGCCAAGGGCATGGAGATCTACGGCAACGAGTATGCCATCCAATTCCCGCGCCACGCCTGGCCGGCTGGGCGCGACCGCAAGCTGTCGCCGCTCCACGGCCGCATCAAGGCGTTCGGCGCCCGGTTCGACGCCTATAATGGCTGGGAACGCGCCACCTGGTATGCGAAGCCAGGCGACGACATCTCCGAACAATCCACGCTGACCTTCCGCCGTGACGGCCCCTGGCAGCATCGTGTGCGCGAGGAATGCCTCGCCGTCCGCGATGCCGCCGGCATTCTGGACCTGCCGGGATTTTCCCGGTTCAATCTAGACGGTCCGGGTGCCGCCGAATGGCTGAGCCTCCAGGTGACAGGCCTGGTGCCGAAACCCGGCCGCATCGGCCTCGTCTACTTTGCCGACGACAAGGGCCGCGTCGTCACCGAGATGTCGGTCGTCCGCCACGACGAAGACCTGATGACGCTGATTACTGCCGCGGTGGCGCAATGGCATGATTTCGAATGGCTGAAATCGCGCATACCGAAGGACGCCACATTCAAGCTGGTCGACAGGACGGAGGAATACTCCACCCAGATCCTCGCCGGCCCCAACTCGCGAAACATCCTCGCCGAACTCTGCGCGGCCGACCTCACCCAGCCCTGGCTGACGCACCAGGAGACCAGTATCGCCGGACGTTGGGCAAGGCTGGTGCGCGTGTCCTTCGCGGGCGAACTCGGCTGGGAAATCCACAGCAAGGTCGACGATACCGCTGTCATCTTCGACGCTGTCTGGGCGGCCGGCCAGAGGCACGGCCTGAAACCGTTCGGCATGTACGCGCTGGATTCGCTGCGGCTCGAAAAAGGCTACCGCACCTGGAAGGGCGACCTGTCGACCGACTACTCGATCCTGCAGGGCGGGCTGGAGCGCTTCGTCAGATGGGACAAGCCCGACTTCCGCGGCAAGGCGGCGCTGCAGAACGAAAAGCAGCAGGGCATCAAGAAGCGCTTCGTCACGCTGGTCGTCGAAAATCCCGGCGACTGCGACGCACCTTACATGTCGACGCTTTGGCATGACGGCCACATCGTCGGCGAGACGACATCCGGCAGCTGGGGTCATCGCATCGACAAGTCGATCGCGCTCGGCATGCTGCGCGCCGACCTCACCGAGCCGGGAACCGCGGTCGAGGTCGAGATCTTCGGCGAACGTTTTCGGGCGATCGTGCAGAAGGATGAGCCGTTATGGGATCCGACGAACGAAAGGCTCAAAGCATGAAGAAAGTCATCCTCACCGATGGCGGCATGGGCCAGGAGCTGGTCCGCCGCAGCAGCTCCGAGCCGACGCCGCTCTGGTCGGCCAGGGTGCTGATCGACGAACCGGATCTGGTGCGCGACCTGCATGCGGAATTCATCCGCGCCGGCGCCCGCGTCATCACCATCAACACTTATTCCGCCAGGCCGGAGCGGCTGGCGCGCGAGGGAGCGGAAGAGCTGTTCAAGCCGTTGCAGAAGCGCGGCATCGAACTGGCAAGGCAAGCGCGCGACCAGGCCGGCGACGTGGCGATCGCCGGCTGCCTGTCGCCGCTGTTCGGCAGCTATGCGCCGGCGCTGACGATATCCTTCCAGGATACGCTCGACATCTATCGCCGCATCGTTGCCGAGCAGGCGGACGGCGTCGATCTGTTTCTGTGCGAAACCATGGCGTCGGCCGAAGAGGCGCGCGCGGCTGTCACCGCGGCGTCGGAAAGCGGCAAGCCTGTATGGGTGTCGTGGACGCTCGCCGATCACGGTACGCCGCGCCTGCGCAGCGGCGAAGCCATTACGACGGCGTCGAGCGCTCTTGACGGCCTGCCCGTCGCGGCCCGGCTGATCAATTGCTGCCGGCCCGAAGCGATCGCTGCAGCGCTGCCCGGACTGATCGCTCTCGGCGGTCCGGTCGGCGCCTATGCCAATGGCTTCACCTCGGTCGAGGCGCTCAAGCATGGCGGCACCGTCGAAGTGCTGCACGCCCGCCACGACCTCGATCCGGACGCCTATGCCGGCCAGGCGATCGGCTGGGTCGAGGCAGGCGCCGGCATCGTCGGCGGCTGCTGCGAAGTCGGACCCGCCCACATCGCCGCCTTGCGTGACCGGCTCGAACAAGCGGGTTATGAAATTTCGGGAGTAGCATAATGCCCAGGCCATCATCGCGCATTTCCGGCATCGTGCCTTCGGGCAAGGATGGCTGGGAGGTTCATTCCGCTGCCTGGGCGCGCAAGCAGGCCGGCGAGGACATCATCATGCTGTCGGTCGGCGACCATGATTTCGACACGCCGAGCGAGACGATCGAAGCCTGCGTGACGGCGGTCCGCGCCAGCAATCACCACTACACCCCACTTGCCGGCGTTCCGCGGCTGCGCAAGGCGATGGCGGCGGCCTCGACGCTCTGCACCGGTGTTGCGACCAGCCCCGACCAGGTCATCGCCACGCCGGGCGGGCAGGCCGCGCTTTACGCAGCTATTCAAGCTGTTCTCGACCAGGGCGACCATGCCATCGTCGTCGCGCCCTATTACGCCACCTATCCCAATACCTTCAGCGCGGCGGGCGCCGCGTTCAGCGTCGTCGAGACACCCGCCGAGGATGGCTTTCAGCCGCGCGCCGCCGAGATCCGCGCCGCCCTACGGCCGAACACCCGCGCCATCCTGATCAACACGCCGAACAACCCCACGGGCGCCGTCTATTCGCGAGAGCGGCTGGAAGATCTGGCGCAGATCTGCCGCGAACATGACCTCTGGCTGCTGTCGGACGAGGTCTACTGGACGCTTGGCGGTGGCGAGCACGTCTCGCCGCGTTCGCTGCCCGGCATGGCGGAACGTACGCTGGTCATCAATTCGATGTCCAAGAGCCACGGCATGACCGGCTGGCGCATGGGCTGGCTGACCGGGCACGAGGAGATGATCTCGCTGCTGACCGACCTCAATCTGGTGATGACCTACGGCCTGCCGGCCTTCATCAGCCTCGCTTGCGCCGAGGCGCTCGAAAATGGCTACGGCGTCAAGGAGATCGCCGAGCGCTATGCCGCAAGGCGCGCCGTCGTTCTCGATGTCATGCGCGGCATGAACGACGTCACCGTGCGCGGCTCCGAAGGCGGCATGTACGTCATGCTCGACATATCGGCGATCGAGCCGGACGACGAGAAATTCGCCTGGGCCTTCCTCGACCAGGAAAAGGTCGCCGTCATGCCCGGCTCGAGCTTCGGCGAGGCTGCAGCCGGCCACATCCGCTTCAGCCTCTGCCAGCCTGAGCCGGTGCTGATGGAGGCTGCCACGCGCCTGCGCCGCTTCGCCTCCAGCTACCGCCGCGAGGCCGCATGAACGCGCCGCCCGCCAAAACCATTCCGACCAAGGCCATTCCTCCCAACGCAAGGGCGGTCATCATCGGTGGCGGCGTCTCCGGCTGCTCGGTCGCCTACCATCTGGCCAAGCTCGGCTGGACCGACACCGTTCTGCTCGAGCGCAAGCAGCTGACATCGGGCACGACATGGCACGCTGCCGGCCTGATCGGCCAGCTGCGCGGCTCGCAGAACATGACCCGGCTGGCGAAGTATTCGGCCGATCTCTACGTCAAGCTCGAGGCCGAGACCGATGTCGGCACCGGCATGCGCCAGGTTGGCTCGATCACGGTGGCGCTTACCGAGGAGCGCAAGCACGAGATCTATCGGCAGGCGTCTCTCGCCCGCGCCTTCGATGTCGACGTGCGCGAGATTTCGCCAGGTGAAGTCAAGGAGATGTACCCGCATCTCAATGTTTCGGATGTTGTCGGCGCCGTGCATCTGCCGCTCGACGGCCAGTGCGATCCGGCCAACATCGCCATGGCCTTGGCCAAGGGCGCACGTCAGCGCGGTGCGACCATCCTGGAGAACGTGAAGGTCACCAAGGTTCATACCAGGGCCGGCCGCGTCACCGGCGTCTCCTGGGCGCAAGGCGACGAGCAAGGCACGATCGAAGCCGATATCGTCGTCAACTGTGCCGGCATGTGGGCACGCGAACTTGGCGCCCAGAACGGCGTCACCATCCCGCTGCACGCCTGCGAGCATTTCTATCTCGTCACCGAGCCGATCCCGGGGCTCTCCCGCCTGCCGGTGCTGCGCGTGCCGGACGAATGCGCCTACTACAAGGAAGATGCCGGCAAGATGATGCTCGGCGCTTTCGAGCCGGTGGCCAAGCCGTGGGGCATGAACGGCATAAGCGAGGAGTTCTGCTTCGACCAGTTGCCGCAGGACATGGACCATTTCGAGCCGATCCTCGAAATGGGCGTCAACCGCATGCCGATGCTGGCCACCGCCGGCATCCACACCTTCTTCAACGGCCCAGAGAGTTTTACCCCCGACGACCGTTATTATCTCGGCGAGGCGCCGGAGCTTTCCGGCTACTGGATGGCGACCGGCTACAATTCGATCGGCATCGTCTCCTCCGGCGGCGCCGGCATGGCGCTGGCGCAATGGATCAATGACGGCGAGGCGCCGTTCGATCTCTGGGAGGTCGACATCCGCCGCGCCCAGCCGTTCCAGAAGAACCGCCGCTATCTCAAGGAGCGCGTCTCCGAAACGCTCGGCCTGCTCTACGCCGATCATTTTCCTTACCGGCAGATGGCAACCTCGCGGAACGTGAGGCGTTCGCCGCTGCACGAGCACCTGAAGACGCGCGGCGCGGTGTTCGGCGAGGTCGCCGGCTGGGAGCGCGCCAACTGGTTCGCTAGGCCCGGCCAGGAGCGCGAATACCGCTATTCGTGGAAACGGCAGAACTGGTTCGACAACCAGCGCGAGGAGCATCTGGCGGTCCGGAACGGCGTCGGCCTGTTCGACATGACCTCGTTCGGCAAGATCCGCGTCGAAGGCCGCGACGCCTGCGCCTTCCTGCAAAGGCTCTGCGCCAACGACATGGACGTGGCGCCGGGCAAGATCGTCTACACCCAGATGCTCAACCAGCGCGGCGGTATCGAGAGCGATCTGACCGTCTCGCGATTGTCCGAAACAGCCTTCTTCCTCGTCGTGCCGGGCGCCACGCTGCAGCGCGATCTGGCCTGGCTGAAAAAACATCTTGCCGACGAGTTCGTCGTCATTACCGAGGTGACCGCTGCCGAAGCGGTGCTTTGCCTGATGGGCCCGGATTCGAGGAAGCTGATCCAAAAGGTCAGCCCGAATGATTTCTCCAATGACAACAATCCGTTCGGAACGTTTCAGGAGATCGAGATCGGCATGGGCCTGGCCCGCGCCCACCGCGTCACCTATGTCGGCGAGCTCGGCTGGGAGCTTTATGTCTCGACCGATCAGGCCGCCCACGTCTTCGAGGCGATAGAAGAGGCCGGCGCCGATGTCGGTCTGAAGCTATGCGGCCTGCACACGCTGGACTCCTGCCGCATCGAAAAGGCGTTCCGGCATTTCGGCCACGACATCACCGACGAAGACAATGTGCTGGAGGCCGGCCTTGGCTTCGCCGTGAAGACGGCCAAGAGCTATTTCCTCGGCCGCGATGCGGTGCTGAAGAAGAAAGAAACCGGCCTGTCACGCCGGCTGGTGCAGTTCCGCCTGAACGACCCCGAGCCGCTGCTCTTCCACAACGAGGCGATCCTGCGCGACGGCAAGATCGTCGGTCCGATCACCTCGGGCAATTACGGCCATCATCTCGGCGGCGCAATCGGGCTTGGCTACGTGCCTTGCAAGGGTGAGAGCGAGGCGGATGTGCTGTCGTCGTCCTACGAGATCGAGATCGCCGGCGAGCGCTTTGCCGCCGAGGCCTCGCTCAAGCCGATGTACGATCCGAAGGCCGAGCGAGTGCGGATGTAGCTCAGAACGCATCCATCTCGGCCGCGACCTTCGCCACGAACCTCGTCCGCCTCTCGTCGGTCGATAGGTTCATCGAGTACTGCGCGAGGTAGGAAACCGAGCCGCCAGGCTTGATGGTCGCACGCAGCACCCGCTTGACCAGCTTGCGCGGCGGGTCGCCCATCAGCATGGCGCGGAACCGACTGCCGCCATAGGTGGCGACCGCGGCGACCTTGCGAATGTTGTGCAGCGACGGCTGCACCTTGCCGTCAACCAATTTGAACGACACGCCGGGCAGGAAGACGCGATCGAAAAAGCCTTTCAGAATGGCCGGATAGCCGAAGTTCCACACCGGAAATGACAGCACCAGCGCCTCGGCCCACAGCAAGCGCTCGACATAAGGCGACGCCGGATCGCCGTCGCTGCGTTCGTCGTGATAGGACAGCCGTTCGGCCCGCGTCAGCCTGGGATCGAAACCCTCGGCATAGAGATCGCAGTCGTCCACGACATGGCCGGCGGCCTTCAGGCGCTCGACGATGGTCCGGTGCAGGCCGGCATTGAAGCTGGTCTCGACCGGATGAGCGTAGAGGACGAGGACGTTCAACCCGCCTTCTCCAGCCCCTTGAACAGGAACGACTTGCCTGAGCGATAATCATAGTCCGGGTTTTCCCAGGCGATCATCTTGCCCGGATTGAGTAGCCCTTGCGGGTCGGTCTCACGCTTGAAAGCCAGTTGCACTTCATCCGTCCGCTTCATGCCGCCTTCTTCCAGCGTGTAGCGGTGCGGGTTGAAGATCCAGCAGCCATTGTCCTCGTGGATGCGGATGATCTCGTCCAGCCGCTCCGCCGTGGTGAAGCGCACCAGCGGCAGCCCTGCGATGCCGATGGCGCCGTCGAAGCGGATGAATTCGAGATGCGCCGGCACCTCGTCGCCGAAGCGTTCGACCATTGCCTTGACGTGGCCGAGGTGGTCCGGCGACGGGTAGCGGGTCTGCAGATAGGTGATCGTCGGGTCGACCCGGATGGCGCGCAGCGTGGTGTGGTTCCAGGTCAGCTCATAGGCCGGCGGCAGCCCCTTGAGATCGGCCTCCTTATCGGCGCGAAAGACGATCTCGCCCTTACTGCGCGCAGTGAAGGCGAGGAAGGCATCCATCGCATGCGGCGCGATCATCAGGACGACGATGCTTTGGCCGCGCCGGAAAAACCGCTGGTAGCGCTTGAAGTAATCGTAGGGGATGGGTGCTGCTATCGGCGTGATCAGCTTCGCCAGGATGCCGTCCTGGATGGCGAGATCGTTGCCGAAGCCGGCCGCATCCATGAAATCGTCGAAGCCGACGATGACGTCGATCCAGTCATAACTGGCGGTTAGCGGCATCTCGACTTCGGTGATGATGCCGTTGGTGCCGTAGGCGTGCATCACTTTCAGCACGTCCTCGCCGGTGAGCTCCATGACGCGGGGCTGTGCCTCCATCGTCACGGTCCTCAGCCGGATGACGTTGCCGAGGTCGCGCAAGCCGCCCCAGCGGATCGAGCCAATACCGCCGGAGCCGCCGGCGACGAAGCCGCCGATCGATGCCGTGTTGTAGGTCGACGGCGACATGCGGAGCTCCTGGCCGGAATGCGCCCGAGTCGCCTTGTCGATGTCGGCGAGCACGGCGCCGGGACCGGTGACGACACGACCGGGCGCGATCGCCTTGATCGCGTTCATCTCGGCGAGATTGAGCACGACGCCGCCGGACAGGGGCATCGCCTGCCCGTAATTGCCGGTGCCGCTGCCGCGCGGCGTCACCGGCACGCCATGCCGGTGGCAGGCGGCGAGCACGCGGACGACCTCGTCTTCCGTTTTCGGCGTCACGATCAGGTCGCCGGTGACATGCTCGAGCTGCTGCTTCAGCACCGGGCTGTACCAGTAGAAGTCGCGGCTCTTCTGCTGGACGATCGCCGGATGGTCGTCGACCTTGAGGCCGTCCAGGTCGCGCTTGAGCGCCGCAATATCCATCATTCCACCATCAGATCATCGAGTTCGGCATAATCGGGCAGCTGGCGTTCGATCGCCTGGCCGTCGCGCACCACGATGCGATCCGATTCGGGCCGCGACAGCAATTCCGTCCAGCTTCGCCCCTTGAAGACGACGAAATCGGCCGGCCCTCCGGCGGCAAGCGTGCCGAAACCATCGAGCCGCATCACCTTGGCCGGCGTCGCTGTCACCGCTTGCGGCCAGTCAGCGACGGGATGGTCGAGATGCAGGATGCGCGTCGCCGTGCGATAGACCTCCAGCATGTCCAGATCGCCATAGGCGTAGAACGGGTCGCGCGTATTATCGGAGGCGACGACGACGGCAATGCCGCGCGCCTTCATCTCGTGCAGCAGCGTCACCCCGCGCCAGCGCGGCGTGGTGTTGTCGCCGCGCCGGTCCTGCAGATAGAGATTGCACATCGGCAGCGACACCACCGCCAGGCCGGCCTTGGCGACCTTGTCCAGCGTGTCGAGCACCTCGAGATCGGGCTGGCGCGCCAGCGAGCAGCAATGGCCGACCAGGATGTTCCCGTCAAAACCGTTCCAGAGGGCGGCTTCGGCAATCTTCTTGAGCGAGATCGCCGAGACATCGTCGGTCTCGTCGGCATGGAAATCGAGGTCGAGGCCATGCTTGATCGCCTGCGCAAACACCTGGTCAAGCAGTTCCTCGAGGTCCGGCACCATATAGGTGACGACGCCGAGCACGCCCTTGGCGGCAGCCACCCGCTTGGCCAGCCTCTCGAACCATTTCCTGTCGCGCACGCCTTCGATGCCGAGCAGGCAGGCCGCCTGCAGCTCGATGCGGCCGCGCCATTTCTCCCGCATCGTCTCGAACACCGGCCAGGAGATCTCTTCCTGCGGCGCAACGCTGTCGAGATGCGTACGCAGCGCCCTGGTGCCATGCGCATAGGCAGAGCGCAGCGAAAAATCCATGCGGCGGGCAACGTCGTCGGCGCTCCAGCGCGCCGCGCGGTCGGCGCCGGTCGCGTTCAACGCGCCCATGAAAGTGCCGTCGGGATTGGGCTTTCGCGGCCAGATATGGCCCTTGTCGATATGGGTGTGACAGTCGACGAAACACGGCAAGACGATCCGGCCGCCGAGGTCGAGGGCGTCCGCCGATGCGTTGGATCGATGCGCCGTAATCCCGGAGATCTTGCCATCGGCGATGGCGATATCGGCGAGCCCAAACCCGTCGGTATCGAAGGCTCCAGAAAAGCCCGGCGTCAGTGAGGCATGAAGCCGAACCTTGGCGAGATGGTAGGAACCAGAAGCTGGTATCAAGGCGGCGCTGTCCACCATCACCGCTCCTGCCTCAGCGCGCTCTCGTGCCAGCGCCGCAAAATGAGATGCGAAATCAGCGACAGCACCAGGAAGATCAGGATGCCGGTGAGCGAGATCAGGATCAGCGCCGCGAACAGCCTCGGCGCGTTGAGCCGGTAGCCGGCCTCGATGATGCGCGAGGCTAGGCCGGACGACTGGCCGGTGGCGCCGGCGACGAACTCGGCCACCACCGCACCGATCAGCGACAGGCCGCCGGCGATCTTCAGCCCGCCGAGGAAATAAGGCATCGCCGCCGGCAGCCGCAGATAGCGCAATTGCTGCCAGCGGGTGGCGCCGTTGAGCTTGAACAAATCGCGCAGATTGCGGTCGACGGAATTGAGGCCGAGCGTGGTGTTGGAGAGGATCGGGAAGAAGGCGACGATCCAGGCGCAAAGCAAAAGCTTTGTCGTCTGGTTGTCGACATAGATATTGATCAGCGGAAAGATCGCGACGATCGGCGTCACCTGCAGCACGATGGCGAAGGGAAAGAACGACATCTCCACCCATTTCGACTGCGCGAACAGCACTGCCAGCCCGACGCCGCCGATGACGGCGAGAAGCAGGCTCAAGAAGGTGATCCTGAGTGTCACCAGCAGCGAGGAGAACAGCAGCCCGGCATCGTCGTGCAGCGTCTGCAGCACCACGCCGGGACGCGGCAGGATGTATTTCGGGATGTCGTTCCAGACGCAGACGCGGTCCCACAGCCAGATCGCCAGGATCATGATCGCCAGCGGCAGCAGCCATCTGCCGATGCGCTCGAAGCGCTCCTGGCGGACGCGACGCGCCTCCTCCGGGTCGAGCGCCAGCACTTGTTCTTCAATGGCCGTCATGATGCGGTCCGGCAGTTGAGTTGATGGCGCCGATCAGCACGTCGGATGCCTGGCGGCAGAGCGCGGCATAGTCAGGCGAGGTGCGAAACGCCTCGTCGCGCGGATAGGACGCATCGACGGCGAGCTCGGCAAACACCCGGCCCGGCCGCGCCGCCATGACGACGACGCGGTTGGAGAGGAATACGCTTTCGAAGACGCTGTGGGTGACGAAAACGACGGTGAAACGTTCATCCTGCCACAGCTCCAGCAGATCGTTGTTGAGCTTGAAGCGGGTGATCTCGTCGAGTGCTGCGAACGGCTCGTCCATCAACAGAATCCGCGGCTTGGTCACCATGGCCCGGGCAATCGAGACGCGCATCTTCATGCCGCCCGACAATTCGCGCGGCACGGCATTCTCGAAGCCGGTCAAGTGAACCCTCGCCAGCATCTCCATCACCGCCGGCGCCGCCTTGGCCCGCGACACGCCCTTCAGCCGCAGCGGCAGCCAGACATTGTCGAAGACATCGGCCCAGGGCAGCAGCGTCGGCTCCTGGAAGACGAAGCCGATATTCGAGCGGTCGCCGATAGTCGAACGATCGAGGGCGCCGCTGCCGCGCCAGTCGAGCACACCCGAGGTCGGCGTCGACAGCCCGGCGATCAGCCGCAGCGCCGTCGATTTGCCGCAGCCCGACGGCCCGAGCAGGCTGAGGAAATCGCCTTCCCGGATCGTCAGCTCGACATTGCTGAGCGCGGTGACGCCGTTGGAAAACACCTTGCCGACGCCACGCAGCGCCAACAGCGTCGGCCCCGATACGCTTCCTGGCTGTTGCGCCACTTTCTCCAGCTTCACGGCCTACTTCTTCAGGTCGAGCCCGACGCTCTTGTTGACGAAGGCCAGCGTGTAGGCCTTCTTGATGTCGATGCCCGCCGGCGTTACCTTGGCCTTGACCATCTTGTCGTAAAAACTCTGGATGCGCGCATCGGTCATGGCGCCGATGCCGAGCTTTTCGCTGTCGCCGGAATCGACCACGCCGAACTTCTTCAGCTGCTCGATCGAGAAGGCGATCTGCTCATCCGTCATGTCCGGATTTTCCTTCTTGATCATCTCGTTGGCGGCCTTGTTGTCGCCGTAGAGATAATTGTACCAGCCCTTGGCCGAGCCATCGACGAAGCACTGGACCACCTCGGGTCGCTTGTCGACCGTCTCCTGCATGGTTTCGACCGTCGTTGCATATGTGTCCCAGCCATAGTCGGCCAGCAGGAACTGGTTCGGCGTGAAACCGCCCTGCTTCTGGACGGCGAATGGCTCCGAGGTGACGTAGCCCTGCTGGATCGACTTCTTGTTGGCGATGAACGGAGCCGGGTTGAAAGTGTAGGGCACGCGTTTTGCGGCATCGAAGCCGAGGTCGGTGACCATCCACTGGAAGAAGGTCTGCGCACCTTCGTCGCCGAGGATGTACTGGTCGGCGTTCTTCAGGTCTTCCCATTTGTCCAGCCCCTGGCCGGGATGGGACATGATGACCTGCGGGTCCTTCTGGAAGTCGGCGGCCACGACGCGCATCGGTATGCCTTGCTGCACGGCATCGAAGGCCGACAGCAGATTGCCGCCCATGTAGAAATCGATCTTACCTGCGAGCAGCAGCGGCCGGCCGCTGACCTGTGGGCCGCCCTGCATGATCGTCACGTCGATGCCGCATGCGGCATAGGTACCATCCACCACGGCTTGGTAGTAACCGCCATGTTCCGGCTCGGCCAGCCAGTTGGTGCCGAAGGTGACTTTTTCGTTCGCTGCCGCGGCAAGCGTACCTGCGCCAAGCAGCACGATCACGCCCGCCGAAATCTTGAGTCTTCCGTACATCCACACCACCCTTTGTTCGCTCCGGCGCATCACGCGCCGGGCTCGACACCATTGTTTCAAGAAGCAAGACACATGCCACCGGCGCGTTGCGTCGGGACCGCCCGCTTGTGCAATGCCCGCCTGTGCAATGGCGGCGCGAAGGCCGGACGGGTCATGCTGTACGGAAGGCATCGTGCCTATTTTTTGATCGCCTGTCCACAATCGCCCTCGTGACATGCACCGCCATCTTGATGCCCGCCTACATCCAGCTTTACGCTGCCGTGAACGGAGATTGCCATGTTCAAATTTCTCACGCCGAAGTCGATCAAGCCGCCCTTCGCCCGCTACAGCCATGGCGTCGAGCTGCCGCCCGGCAAGCGGCTGGTGCTGTGTTCGGGCCAGGTCGCGATCACAGCGGACGACCAGATCCCCGAGGAGGCCGGCGCACAGGCCGAGCTCTGTTTCCAGAACATAGCGGCGATTCTCGGCGAGGCCGGGCTCGGCCTGTCCGACATCGTCCGCATCAACGCCTACGTCACCGACCGCGCCTTCCTGCGGCCCTATATGGAGGTTCGCGACCGGCTGTTCGCCAGTCCGGCGCCGGCCTCGACGCTGATGATCGTGTCCGGCTTTGCCCGGCCGGAGTTTAAGGTCGAGATCGAGGTCATCGCGGCGGGTTGAGGAGCGCTGGCCAGCGGCTGGAATCGACAGGCCGATGATCTCAAGTTACACGACAAAGGTTGGTGCCGCCCCTCATCAAGCGCGCATCCAGTCTCTTCGAGGTAAAAAATGGCCGGAACAAAAAAACGCGTATGGTGGGGTGACTACCGGACCACCGAATACGCGACCGTCGATCCTGAGGCGACCATTGCCGTTCTGCCGCTGGCGGCGATCGAGCAGCACGGGCCCCATCTGCCGGTTTCGACCGACACCTCGATCATGAACGGCATGCTGGAAACGGTGATCGCGCGCCTGCCCGGCGATCTCGACATCCGCATCCTGCCGGTTCAGGCGGTGGGCAAGTCGAACGAGCATTTGCATGCGCCCGGCACCCTCACTCTGCCGGCGACGACCCTGGTCGAGGCGTGGACCGAACTTGGCCTGTCGGTCGCACGCGCCGGCGTGCGAAAACTGATTGTCGTCAACTCGCATGGCGGCAATGAGGAGATCATGGGCATCGTCACCCGCGAATTGCGCGTGCGGGCAAAGATGCTGGCGGTAAAGACCAGCTGGCAACGGTTTGGCCGGCCGGCCGGCATGTACACCGACCTCGAAGACCGCCACGGCATTCATGGCGGCGACGTCGAGACCTCGCTGATGCTGCACTTCCGGCCCGACCTCGTCGACATGGCCAAGGCCGACAATTTCGTCTCCAAGGTTGCGCGCGCCGAAAAGGAATTTTCGCTGCTGCGCCACACCGGAACGCACGCCTTCGCCTGGATCGCCAGCGACCTCAACCCGAATGGCGTGGTCGGCGACGCCAGCATTGCAACCGCCGAAAAAGGCCGGCTCACCGCCGAGCATCAAGCCGACGGCTTCATCAGCTTGCTGAAGGACGTGCGCAAGGCAAAGCTGGCGGATTGGCTGGCGTAACTAGCCCTCGATCCTCAGCGCAAACGGCGTGCCCTCAAACGCTTCGGCGCCGCGCCCGATCGCCTCGATGGCGCGGCTCATGCGGCCGTCGCGCTCGAGCAGTGCGTCGGCAATTGCGATCAGCCGCGGATTGGGTGTCGCCGTGGGCGACAGCGCGCGCAGCGTCTTGGCCAGTTCGGCTTCGTCGCGCTTCGGCGCCAGCGCTGCCGCGATAATGTAGGCCGAGGCGGTCGACCGGCTGATGCCGGCATAGCAATGCACCACCAGCGGCCGCGAGCGATCCCATTGGCGGGCGAAATCGAGCAGGTTCAAGACATGCTCCTCGCCCGGCATGGTCATGCCCTCCTGCGCTACCGCAATGTCGTGCATGACCAGGTGCAGATGGTTTTCCCTGGTGATCGAGGCCGGCCGCATCACCTCCGTGCCGGCAGCGAGCAGCGAAAGCAGCCGCCCGGCCCCGGTCTTCGTCACCGTTTCCTCGACTTTGGACAGCGAGCAGACATGGATCATTGGATCGTTTCTCCCTTGGCATCATCGTCGCGCCGCGAGGCCCAGCCGGCAAGCGCTGATTCGAGCCGCCGCCATTCTTCGTCGGCTCCCGGCAGGCCGGCGCGCAACACATCCGGCCGGTCGGCGAAATGCCGAAGCAGGATGCCGCGCTGGCCGAGCACCGAAAACAGGCGGGCGGCGTTCGCCAGCCTGATATAGCGGAACAGCGCGGTGCCAGCGGCGACAGGCACGCCGAACCGGCCGAACAGCGCATCGAGCCGTGCGGCATCCTCGGCCAATCGGCGCCGCATCCCGGCCTGCCAGCCGGTATCGGCAAGCGCCCTTATGCCATATTCGAGCGCCGGCCCGGAAATCGCCCATGGCCCGAATTGCGCCTGCAGCCGCTCGACCGTCAGCGCCTCGGTCAATGCAAAGCCAAGCCGCAGGCCGGCCAGGCCGAAGAACTTGCCGAACGAGCGCAGCACGACGATGCCGCCCTGGTCGACGTCGCCAGCGAGACTTTCGCTGCGTGGGCCGACATCCATGAAGGCCTCGTCGACGACCAGCAGCCCGCCTCTGGCGCGCAATTTTGCGGCAAGTCGAAGCAATCTTTCGCGCTCGACGACGCGCCCGTCCGGGTTGTTGGGATTGACGACGACGGCAAGGTCGGCCGCCGCCAAGGCTTCGAAATCATCGACTTCAGCCGCCGCATGGCCGGCGATCGCCGCTGCCCGCCGATGCTCGGCATAAGTCGGCCCGAGCACCAGCGCCCTGCCCGGGCTGACCAGCGAAGCGACGCGCGGCAACAGGATCTGCGTGCCGGGCGCCGCTGCGACATTCGCCGCCGATGGAGCGCCATAGGCGCTTGCCGCGACTTCGGCCAATTCGCGGGCACGCGCTGCTTCCGGCAATCGCGACAGGGCGGTGGCGGGCAAATCGAAAAGCGGGTAGGAGTGCGGATTGATCCCGGTCGAGAGGTCGACGAAAGGCAGCGGCGCGTGAGGGAAAAGCGCCCTCGCCCGGCCAAGGCTTCCGCCGTGGTCCACTGCCGCCGTCACTCCATCAAGAGACTTCATGTCGATCCTGATCACTTTCCTGTCGCTGGCCATCGAACTTGTACTCGGCTACCCGGCCCAGCTCTTCGATGCCATTGGCCATCCCGTCACCTGGTTCGGCAGGCTGATATCCTTTCTCGACGGCAGGCTCAACCGCGCCACTGATTCCGACGCCCACCGTCGCCGCTGGGGCGTGCTCGCGCTGCTGGTCATCGTGCTGGTGCCGGCCGCCCTCGCCTTCTGGATCGAAGCCATGCTTTGGAGCATTCCCCTCGGCTTGTTGGTCATCGCAATCCTGGCGACGTCGCTGCTGTCGCAGAAGAGCCTGGCCGAGCATGTCGAAGCGGTGGCCGACGCCCTCGACAGCGGCGGACTGGACATGGGCCGCATTGCCGTCTCGCGGATCGTCGGCCGCGACCCGGAAAAGCTCGACAGGGCCGCTGTCTGCCGCGCCGCGATCGAAAGCCTGGCCGAGAACTTCTCCGACGGCGTCGTCGCGCCGGCGTTCTGGATCGGCGTTGGCGGGCTCGCCGGCGGCGTCGCCTACAAGGCCGCCAACACCGCCGATTCGATGATCGGCCACCGCACCCCGCGCCACGAGGCCTTCGGCTGGGCGGCGGCGCGCTTCGACGATTGGATCAACCTGCCGGCATCACGGCTGACGGCGCTGCTGATCGTGCTTGCCGCTTTCCTGGTCAAGGGCGCCGATGCCAAAGCCGCCTGGCATGCTGTGCGGCGCGATGCGAAAAAACACCGCTCGCCCAATGCCGGCTGGCCGGAAGCAGCGATGGCCGGTGCGCTCGGCCTGGCGCTCGCCGGCCCCCGTTCCTATGACGGCGTCATGGTCGAAGACGCGTTGATGGGCGAAGGCGGCCGCCGCGACGATATCGAGAGCACCGACATCCGACGGGCGCTGAAACTTTACCGGGTCGCCGACTTACTGCTGATCGCGCTGTTCGGGGTGATCGCAGTGGTTGTTATCTTGGCGTGACCTGCGCCCGAGATCGAGCGGAAACAAAAAACCCGCCAAGCGGCGGGTCGTTGGAGCCAGTTAGCACCATAGCGAGATTAGTACCATAGCTGCCGGCACAAAGCAAGAACAAAATTGCTGTGCCCAAAGAATAATCGCCCCAGCTTTGCGCTTCTCATTCCCTGCCTTTGACGTTCGAGGTTGGCGAAATCCGAAGCGCCATCCAATCTCCCCCCTCGCGGGGGAGATGTCCGGCAGGGCAGACGGGGGCGCGAAGGATCGCCAGCCTCTTGACCGTTCACCATGACGGTCTGACGACGTAGTTGTCTCCGACTGACAGGCCGAGGGACAGTGCCCCCGTCTGCCCTGCCGGGCATCTCCCCCACATGGGGCCTGTTGCGTAATTCGCTGATTGTGATTCTCTGAGGTGGACGCTCTGAGGGAATCGCGATGGCAGTGAAGCAGACGGGCCAGTTGAGCTTGGCGGAGGCTTTTCTAGGCACCAAGCTTGTGGGCGGCA
>NZ_JAMYMF010000038.1:0-73106 GCF_040318415.1 Mesorhizobium sp. M1163 | reverse complement strand
CCCACCTCCTTCGCTCCCTGTTTTGCTGGCCCCGCCCCCCCCCCCCCCCCCGCTGGCCCCCCCCCTTCGGGCGCCGCCCCCCACAGAGGGGGGTGTCTTGGCACCAGACATTGGCGGCGGGCGCAAGAGCCAATCGATGCGGCCTTCGATCCTGGCAGAACCCGGCAGCAGCCCGGCAATGGCAAGCGCCAGCGTGCTCTTGCCCGAACCGCTCTCGCCGATGATGGCAAAGCGCTCGCCGGCGGGAATGTCGAGGCTGACACTCTTTAGTGCCGTCACCTCGGAGCCATCGGGGCGATAGGTCACCGTCAGATTGCGGATCGAAAGCAGCGCCGTCACGACAGGCCCCTCCTCACCGCCGTCGTCTCGACGACGCCTTCGCCGGCGAGATACACACCTAGCACCGTGAGCACGAGTGCTATTCCCGGAACGATCGACAGGAACGGCGCGGTGCGCAGCACGGCACGGCCTTCGGCGATCATGCCGCCCCAGGTAACGCGGTTGGGGTCGCCGAGGCCGAGAAAGGACAATGCCGCTTCGGTGAGAATCGCCGCGGCGACGATCACCGACGACAATGCCAGTACCGGCGGCAATGCGTTGGGCAGCACCTCGCGAAAGGCGATCTCCAGCGGATGCATGCCGATGACGCGGGCGCCCGCTACAAAATCGCGCTCGCGGATCGACAGCACTTCGGCTCGCGCCACGCGTGCCGGTCCGGTCCAGGCGCCCAGTGCGATCGCCGCGACGACGACGCCGAGCGACGGCCCGACGATGCTGACGAAGGCCAAAGCCAGCAGAAAAGCTGGCACGGTCTGGAAAGCGTCGGTGATGCGCATCAGCACTTCGTCGATAAGGCCGCCGGCAAAGCCGGCCAGCGTGCCGATCACTGCGCCGACGGCAAGGGCGGCGGCGGCGGCCGCCAGGCCGACCGCCAGCGAGGTGCGGGCGCCGTGGAAAAGCTCGGCCAGCATGTCACGGCCGAGGCGGTCGGTGCCTAGTGGTAGCGACCAGTCCTGGAACGGCGGCAGCAATGCCGGCCCGGCAATGGCCTGCGGATCGCCGGGAAAGAACAAAGGTGCGGCAAGCGCCACGGCAAACAGCGCCGCCAGGATGACAATGCCGGCGATCGCTTCCGGCGTCCGGAGAAAACGGCGAAGCGGGTTCACGCGCCGGCCTCATTGGCTCCGACGCGCGGATCGAGGACGGCGTAGGCGATGTCGACGAGAAGGTTGATGATGACGACCAGAACGGCGCTGACGAGAATGATGCCGAGCAGCAACGGCGTGTCGCGTGCCGCCACCGCTTCCTGCGCCAATCGGCCAAGGCCTGGCACCGAAAAGACGCTTTCGATGACGACGCTGCCGCCCAGCATTTGCGCGGACTGCAGGCCAAGCATGGTGACCAGCGGCAACAGCGCGTTGCGGGCGACATGGGCGAGCACGACACGACGGCGGGAAAGTCCCCTGGCGCGAGCGGCGAGGACAAAATCCTGCCGCCAGACCTCGGCCATGCCGGCGCGCATCATGCGCAGATAGAGCGCGAGATAAATGAAGCCGAGCGCGGAGACCGGCAGGACGAGATGGCGGGCGATGTCGCCAGCGCGATCAAGGCCGGTCCTGGCCGAGGCGATGCTCTCGATGCCGCCGATCGGAAACCAGCGCAGGTCGACGGCAAAGACGATGATCAGCACCAGCCCGAGCCAGAAGCCCGGTATGGCATAGACCGCCAGCGAGCCGATTGACAGGAAGCGATCACGGACGCTGCCGGGTCTGGCGCCGGCATAGATGCCGAGCACCGAGCCGAGTCCGAAGGAGAGCGCGGCGGCGCTGCCCATCAACAGCAGCGTGTTGGGCAGGCGCTCGGTGATGACATCGCGGATCGGCCGCGAAAAGGTGACGGACTGGCCAAGGTCGAGATGCAGCAGCGCCCAAAGGTAATTGGCCAGCCGCGTCAGCTCAGATTGGTCGAGCCCCCAGCGGTGACGCAACAGCTCGATCATGCCGGCGTCGCCGCCGGTCGAGACGATGTAGGCATCGACCGCATCGCCGGGAGCGGCTTCGAGCAACAGGAAGGTGCCGATGACGACAATCAGCAACACGAAGATGCTGCCGACGAGGCGACGGCGAAGGAGGGTGAGGGCGCGGCTCATGGCGGCGCCGGGTGCTTGGCGCAGTGGCAATTAGGAGATGCGGTGTTTCTTCCCACCCCCCTCTGTCCTGCCGGACATCTCCCCCGCAAGGGGGGAGATCGGATGTCATTAGCGATTTCGCCAATCTTCAACGCAGCAGGCAAATAAGCCGACGTTGCGGCCAGCCAATCTCCCCCTTTGCGGGGGAGATGTCCGGCAGGACAGAGGGGGGTGTGAAGGAACTCGGTATTTGACCAAGTTTCCACACGGATTTCGGCGCGAATTTTCATCCGCCAGAATGTGTCACGATTCTAAATAGGTGTCCGCCCAGTTCGACACCGCCCAGCGCGGGGTGTTGGCGATGTTCTTGACCGTATCGCGGGCGACGCTGATGAAACTCCATTCGGCGACGTTGATCAGTGGCAGGTCGGCGGCAACTTTTCTCTGGAACTCCTTGTAGAGTTCGGTGCGGGCGGCGGTGTCAAGCGTCTCCGATGCCTTGGCGATCAGAGCGTCGAGATCGGCGTTCTTGTAGCCGCCCTGGTTGGAGAAAGGCACCCCGTCGGGAATGCCGCTCTGCACCAGGATGGTGGTCGAGATCGCCGGATCGCCGCGGAACACCGGCGGCCCGACCGCAAGGTCGAAGGCGTGGTCGGTGTAAACCGCCTTGATATGCGCGGCAGAGTCGTTGTTGACCAGCTGGGCGTCGATGCCGATGGCGGCGAGCGCCTGACGAAGATAGTCGCCGAACTGCTTGGTCTCGTTGAAATAGGGCGCCGGCAGCAGTTTCAGCGAAAAGCGCTTGCCATCATCGCCTCGGCTGTAGCCGGCCTCGTCGAGCAAGGCGTTGGCCTTGGCGACGTCGAAAGCATAGGTCGGCACGTCGGCGGTGTAGAATTGCGGGTCGTTTTTCGGCACCGGGCCAGTGGCGGTGGCGGCATAGCCGAGAAACACCGTCTTGACGACGAAATCCTTGTCGATAGCGTGAGCGATCGCCTGGCGCACTTTCAGGTCGGCCAGCGCCTTGCGGCGATGGTTGATCTCGACGACCAGTTGGTAAGTCAGCCCTTCGTATCCTTTGGTGATCACCTTGAGGCCGGGCACTTTGGAGATGCGGTCGAGATCGGCCAGGGGCACGGCGGAGAAGGCGGCGAGCTGGATCTCTTCGGCCTCGAGCGCGCTGGCCGCCGACGTGCGGTCCGGCAGCACCTGATAGATGATCTCATCGAGATAGGGCTCGTCCTTGCCCCAATAGTCGGTGTTCTTCTCCAGCCGGTAATATTCGCCGGGCTTGTATTCGGCAAATTTGAACGGTCCGGTGCCGACCGGGGCGTTGTTGGCCGGGTTGTCCTCGATCTTTCCGGTCTCGTAGATGTGCTTGGGCACCACGCTGCTCAGCGCCGGCAAGGCGTTGCGGATCAGCTGGAACGGGGTCGGCTTGGCGAATTTGAACACGGCGGTCGCCTCGTCCGGCGTGTCGACCGCCTCCAGATCCTTGAACACGGTGTGGCCGAGATTCTGCAGCGGTTTCCAGACCTGCAGCGCCGAGAAGGCGACATCGGCTGAGGTGAAGGGCTTCCCGTCATGCCATTTGACGTCCTCGCGCAGTTTGAACGTCACCGACAGGCCGTCGGCGGCGCCTTCCCAACTGAGCGCCAGCCGTGGCTCGAGCCCGTCCTTGCCGCCGAAGGAGGCCTCGGCCAAGGTTTCCACGATCTTGCTCGAGATGAAGAAGACGCCGTTCGAGGCGACAATCGCCGGATTGAGATTGCGCGGCTCGGAATCAGCGGCGACAACCAGTCGTCCGCCCTTTTTCGGCGTCTGCGCCCAGCCGATCGTCGGCATGGCGGTGGAGGCCAGCAGCAATGCCGAACCCGCAAGCATCGTACGCCTGGAAATGGTGAACTCTGGCATGATCGAACTCCGTCCTCTCCGCGACCCGGCCGGGTCCGCCGTACCCCTCGGACGCTCGTGAGCATCCTGCAAAGCTGATTATGGCCCTTGTCCGGGGTTTCGCCAGAGACGGAATTGGCGCATCCTCACGTGGCTTTGAAATTTCCGTCCGCTGGACCAGTTACAGGGAAGCGGTCCAATGCGCTGATCTGGCCGGACCAGATTAGACCATGCCGGTAGCGGAATGAGCTTTTGGCGCCCGCTCGACCCATTCTGGCTGGACCAGACCGGGCAAAATGATGCAGATTTGAGGGGAGCCAAGGCTCTAAACCAGAAAGGCCGGCGCCACGTGCGGTCGGTCATGGCACTTCAGGGAGAGAGACAATGAACGTTGCTCCGGGCAAGAATGTCGTCGGCAGCGTGCCGTTCGACCAGGCCAGGGTGGACGGGCTGATGGAGGAAGCCGGCATCGACGTGCTGCTCGCCACCTCCAAGCACAACACGCAATATCTGCTTGGCGGCTACAAGTTCATCTTCTTCGCCGCCATGGATGCGATCGGCCATAGCCGCTATCTGCCTGTCGTCGTCTACGAGAAAGGCGGGCCGGAGCATGCCGCCTATATCGGCAACCGCATGGAGGGCGGCGAGCACCAGAACCATCCGTTCTGGACGCCGACACTGCATGCCGCCTGCTGGGGCACGCTCGATGCCGCCAACCTGGCGGTCGAGCATTTGCGGAAGATCGGCAAGGGCAATGCCCGCATTGGCATCGAGCCCGCCTTCCTGCCGTCCGACGCCTATATGCTGATCCGCAACGCGCTGCCGGACGCCAAGCTGATCGACGCCACGCACATGCTGGAGCGCATGCGAGCAATCAAAACCGAAGCCGAGCTGGAGAAGCTGCGCATTGCTTCGGAGCTGATCACCGATTCCATGCTGGCGACCATCGGCTGGGCACGCGAAGGCACAACCAAGAGCGAGATCATCGAACAGCTCAGGCGCGAGGAGACCAATCGCGGCGCGCATTTCGAATATTGCCTGTTGACGCTAGGCTCCAGTCACAACCGCGCGGCCTCGCCGCAAACGTGGAAGAAGGGCGAGGTGATGTCGATCGATTCCGGCGGCAACTACCACGGCTATATCGGCGACCTTTGCCGCATGGGCGTGCTGGGTGAGCCTGACGCCGAACTCGAGGATCTGCTGGCCGAGATCGAGACGGTGCAGCAGGCGGCCTTCTCCAAGGTAAAGGCGGGCACGCTGGGCGGTGACATGATTTCTCATGCCGAAGGCGTGCTGAAGAAATCCAAGGTTGCGGCCTATACCGATTTCTTCGCGCATGGCATGGGGCTGATCACGCACGAAGCGCCGTTCCTGATGACCAACCATCCGGTGACCTATGAAGGCACCTATGCCGCAAAGCCGCTGGAGAAGAACATGGTGCTTTCGGTCGAGACGACCATGCTCCACCCGACGCGCGGCTTCATCAAGCTGGAGGACACGGTGGCGGTGACCGGCGCCGGTTACATTATGTTCGGCGATCGGGGTAGGGGCTGGAACAGGGGCGGGGCTTAGGCGCCGTCTATCTCAATTCCCACCTGACGGCAGCAGCCTGAAATCCGGCAGGTCGCGCAGTGCCAATTCCGGCCCGGCCGGCGAATAGACGACGAAAAGCTGCATCGGCGCGTCGCCGGTATTGAGCGTCGAATGGAAGCGGCTTTCCGGCACATAGATGGTGCAACCGGGGCCGACCTTCTCGACGACCGGATTGCCCTTCTCGTCTTCGACCATCTGCTCGCCATTGCCTGAGATGACGAAAATGATCTCCTCGGCACCCGGATGGTTATGACGCGTATGGCCCTTGCCCGACGGCAGGTCGACGACACCACCGGAAAAGCGCTTCGCGCCGTTCACTTCGGGAGCGACCGTCAGCGACAGCCTGCCCCAGTCGAAGCCGAAGGCGCTGACGTCTTTTGGGTATACGAACACCTTGCTGTTGTCGGTCATCGTCTCACCCCTTCTTCTACGCAGCGCCGAACGTGACGGCCTTGAAATCCGCCGTTTGCCTGGCGATCGAAGCTTCCGCCGGCAGCCGTTCCATCGAACTCGCGCCGTAGAAACCGTGCAGGCCCTTGCAGCGCTCGAGAATATATTTGGCGTCGTCCGGCATCGAGATCGGCCCGCCATGGCAAAGCAGGATGATATCCTCGCGCACTGAGCGTGCCGCTTCGGCAATGGCGTCGATCTCCTTCACACAATCGTCCAGCGATTTAGCCGAGGTCGCACCGATCGAACCGCCGGTGGTCACCCCCATATGGGCGACGACGATGTCGGCGCCGGCTTGTGTCATGGCGCGAGCCTCGTCTGGATTGAAGACGTAGGGCGTGGTCAACAGGTCGAGTTTGTGAGCCTCGGCGATCATGTCGACCTCGAGCCCGAAGCCCATGCCGGTTTCTTCAAAACTCTGCCGCATCTGGCCGTCGAACAGGCCGATGGTCGGAAAGTTCTGCACACCGGAAAAGCCCATCGTCTTCAACTCGGCCAAAAGCAGCGGCATGATGACGAAGGGATCGGTGCCGTTGACGCCGGCCAGCACCGGCGTCTTCTTCACTACCGGCAGCACTTCGTAGGCCATCTCCTTGACGATCTCGTTGGCGTTGCCATAGGCGAGCAGGCCGGCGGCCGAGCCGCGCCCGGCCATGCGGTAGCGGCCGGAATTGTAGATGATGATCAGGTCGATGCCGCCAGCTTCCTCTGCCTTGGCCGACAGGCCGGTGCCGGCACCGCCGCCGACGATCGGAACGCCGTCCGCGATCATCTTGCGGAATTTCTCCAGGATTTTCTTGCGCGGTATGGCGGCCATATCTTGGTGTCTCACTGTCTGGCGATGTCGAGGAAGGCCGTTGTGGCGGCCCAGGCGAATTCGGGGTCGTTGATATGCAGCGGCAGGCGCAGAACGCGCCGCGTTTTGGCGGGTTTGATGGTGCGCTCGATCGCCTCGAACAAAGCTGCATCGGCTTCAGGGTCGAAGAAGGCGCCGCCTTCGATGTCGAGCGCCGACACGCCTTTCTCCGGAATGAGGAAACGAACCGGACCCTGGCAGAGGCTCAGCCTTGTACCGATCCATTCGCCGATCATTCTGCTTTCGTCGGCGGTGGTGCGCATCAGTGTGACGTTTGGATTGTGCTCATAGAATAGCCGGCCGCGATAGCGTTCCGGAATTGTTGGCGGCGCCCAGAAATTGACCATGTCGAGCGCGCCGACCGAGCCGACATAAGGCAGCCCGGTGCGGGCGATGGCACCAAAGCGATCGTCCGTCGCCGGCAGCACGCCGCCAAACAGCAAGTCGCAGACTTCGGTCGTGGTGATGTCGATGACGCCGGACAACAAGCCGCTGTCGGCCAATTTTTCCATGGTGCGGCCGCCGGTTCCAGTGGCATGAAATACCATACAGTCATAAGTCGAACGAAGTTCGTCGGCGATGGCGGTCACGCACGGCGTGGTGACGCCGAACATGGTGAGGCCTATCGAGGGTCTGCCGTCGGCCGGCGGCGCCGGCTTTGCCGCCATGCCTGATATCGCCTGGGCGGCATTGTGGAGCACGACACGGGAAAGCCGGTTGAGGCCGGCCATGTCGGTCACCGACGGCATCATGACGATGTCGGAGACGTCGACATAAGGCGCGGTGTCGCCGGAGGCCAAGGTCGAAACCATGATCTTGGGCAGGCCGAGCGGCAGCGTGCGCATGCCTGTGGTGATGATCGAGGTGCCGCCGCCACCGCCGATGCCGATAATCCCGGCAATATCGCTACGCGATTGAACAAATCGGGCAAAGGCGGCAGCCATCGCCGCCACTGCGGTGCCGTGGTCGTCGACGCCGAGCACGGCATTGCGACCCTCTGAATGGTGGCTGGCGACCTCGTCTGCCGAAACATCGACCGGCACGGTCGCGCCGCGTGTTCCGATGTCGACACGGGCAATCGAAGCGCCGGTTGCGGCGACCGCATCGGCCAGAAAAGCGAGTTCCTCGCCCTTGGTGTCGGCGGTGCCCACCACATAGATGCGCTTCATCGCGTTTCCCCGGTCCTGGGCGTGTTCGACGCTGCCGCCCCTTTGCCCGGCCATTCGACGGCGCGAAGGGCCATTGCAATTTTTTGAGACGCGCGTATCGTATTGACATGAATGTCTCACGTCAACAAGCGGCAACGGACGACGATGCTGGCCAGGGGCCGAACCCGCGGGTAGAGCGCGGGGCCCGCGCGCGCACCAGGCGGCTGATGCTGGAGACGGCGACAAAGCTGATGCAGGCGGGCGCCACGCCGTCGGTCAGCGAGGTGGCGGAGGCGGCGGAAGTCTCACGCGCCACCGCCTATCGGTATTTTCCGAGCCAGGCGGCGCTGGTGCAGGCGGTGGTCGATGAGGGGCTCGGACCGATCCTTACCTGGAAATCGAGCTCTGCCGATCCCGAGCGCCGGGTGGCCGAGCTGTTCGAGACCGCCATGCCGCGCATCGAGGCCTTCGAAGCGACGTTCAAGGCGGCGCTGAAACTGTCGCTCGACCAGTGGGCGCAGCGACAGGCAGGCACGTTTGACGGCGAACCGGCGTTCACGCGCGGCCATCGCGTCGATCTTTTGAAAGATGCGATTGCGCCACTCAAAGGTCGGTTGCCGCCGCGCGAATTCAAGCGGCTCGCGCAGGCGCTGTCATTGATCTTCGGTGTTGAGATGCTGATCGTACTGAAGGATATATGGGGATTGGACAGCCGCAGTATGATGTCGGTCGCGCAATGGGCCGCCAGCGCGCTGGTACGCGCAGCTGTGACGGAATCGATGATTGAAGGAGATGGGATCGCACCGATGACAGCCGCTAGATGACGCCAATCTGGTTCGACCAGATTTGCACCCTGCCTACTCATACTATTGGCGATGCAGCGGCCGAGGCAAGGCCCCTCTGTATCAAGGAGTAGGAAAATTCAGGGAAAACAGGCAGATATCGCAGAAACCAACTTGTCTGCGTGTCCGCCGCCGTCCAAGAAAGGGCTTGACGTTCGTCTGAAATTGGTAATACCAGATCAGGACAAATAAAGCGGATCAAAGGGTGAAGGCTAATATCCGTTTCGGTCGAACGAGGAGGCTCAAAAACCGGAACGGTGCCGTCACGGGAGGACTACCAGGGCCGGCCTCGCCGCCGGCTCGCATGACGCGGTAGAATGCGCACAAGGGAGGAAATCATTATGCGCAAGACAATGACCAGCTTGCTTGCTGGTATCGGCTTAGTGCTAGCCTGCGGAACGTCCGTCTACGCGCAGGAAAAGGAACTTACAATCTTCTGGGCGGAATGGGATCCGGCCAATTACCTGCAGGAACTCGGCAACGAGTACGAGAAGGAAACCGGCGTCAAAATCACGGTGGAAACCACACCGTGGCCCGACTTCCAGACCAAAGCCTTCACCGAGTTCAACGCCCATGGCGACGCCTATGATATGGTCGTCGGCGACTCGCAATGGCTCGGTGCCGGCTCGACCGGTGGCCACTATGTCGACCTGACCGACTTCTTCAACAAGCACAAGGTCGGCGACGTGATGGCACCGGCGACGGTGAAGTACTACGCCGAATATCCGGGCGGCAGCAGCAAGTACTGGGCCATCCCGCTTGAAGGCGACGCTGTCGGCTGGTCCTACCGCAAGGACTGGTTCGAGGATCCGAAGGAAAAGGAAGCCTTCAAGGCCAAGTATGGCTACGATCTCGACGTGCCGAAGGATTTCAAGGCGCTGCGCGACATCGCCGAGTTCTTCTACCGGCCGGACCAGAAAAAATACGGCATCGCCATCTACACCGACAATTCCTATGACGCGATGGCGATGGGCTTCGAAAACGCGCTGTTCTCCTTTGGCGGCGAGCTGGGTGACTATAAGACCTACAAGGTCGATGGCTTCATCAACTCCGACAAGGCGATCGCGGCGCTCGACGCCTACAAGGAACTCTACAAGTTCACGCCTCCGGGCTGGGCCAAGTCGTTCTTCGTCGAGGACAACCAGGCGATCACTGAAAACCTGGCGGCGATGAGCATGAACTACTTCGCGTTCTTCCCCTCGCTGATCAACGAGGCGTCGAACCCGAACGCCAAGAACACCGGCTTCTTCGCCAATCCTCCCGGCCCGAACGGGGACCAGTTCGCCGCACTCGGCGGTCAGGGCATCTCCATCGTTTCCTACTCGCAGAAGCAGGAAGAGGCGACCAAGTTCCTGGAATGGTTCATCAAGGACGAGACCCAGAAGAAATGGGCAGCGCTTGGCGGCTACACCTGCAGTGCCGCCGTGCTCAAGTCGCCCGAATTCCAGAACGCCACGCCCTACAACAAGGCGTTCTACGAGACCATGTTCAAGGTCAAGGACTTCTGGGCGGTTCCGGAATATGCCGAACTGCTGCAGCAGCTCAACCAGCGCATCTACCCCTACATGATCGGCGGCGAAGGCACCGCCAAGGAGACGCTGGACGCACTGGCAGCCGACTGGAACGCGACCTTCAAGAAATACGGCCGCGGCCAATAAGTATGAAGCTTCACGGAGGGGGCGTTCGTGCCTCCTCCGTTTCTTTTTCTGATTCTTGAACCGGGAGCAGGGTCTTGGCGACCACGATGATCACCACGCTGGACGGGTCCTCGCGGGCCGCTGCTCGCGGTCTAAGCGACATTTCGATCCGCAATCTCTTCATCATCCCGACGATCCTGTTTCTGATCGTCTTCAACATCTTCCCGCTGATCTATTCGCTGGGCTATTCGTTCACCGATTTCCGCGCCTCGACCAGCGCGGCGGCGAATTTCGTCGGGCTGCAAAACTATCGCGACCTGCTCAGCGATCCCTATGTCTGGTCCAACTTCGCCATCACCGCAAAATACGTCATCATCTCGGTCGCCGGCCAGCTGCTCGTCGGCTTCGGCGTGGCCATGCTGCTCAACCGCGACATTCCGCTCAAGGGCCTGCTGACGACGCTCCTGTTGTTGCCGATGATGCTGTCTATGGCCGTCGTCGGCCTGTTCTGGAAACTGCTCTACGATCCGTCCTTCGGCATCATCAATTATGCGCTGGGCCTCGGCACCTTCGAATGGCTGTCGGATCCGAAAATGGCGCTCTATGCGGTCGCGCTGACCGATATCTGGATGTGGTCGCCCTTCGTCATGCTGTTGTCGCTGGCCGGCCTGTCGGCCGTGCCCAAGCATCTCTACGAGGCCGCCGCGATCGACAGGGCCGGGCCGTTCTACACCTTCTTCCGCATCACGCTGCCGCTGGTCGCGCCGATCCTGATGATCGCGGTCATCTTCCGCACCATGGAAGCGTTCAAGACCTTCGACCTCGCCTATATCCTGACCAGCCAGCCGACGGCGGAGCTGATCTCGATCCGGCTCTACAAGATGGCGTTCCAGGAATGGCAGACCGGGCGCTCCTGCGCGCTCGCCTACATCGTGTTGATCATGGTGCTGGCGATCACCAACATCTATGTCAAATACCTCAACAAGGTGAAGGAGCGCTGAGATGGCCGCAGTCCGCACTTCTTCCGAAATCACCTTCAACCGGGTCGCCATCGTCGCCGTCCTGCTGGTGACGATCATCTTCCTGGCGCCGATCTACTGGATAGCCTCGACGGCGTTCAAGCCGCGCAACCTCGCCACCACCATTCCGCCGACGGTGGTTTTCCAGCCGGAGATATCGCCCTTCGTCAAGTTGTTCACCAAGCGTTCGCAGCTGCGCAGCCCGCCATCACCGGAGGAGTACGCGGCTGCGCCGTGGTGGGAGCGCGTCGTCTTCAATGGCGGCGAAAAGATCGTGCGCGACGGCAAGGGCCAGGTGCAGTGGTCGGGCTATCCGAGCCGTTTCATGAACTCGCTGATCGTTGCCATAACCTCGACCGTCCTGGCCGTCGGCATGGGCACCTTCACCGCCTATGGGTTCTCGCGCTTCAAGGTGAAAGGCGAGGCGGACCTGCTGTTCTTCATCCTGTCGACGCGCATGCTGCCGCCGGTGGTCGTCGCCATTCCGATGTTCCTGATGTACCGGGCGGTCGGCCTCAACGATTCCCATGTCGGCCTGATCATCCTTTACACCGCCTTCAACCTGTCCTTCTCGGTGTGGCTGATGAAAGGCTTCATGGACGAGATCCCCAAGGAGTATGAGGAGGCGGCCCTCGTCGACGGCTATACGCGCATGGAGGCCTTCTTCAAGATCGTGCTGCCCGAGGCCGCCACCGGCATCGCCGCCACCGCCGTGTTCTGCTTTATCACGGCGTGGAACGAATATGCCTTCGCACTGATCATGACCAGCCGCCGTGCCCAGACGGCGCCGCCTTTCATTCCCAGCCAGGTCGGCGCCGGCCTGCCGGACTGGACGGTGATTGCCGCCGGAACCTTCCTGTTCCTGCTGCCGGTTGCGATCTTCACCTTCCTGCTCCGCAACCACCTCTTGCGCGGCATGTCCTTCGGAGCGATCCGCAAATGAGTTTTCGCGACATCAATCAGAAATATCTTGAACCGGGCAGCCAGGTGCTGATGGTGCTCGGCATCATCGCGCTCTGCCAGCCATGGCACATGCTGCTGCACAGCTACGGCGTGACCATCATCCTGATCGGCCTGATCGGCTTCAACATCACCTCCAAGATCGCGCCGGAGGAGAAGGCCGGCACCGGGCAAGGGGCAAACCCGGGGGCACAGCATTGACCCAGATCGAGCTTCGCGGCGTCCAGAAATATTTCGGCGCCGTCCAGGTCATCAAGGACCTCAACCTGAAGATCGACGATAACGAGTTCATCGTGCTGCTCGGCCAGTCGGGCTGCGGCAAGACGACGACGCTCAGGGCCGTTGCCGGACTGGAGACGATCGACGGCGGCGACATCCTCATCGACGGCAAGCCGGTCCAGCACCTCAAGGCCGCCGACCGCGACATCGCCATGGTCTTCCAATCGTTCTCGCTCTATCCGCATATGAGCGTCTACGAGAACATCGCCTTTCCACTGAGGGCGACGCGCAAGAGCAAGGCCGAGATCGACAGCGAGGTGCGCTCGGTCGCCAAGACGCTGCAGATCAGCGATCTCCTCGCCAAGAAACCGTCGGCCCTGTCCGGCGGCGACATGCAGCGCGTCGCGATCGGCCGAGCCTTGGTGCGGCGGCCGAAGGCGATGCTGATGGACGAGCCGATCGGCGCGCTCGATGCCAAGCTGCGCGAGGAGATGCGGGCCGAGATCAAGCGGCTGCACATCAAGCAGGGCTCGACCAGCATCTACGTCACTCACGACCAGATCGAGGCGATGAGCCTCGCCGACCGCATCGTCATCATGCATGAGGGCGTACTGCAGCAGGTCGGCTCGCCGGACGAGGTCTATTCGCATCCGGCGAATCTTTTCGTCGCGCAGTTTGTCGGCAGCCCGGTGATGAACGTCGCCGACGCTTCGGTGACCGAGAAAGCCTCGTCGGCCTCGGTCACGGTCGGCGATGCGGCCGCCGGCTTCGAATTCCCGCGCACCTTGCTGTCGAAGCTCAACGGCCATGCCGGCGGCCAGCTCGCGCTCGGCATCCGGCCGGAAGGCGTTCTCGTTCGCCGCGAAGCCGCCGAGGGGTTCTTGCCGGTGGAGACGCAGATCGTTGAGCCGCTCGGCTCCTTCGATATCGTCGACCTCAAGGTCGGCTCCAAGATGCTGCGTGCACGCACCAAGAGCGGCTTCATCGGCGGCCCCGGCGAAAGGGTCTTCGTTAGAATCGATCCCAGCCAGGCGCATTTCTTCGACACGGCGAGCGGCAAATCGCTGGGAGTGAGACTCTGATGGCCCACATCCAGCTCAAGAACATTTCGAAGAAATTCGGCAACCACACCGCTTTGACCGGGCTCGACCTCGACATCGCCGACGGCGAGTTCTTCGTCCTGCTCGGCGAGACCGGCGCCGGCAAGACGACGACGCTGCGCATGATTGCCGGCCTGGAAAAACCGAGCGAAGGCCAGGTCTTTATCGACGGCGTCGATGTCGCCGATTGGGGCGCGGCCGAGCGCGACGTGGCGCTGGTGCTGCAGCAATATTCGCTCTATCCGCGTTATACGGTGCGCGAAAACCTCGAATTTCCGCTGAAGCCGAAGATCCGCCGGTTGCCCGATGCCGAGATCAAGGATCGTGTCGACCGCGCTGCCAGGACACTGCGGATCGAGCATCTGCTCGACCGCAAGACCGACCGGCTTTCAGGCGGCGAGATGCAGCGCGTCTCGATCGGCCGCGCCATCGTGCGCAAGCCGCGGGTATTCCTGATGGACGAGCCGTTGTCGGCGCTCGACGCCAAATTGCGCGAGGCGCTGCGCACCGAATTGAAGAACCTGCAGATGCAGCTCGGCGCCACCTTCCTGTTCGTGACGCACGATCAGATCGAGGCGATGTCGATGGGTGACAAGGTCGGCGTGCTCAACCATGGCCGCATCGTCCAGACCGGCACGCCGTACGAGATCTACAATAATCCGCGCGACACCTACGTGGCGAGCTTCGTCGGCTCGCCGCCGATGAATCTCATCGACGGCAAGCTTGTTAACGGGCGTGCGGTGATGGCACCGCTGAATTTCGAATTGCCGTTTGCGGGGGGTGCCAAGACTTCGGGGGGTGCCAAGTCGGGCGCGGCGACCGACGGTCGCCCGCTCGTCTTCGGTATTCGTCCCGAGGACGTCTATCTCGAGACCGGCGCGCCGGTCGAGGCGCGGGTCCATGACGTCGAGAACCATGGCGTCGAGAAGATCCTGACGCTGCGGGTCGGCGACGCCATGCTGCGCGCCACTGTGCCGGCCAGGACCGACGTGCAGATAGAGCAGCCGGTGCGCTTTGCCTGGAACCCGGACAAGGTGGTGCTGTTCGATAAGGGCAGCGGAATAAGCCTGCGTCACGCCGGCTAAGTACAAGCCTCTTTACTGCAGCTAGAGCGGGATGCGTTCAAATTGACCGTGCATCCCGCTCTAGCTATCTATTTTAGTCGCATTTGTGCGACGCCGTGTGATTCCACTTGGCTGCGAAATGCTCGAGTCTTCCCGTCATCCCCCGTACGGGGGATGCGGATGCTCCGATTTGTCGAATAGGCTGATCCTTTGGTCCCAAACGGGCTTTGCACGCCCAATTTGGAGACCCAAAACGGAGGGTTGGCTATGGGAAATCTGTTACGCAGCTTTGCGACGATCCTGCTTGTCGCGGGTATGGGATTGTCGGCGGTGCATCTGAGCGAGGCGCAGGCAGCCAAGAAAGTTGTCGCCGGTGCGAAGGTCGACGCCAAGAAGATCAAGGATCTCAACGGCACGGTCAATCTGTCCACCAGTGACTGCAAGCTGTTGTTGAGCGGCACCGTTGTCGAAGTCTCGGATGGCAGGTGCGGGGCTTCCGGCAAATATTGCAAGAGCAGCGCCGGCTCGGCCTGCATCACCGAGCAATAACCCGGCCAACGTTTAGCCGGCCTGGCGGATCTCCGCCTGTTCCTCGGCCCGGAAATGGCTGGGCGGCGATCCGATTACCCGCTTGAAGGCGCGGCTGAAGGAGGCGTCGGATTCGTAGCCGAGGCGCGCCGCGACGACGGAAATCTTGAGCCGGTCGCGGACCAGCCATTGCCGCGCCTGGTGCATCCGTACCTGCGTGACGTACTTTGCCGGTGTTTCGCCGACAATGGTTGCGAAGCGCTCGGCGAAACCTGATCGCGAGGCGCCCATCATCTTCGCCAGAGCGTCCACCGTCCAGTCGCGGCTCGGTTCCAGATGGATCGCGGCCAGCACCCGGCCGATCTCGCGGTCCCTCACCGCCGCGATCCATCCGGAAGAGTCGCCGCAGCCGCGCTCGACCCATGAGCGGATGACGGTCGCGGCGAGCACATCGGCCAGCCGCGCCAGGATGCCGCCGGAGCCGACGCGCTCCATCGTCACCTCGCGGGCCATCGCCTCCAGCAAATGCGGGATACCTGGCTCATAGGCTTCCAACTCATGCGCGCGCATCACGTCCGGCATCATGCCGAGCAAGGGGTGCAAGCCATCGAGATTGAAATACATGCTGCCGAAAAACAGCAAGGTGCCCGGACGGCAGCCGGGCACGCCGTCGTTCGACATGCAATAGACACCCTTGCAGATCTCCTCGACCTCATAGCCGTGGATCGGCGCCGCCTCGATACCCGGCTCGCTCGCCAGCGTGTGGGCTGAACCGCGCGGCAACAACACCGCGTCGCCCGCCTTGAGCTCGACCCAGTCGCCGGACGGCTGCAGCAACCAGCAGCCTTTGCTACCGATGAAATGAAACCGTGCCGCCGCCTGAGCCGGAAAATGGATGCCCCAGGGTTCCTTCATCTCGCAACGGCCGTAATCGACGCCTTCGAGGCGCAATCCGCGCAATATGTCTGTCAGCGGATCACCGGTGACAGGGATTTTGGACGAACGGTCAAGCATAATGGTGTTTCTAGCATGGAAACTCCGGACAGTCACTCCCTATGTTGCACTGCAGCCAGATGCTGCGCTGCAACCAGATCGGAGATCCCTCATGACCAAACCCGCGACAGGCGTCATGGACGCCGTTCTCGACCTGACGGAAACCGGCGAACGATCCGAGCCCGCATGGGGGGCGGTGGTCTCCTTGGCGCTCGGAGTCTTCGGCCTGGTGACCGCGGAATTTCTGCCTGCCAGCCTGCTGACGCCGCTTGCGCAGGATCTCGGCATCACCGAAGGCGCCGCCGGGCAGGCGGTAACGGCCACCGCCGTCATTGGCGCGATTGCGGCGCCGACAATGGCCATTGTCACCAAGCGGCTGGACCGCAGGCTGGTCATGTGGGCGCTGACGGTGCTGCTTGTGCTGTCAAATCTGGTAGCCGCGTTTGCGTCGTCGCTTCCCGTTCTTCTGATCGCCCGTATCATGCTTGGCATTAGTCTCGGTGGCTTCTGGTCGATGTCAGCAGCCATGGCGATGCGGCTCGTTCCGATGCGGCTGATGCCGCGCGCCATGTCGATCATCCTCACCGGCGTTTCGGTGGCGACGGTCTGTGCGGCTCCGGTCGGCGCCTATGTCGGCGACATCTGGGGATGGCGGACGGCCTTCATGATCGCCGCCGTGGTCGGCGCGCTAGCGCTGCTCGTGCAGGTGGCTACCATTCCGAAGCTGCCGCCGGCAGGTACGGCAGGTTTTCGCACGCTGCTGGAGGTGATGAAGCGGCCGATGATCAGGGTGGCACTGCTGGTGGTGCTGCTGGTCGCCTCGGGACACTTTGCCGGCTTCACCTATGTCCGCCCGTTTCTCGAGAAGGTGCCCGCGCTGGACATCGAGACGATCTCGCTTGTGCTGCTCGCCTACGGCATTGGTGGCTTCTTCGGCAATTTTGCCGGCGGCTTCATGGCGGAACGCAGCCTCAAGGCAGCCGTCAGCCTGGCGCCTCTGCTGATCGCGTTTTCGGCGCTCCTGCTGCTGGTGGTCGGAGGCTCACCCGTCGTGGCTGCAATAGCGGTGGCCAGCTGGGGCTTTGCCTTCGGCGCCGTCCCAGTCGGGCTGCAGACCTGGCTGGTGCGAGCCGCCCCCGATCAGGCGGAAAGCGCCGGCGGGCTGATGGTCATGACGTTCCAGGTCGCCATCGCGTTGGGCGCCGTCTTCGGCGGCCTGCTGGTCGACAATACCGGCGTTGCCAGCGCCTTCGCCTATTGCGCGGCGGCGACGTTGCTTGCGGCATTGGCGGCGTTCTTCCTTGGCCCCAAGCCGATCGACGACCCCAATTCCTAAACGGAACGGCCGTCGAAGTCGAAGACCGGCACGGCGGCGACGTCCAACGCCTCGATGCAATGAACGTTGATATAGGCACTTCGCCCGCTCCCTTCGCCGACATCCTCGGCGAAGGGGTGAATGCCGCAGCTGCGGCAGAAGCGGTGGGCGATGACATGGTTGCCGAAGCTGTAGCGGCCGAGATCATCGCCCCAGGCAAGCACCCGCATGCTCTCATGCGGCACTGCCCATAGCAGTGCACCCTTGCGCGAGCAGATCGAGCAATTGCACCGTACGGCTCCGGTCAGCTCGCCTTCGACCTCGAACGCGACCTTGCCGCAGTGGCAGCTGCCTTCGTAGAGCATCGGGCCTTCCTCCTTCGGTTCGACAGGTGCAAACCTGACCGTGCCGGGCTATGTCTCCTGCGGCCAGTTTGTGGCTGCTACATTAAGACGTTGCAAGCGTGCGGAGTCCGACACCGAAAATGCAATCAGCCCGTGATCGCCTCGAAACAATTGTTTCGCGTCTTGCTGCTCGCGTGGGCGATGAGAGCGTTTTCGTAAAGCTCTATCCTGAAGCAGCACGGGCGGCGGCCGACGCCGCCGATGCGCGGCGAAAAGCCGGCGTCACGCTCGGCCGCTCGATGGGGCTATCGTCTCGATCAAGGATCTGTTCGATGTCGCTGGCGAGCCGACCACGGCGGGCTCGCTGCTGCTCGCCACCGCAGCGCCGGCCCTGCGGGATGCCATTGTCGTGCGACGGCTGCGCCAGGCCGGTGCGGTCATCCTCGGCAAGACCAACATGACCGAGTTCGCCTTTACCGCGATCGGCGTCAACCCACATTACGGCACGCCCGGCAATGCAAGTGATGCCAGCCGTATTCCGGGCGGCTCGTCCTCAGGCGCCGCGGTTTCGGTCGGCGAAGGCACCAGCGAAATCTCCATCGGTTCCGATACCGGCGGATCGGTGCGCATTCCGGCATCGTTGAATGGCGTCGTCGGTTTCAAGCCGACGGCGCGGCGCGTGCCGCTCGCGGGTGCGTTTCCGCTGTCGGCCACGCTGGACTCGATCGGTCCGCTAGCCCCCACCGTCGCCGAATGTGCGGCGGGCGATGCGGTGATGGCGGGCGAAAACCTGGCGGCACTGTTGCCGCTTCCGCTGGACGGCCTGCGCATCGGTATTCCGCGCGGCGTGCTGTTCGATGATACGGAGGAAGAGGTCGCGACAACGTTCGACCGGTGCCTTGGCAAGATGGAGCTTAGCGGCGCACGGCTTGTGGAGCTGTCGATCGACGACCTGCTTGCCGATCTGCGCGCGGCAACCAAACGCGCCTCGATCGCGGCAATGGAAGGGGCGGAGATCCATGCCGACTGGCTGGCGACGGGAGCGACGATGCCGGTCGACCCGCGGGTAAGCGGGCCATTGTCGCGCGCCGCCGCCATTCCGGCCACGGTCTATATCAGAGCAATGCGCCGTCGCGCAGCACTTGCCGCCGCGATGGATGACCGGCTGGCGTCGGTCGACGCGCTGGCCCTGCCGACCACGCCGAGGACCGCGCCGACGATCGTCTCGATGATCGGCGACGAGGCCCTGTGCGACAGGACGGAAGGCCTTCTGCTGCGCAACACGCAGGTCGCCAACCAGTTCGATCTTTCAGCCATCTCGCTGCCGATGCCGGGAATGTCGCATCCGGCCGGGCTGATGCTGGTGGCGCGCAATGGCCATGACCACCACCTGCTGCGGATCGCCGCTGCGGTCGAGGCACTGCTTGCAAATTGATCCGATAGCGCGTGTCAGCGCGACGAGCAGTGGCCGCGCTCGTTGTTCTTGGCGGTGCGCTCGATGCTGGTGGCAACCAGCCAAGGCAGGGTGTATCGCTTGCCGTTGAAGGTCCGGGTGCGGTTCTCGATCGAGCCGACAACGACGACCTTGCCGGCATAGAGCTTGTCCGAAAGATCGAGGCCCTTGTCTTGCTGCGGCAGGCGATCGATGTCGATCGAAACGCCTTTGACGAACTTGCCGGTGTCGAGGTCGAGCGCGCTGTTCGATGGACAGGGTGCCATCACGCAGCGCAAGCCGTTGTCGCAGAACACGTAGCTGCCCTGTCCGTTGGCCAAGGCATGCGCCGCCGCCATGCAGACACTGGCGGTCAGCAGGAATTTTGTGGTGTTTCCCATACCGGCAACGTCGCTGGCGAATTCGGGAAAATTGAGGCGTAGCCTTTGCTTAGAAATCGGCAGGGAACCGCCGCCGGTAGTGCTCGACCATTTCGGGATTGCGCAGATTAACCGGCAATCTGTTGGCCAGCACCAGCAAGGCTTCGCCAGCCGCGCCGACGCCCATGCGCATCATCGACTGTTCGGTGATCCCGGCCATGTGCGGGGTGACGATGACGTTGTCGAAGCCGAAGTAGGAATGGTTGGGCGGCAGCGGTTGTGTCGCAAAAACGTCGAGCGCGGCGCCGCCGATGCGGCCCTTCTGCAGGGCCTCGATCAGCGCGTCGTCGTCGATCACCGGCCCGCGCGAAACATTGATCAGCAGCGCATCCGGCTTCATCCGGTCGATACGTTCCCGGCTGATCAGCCCCCGCGTTTCGGGCGTCAGCGGGCAGCACAGAACGATGATGTCGCTCTGCTCGATGAGCGCATCGATCGACAAGAAGCCGACGCTGTCCGGCGCCGGCCGCATGCTGCGCGTCGTTGCCACCACATTCAGATCGAAACCATGGGCGGCGATGTGGCCGACCGCCTGGCCAATTGCGCCGAGGCCGACAATGCCGATCGTCTTGCCGGCAAGCTCATTGGCCATGACGGTGTGTTCGCGGCCGGCCAGCCAGCCCTTCGCCCGCAAGTCGCGGTCCAACACACGAAAGCGCCGAAGCAGCGCCAGTGCCGCGAACATCACATATTCGGCGACCGAGCGCGCGTTCACTCCCGGAACGTTCGCCACCAGCACGCCCGCCGCGTTGGCCGCTTCCATCGGTACCATGTCCAGCCCGGCGCCGTGGCGGATCGCGGCCCTGAGCCTGGTCGCGCCTTCGAAAAGCGCCGCAGGCAACGGAGCGCGAACAATGATGACATCGGCGTCCCTTGCCTCGGCGGCCAGCGTGGCCGCGTCGAGAGCGGAGGCAACGGCGAGTTCGCCGGCCCCTGTCAGCATGGAAGAGGCACGGGGGTGCAGTCTGTGTGTCGACAGGATCTTGGGCATTTCAGGCCTTTTCGAGCGCTGGGCTTTGCGGTTCCGCCTCACGCCCCTCGATCAGCCCCTTCCAATAGCTTTCGGCGCCTTGCAGATGAGCGCTCATCAGCGCCTGGGCGAGGTTGCCGTCGCGGCGCAGCAGCGCCTCGTAGATCTGGATGTGCTCGGCATGCGAGCGCACGCTGCGTTCGGGATCGTTGAAATAGATCGGCAGGCGCATCTCGCCCATCATGTAGTAGACGCTGCAGACATTGTGGAACACACTGTTCTTGGTCGCCCGCACGATCTCGAGGTGGAACTCGCGGTCTTCTCTGGCAAGGCCTTCGCCGGCCGCTATGCGATCCTCTGAGGCCTTCAGGATCTCGCGCAGCCGCTCGAAATTCTCCTCGGTGGCGCGGGAACAGGCAAGTTCGGCGGCCTTGATCTCGTGGATCTTCCGCAACTCGACCGTCTCGTAGATCTGGACAGGATCGAGCGGCAGGCCAGCGCGGGCGAACAGCGCCATAGCCTCGACGCTCGCCTGCTTTGTATCGATGTAGATGCCGGACTTCGCCCGTCGTTCGACGATGCGCATGGCCTCGAGAATGGCCAGCGCCTCGCGGATCTGACCGCGGCTGACGCTGAAATGCTCTGCCAGTTCGCGCTCCGACGGCGTGCGGCCCGTCTCCTTGTCCGAATGGGAGAACAGGTAGGCGGCGAGTTCCGCGAGAAGGTTCTTTTCTTTCATGTCAGCCGTGTTGCGCGTGCGCCTCCAGGAACCGCTCCGAAATAGTGAATCCCAGCCCGGGTCTATCAGGGATCGCTACCATACCGTCCTTTGCTTCGACAGTCTCTTCGATCAGATCGTGGATCATCGGGTTGGCCCCGAGTGAATATTCGACGGTGAAGCTCGCCGGCGAAGCGGCGCAAACATGCAGCCCGGCAAAAAAGCAGGGCGCGCCCGCCCAAAGGTGCGGCGCAAAGCGCAGATTGAAGGCGCTGGCGATGGTTCCGATCTTCATCGCCTCGCTGATGCCGCCGCAAAAGGCCGGATCCGGCTGGAAGATATCGGCGGATTTGAGTACGGCGAGATCGCGGAAGGCATAGCGGGTCGCCTCACTCTCGCCGGTGGCAATCGGGATCGAGCCGCAGGCGCGCACCTCAGCCATGCCGGGCTTGTCGTCGGCGATCACCGGCTCCTCGAACCAGGCGAGATCGAGGTCGCCGGCGAGATGGATGAAGCGCTTGGCTTCGGCCACCGTGTAGGTGCCGTGCGCGTCGACCATCAGGTCGATGTCGGGACCGAGCGCCTGTCTTGCAGCGCGGACGCGGGCGGCGGAGACGTGCGGGGCGCCGTCCATGGCGCCGACGCGCATCTTCAGCGCCTTGAAGCCGCCCTTGGCGATGTAGGATTGCAGCTGATCGCCGATGGCTTCCGCAGTGGCCCAGCCGCCGGAAGCATAGGCCGGCATGCGGTCCAGCTTGCGGCCGCCGAGCAGCCGCCAGACCGGAACGCCGAGTGATTTGCCGAGAATGTCCCACAATGCGATGTCGACGGCGCTGATAGCGGCGATGCTCATGCCGCGTCGTGCCAATTGCGGCATCGCGTGGCCGGCGCGGGCGGCGCTGTCGTGACGCGCGCCATTGTAGAGCATCTCCCAGATGACGCCGATGTCGGCCGGGTCGAGGCCGACCAGCTGCGGCCCGACCTCATGGTTCAGCAAATGGACAAGGGCGCCGTAGCTGCCGGCGCTGCCGGCGGCGTTCTTGCCTTCGCCCCAGCCGACAAGCCCGTCGTCGGTTTCGATGCGCAGGATGGCGGCGTCGAACGTCGCCACCTGACCGAAGTCGCTGCGGTGCTGCTTCGCGGCTTCGATCGGTATGCGAACCCACCAGGCTTGGACCGTCTTGATGCGCATGTTCATCCTCGGCCCGGCCGCGGTGAGGCGGAAGGGCTCTTTCCAAACGGCTTGGCTACTTGATCAGCGGCAGCAGCGTTTCCGCATTGATGCGCATCTGGTCAGTGTAGAATTTTTCCGTGAGCACGCTGGAGCCGTGGTCCTGAATGAATTTCAGCTGCTCTGGCGAGATGTCGACCGGATTGCGTTCGACCATGTCGGGATAGGGGGCAGCCGGCGTGCGGTCGACGGGGGCGACGAATTCATTGGTCAGCGCGCCGTCATAGCCGATCTCCTTCAGCGTGCCGACAATCTTCGGCCAGTCGATCTGCCCGAGGCCGGCAGCGAAGCGGTTGTTGTCGGCGACATGGAAGTCGTACAGGCGCTTGCCGACCTGCCGGATGGCGTCATAAACGTTAAATTCTTCCATGTGGATGTGGTAGGCGTCGAGGCAGACGCCGCATTCGGGGCTGACCGCATCGGCAAGGGCCAGTGCCTGGGCGCCGCGGTTGAACAGATAGGTTTCGAAGCGGTTGAGCGGCTCGACCGCGATCTTGACGCCGACCTTCTTGGCGTGGGTGAAGCATTCCCGGGTGGCGTCAACCACCCATTTCCATTCCTCTTCCTCGGTGCCGTCCGGCACGACCTTGCCGACGGTGGCGGGAACCAGCGTGATAATCTCGCCGTCGAGCTCGCTGACCATGGTCAGCACGTCCTTGACATATTGCACCGAGCGCTCGCGCTGGCCCTGGTCCTTGGCGGCGAGATTGCGCTCGCCCAGCATCAGCGTCACCGCTCCCCAGCAACGGATGCCGTACTCGTTCAGCAGCGCGCGTGTTTCCTTGGTCTTGTACTGTTCGGGTTCGCCGGAAATCTCGATCGACTCATAGCCGAATTTCTTGATGCGCTTGAGCGTCGTTTCCAGCGGCTCCGCCCGCATCCAATTGTGCGTCGAAAGATGCATGGTCTATCCTTCCCAGAATCGCCTGTACCAGTTCGCCTGCGACGCACTCTGCCGAAGTGCGCTGCATGATTCCTCCCCAAGGCCTCCCAGCATTTTTTTGGCAAACTGGTTCGACCAATTGGGCTTGATGGGAGGTCTACAGTAATTTCATCTGGACGGCAAGAAGTGCTACCATCAAGCGCCGTCTCTTGCTTACAGCATTGATTACGTTGAATTATGTTGGGCAGCTCGGCATGGTTGCAGGACTGCGGCCGCGCGTCAAATGGCTTGACCAGATTTCGGCATTTGGTAATACCAGAATAGCGGCGCCGAGCGCGCTGTGCAAAGAGACCAAAGAGGCTGGCCCTGTTTTCAATCGGCGCTATGCTTGGTCGCGAAACATAGGGAGATGCCGATGCCGACGACGATGAAGGGGCCTGGTCTGTTCCTGGCGCAGTTTGCGGGCGACGCCGCTCCGTTCAACTCGCTGGCCTCGATCACCAAATGGGCGGCCGGTCTGGGCTACAAGGGCGTGCAGATCCCGACATGGGACGCCCGGCTGTTCGATCTCGAGAAGGCAGCGTCGTCGAAGGCCTATTGCGACGAGGTGAAGGGCATCTGCGCCGATGCCGGCGTCGAGATCACTGAACTGTCGACGCATCTGCAGGGTCAGCTGGTGGCGGTGCATCCGGCCTACGACGCACAATTCGACGGCTTCGCTCCACCTGCGGTGCACAACAATCCAAAAGCCAGGCAGCAATGGGCGGTCGAGCAGATGAAGTTCGGCGCCAAGGCGTCGAAGAATCTCGGGCTCAAGGCGTCGGTGTCGTTTTGCGGGGCGTTGGCCTTCCCTTACCTCTACCCGTGGCCGCAGCGGCCGGCGGGATTGATCGAGGAAGCATTTGCCGAACTCGGCAAGCGCTGGAAGCCGATCCTCGACGTCTATGACGAGAACGGCGTCGATGTCGGCTACGAAATCCATCCGGGCGAGGACGTGTTCGACGGCGCGACATTCGAGATGTTCCTCGATGCGGTCGGCGGCCACAAGCGCTGCAACATCAACTACGACCCGTCGCACTTCCTGCTGCAGCAGCTCGATTATCTCGAATTCATCGACATCTACCACGAGCGGATCAAGGCGTTCCACGTCAAGGATGCCGAGTTCAATCCGACCGGGCGGCAAGGCGTCTATTCGGGCTACCAGAGCTGGACCAACCGTGCCGGGCGGTTCCGCTCGCTCGGCGACGGACAGGTGGATTTCGGCGGCATCTTCTCCAAGCTTACCCAATACAACTATGATTCATGGGCGGTGCTGGAATGGGAATGCTGCCTGAAGCACCCGGAGGATGGTGCTGCCGAGGGCGCTCCCTTCATCCAGCATCATATCATCAGGGTTACGGAAAAGGCATTCGACGATTTCGCCGGCGGCACGACCGACAAAAAGGTGCTGCGCGGGATGATGGGGATCTAACACAGCTTTCCCTTCCCCCTTGAGGGGAGGGTCGATCCGCGCAGCGGATCGGGGTGGGGTCGCTGGGTTGAGCTCGGCATTGACCGACCCTCCCGGCCCTTCGGGCCACCCTCCCTCAAGGGGGAGGGGTATCTCAGACAACGAGGGAGAAAATCATGGTCGGCGCATCGAAGGCGGAAACCGGGGGCGGTCCGATCCGCTACGGCATGGTTGGCGGCGGACAAGGCGCCTTTATCGGCGCGGTGCACCGCATCGCGGCGCGCATGGACAACGAGTTCGTGCTGGTCGCCGGCGCGCTGTCATCGAATCCGGAGCGCGCCAAGGCCTCGGCGGCCGAGCTTGGGCTCGATCCGGCACGCAGCTACGGCTCCTATGCCGAGATGGCCAAGGCGGAGGCCAAGCGGCCGGACGGCATCGAGGTGGTCGCCATCGTCACGCCGAACAATGTGCACGTGCCGGCTGCCAAGGCTTTTCTCGAGGCCGGCATCCACGTCATCTGCGACAAGCCGCTGGCGACGACGCTGGCCGAGGCAAAGAAGCTGGCGGCGCTGGTCGAAAAGACCGGCAAAGTGTTCGTGCTGACGCATAACTACACCGCCTATCCGATGGTGCGGCAGGCACGCGAGATGGTGGCCAAGGGGCAGCTCGGCGATATCCGCATCGTGCAGTCGGAATATCCGCAGGACTGGCTGACCGAGGACCTGGCCGCCACCGGCCAGAAGCAGGCTGCGTGGCGCTCAGACCCCAAGCAGGCGGGTGCGGGCGGTGCGCTGGGTGATATCGGCACCCATGCCTACAACCTTGCCCGTTTCGTCTCCGGGCTGGAGCTCGATTCGTTGTCGGCCGATCTCGATGCCTTCGTGCCGGGGAGGCTGCTCGACGACAACATCAATGTGCTGCTGCGCTTCAAGCCGGTCGGCGGGTCGCACCCGGCCAAGGGCATGGTCTGGGCCAGCCAGGTGGCGCCCGGCCACGAGAACGGGCTGAAATTGCGTATCTACGGCTCGAAGGGCGGCCTCGAATGGGTGCAGGCCGACCCGAACTATCTCTGGTACACGCCGTTCGGCGAGCCGAAGCAGTTGATTACCCGAAATGGCGCCGGCGCGCTCCCCGTCGCGGGGCGCGTCAGCCGCGTCCCGCCAGGGCATCCGGAAGGCTATCTCGAAGGTTTCGCCAACATCTACCAGGAAGCCGCGCGGGCTATTCGTGCGGCGCGCCGGACGGGCGGCAAGCCGGCTAAGGATGTCGTCTTCCCAACCGTGCAAGACGGCGTCGAAGGCATGGCCTTCATCGAAGCCTGCGTGAAGTCGTCTAAGAAGAATGGGGCGTGGACGAAGCTTTGAAGGGGTGGTGATATTCAGGTGAGGCCGGCCTGCAAATGGCAGTTTTCCTGCGCTTCCGGTGCTCACGTACCAAAAGTACGCTCCGCTCCGGTTCTCGGAACCTACCATTTTCGGCTCGGCCTGACCTGAAATCTACCACTCCTCGGGGACGATCGAGCGAATGAAGGGAGGGGCGTCGATGAAGATCGGCATGTGCATGCTGTTGTGGACGACGGCCGTGTCGAAAAAACACGAGCCGCTGTTGAGAGACATCAAGGCGACCGGCTTCGACGGCGTCGAAATACCGGTGTTCTCCGGCGCGCCGGACGGCTACAAGAAGCTCGGTGATCTGCTCGACCGAATCGGGCTGCAACGCACCGCCGTCTCGGCCATGGGCGATCCGGCGATGAACCTGATCTCGCCGGATGCCTCGACGCGCAAGGCCGGTATCGACTACATGAAATCGGCGATCGACTGCGCTCAGGCGCTTGGCGCGAACACGTTGAGCGGCCCGCTCCATTCGACACTCGGGGCCTTCTCCGGCAGCGGGCCGACAGCGGCCGAGAAAAAACGTTCGATCGCTTCGCAACGCGCCATTGGCGACTATGCCGGGAACAAGGGCGTCACCATCGGGCTGGAGGCGCTCAACCGCTTCGAATGCTATCTTCTCAACACGATGGACGATTTGTCGGAGCATATCGACGCGATCGACCGGCCGCACATCAAGGCGATGTACGACACCTTCCATGCCAACATCGAAGAGGCCGACCCGATCGGCGCCTATTCGCGCAACCGCAAGAACGTCGTCCATATCCATATTTCGGAGAACGATCGCGGCGTGCCGGGCCGTGGCCATATTCCCTGGAAGGAGACGTTCTCCGCCATCCGCAAGAGCGGCTACGACGATTGGCTGACGATCGAGGCGTTCGGGCGTTCGCTGAAGGATTTGGCCGCGGCCACCAAGGTGTGGCGCGACTTTTCCGAAGGCCCGGAAGCTGTCTACCGCGACGGCTACAGGCATATCAGGAGCGGGTGGAGTAAGGCGGCCTAACTGCCGCCGGCGCAACGCGGCCGTCACCCCTGGTCGGCCTGGATCCTGTTGTAGTCGTGGATCGTCCTGCTCAAGCGGCGGCGCAGGAAATTGGAAATGTTGTCGAAGATGAAAACGACGAGCAGGACCAAGAGCACCATGTAGAAGACATTGGCCCAGTTGGAGTTGGTGCGCATCGCTTCCCAAAGCTTCAGGCCGATACCGCCGGCACCGACAGCGCCGATGATCGTTGCGCCCCTGGTGTTGGATTCCCACTGGTAGAGCGTCTGGCTGATGAAGACCGGAATCACTTCCGGCAGCACGCCATAGCGCTGCACCAGCAAGCCGTTGGCGCCGGTCGACTGGATGCCCTCGCGCGGCTTGTCGTCGATGTTCTCAAGGCCTTCCGAATAGACTTTGCCGAGCGTGCCGATCTCGGTGAAGAAGATCGCGGCGCTGCCGGCCAGCGGGCCGGGGCCGAAGGCGCGGGTGAAGAACAGCGCCCAGATCAGCATGTCGACCGAACGCATGAAATCGAAGAAGCGCTTGAGCACCTGACTGATCACGCCGCTCGGGGTGATGTTGCGGGCGGCAAAGAAGGCGAGCGGGAAGGCGACGATGCCGCCGAGCAAGGTGCCGAGAAATGCCATGACGATGGTCTGGAACAGCTTCGTCCAGACATCGCCATGCTGCCATTGGGCGTTGTTCCAGATGTTGTCGCCGGCCAGTGCCAGATTGGATGTGCCGGGCTTGAGCTGGGGTCCGGACATCAGCAACGAGACCACCTCGCCGGGCGACTTGCCGAAGAAGGGCGAGCGTGTGTCGAAGACGAAATTCGCCCAGCCGAGGAAGCGCTTGCGGACCTTGACGCGATCGACGGTTATGCGGACCTCGCCGGCAAAGCCCATCCTGGCGACGATTTCGTCGTCGTGTGCGGTGATCCAGTCCGGCACCAGGCCGGATATCACCGGCTTGCCGCTGGCCAAGGACACCGGCACCGTCTGGCCATTGGCGACCAGCATCGCCTCGGTCTTGTCGAAGGTAACCGATTTGGCCCGGCCGTCGATCAGAATGGTGTAGGAGCCGTTCGCACTGGTGATGACCCAGTCGGGATGAGGATCTTCGCCGAGCGCGGAAAAACGCGGGTATTTGGGCGTGATCTGAGGCTGATCGAGACGGAATTCCGGCTGCAGATCGTAGCTGATCCATTGCGTCAGAAAGAGCGGCAGGCGTTCCCAGTGCGATTCCCTCAGCACTTGCGGCAGGTTGAAGAACCACAAGGCGTAGAGGAGGTAGAGCAGGATGCCGGTGAACAGGACCAGCGGGCCGAAGCGTTTGTACAGGGGCCGCCGGAACACTTGGGGAAAGCGCTCTTCGATCGACTGCATCTCATCGGCGGTCATTGCGGCCATGCTCAGGCGCCCATCATGAATGCCTGCTCACCGACGAGCTTGCGCCTTAGCCAGGCAGAGAACTGGTCGACGAGGAAGATCGTCGTGAACAGCAGCAGCACCAGTGCCAGCGTTTTGGCGCCGAAGCCGCGCGAGATGGAGAGCTTCAGTTCCTCGCCGATGCCACCACCCCCGACCGCGCCGATGATGGTCGAGATGCGGACATTGATCTCGATCCTGAGCAGCGTGTAGGACGTGAAATTGGGCAGCACTTGCGGCAGGCCGGCAAAGCGCACGCGCTCGAACCAGTTGGCGCCGACCGCGCGCAGGCCTTCTTCGGCGCGCATGTCGATGTTTTCGTTGATCTCGTAGAAGAGCTTGCCGAGGGCGCCGATGGAATGCAGGCCGATGGCGATGATGGCCGCGACCGGGCCGGTCGAGAGGATGGCTGCGAAAAGGCCGGCAATGACGATCTCCGGGAAGGCGCGAAGCAGTTCCATGAAGCGCTTGACGACGAGCCTGAGCACCGGACTGGGCGTCAAGTTGCGCGCGGCGATGAAGGAAAAGGGCACCGCAAAGACGAAGCCGATGAAAGTGGAAACCAGCGCCACGTTGAGCGTGGTGAGCATCAGCTCGAAATATTCGGGTAGATAAAAGCCGCCCCAGAGACAGATGCGGCCAAGCGGGAAGTTGAACTCCTGGCTGCCTTTGTCGTGCGGCGATGCGATGTCGAACAGCGCGCGCCAGACGTCATTCCAGTCCTTGGGAACAAGCCAGCTAAGGAAATCCAGTATGTGCGGCAGCCGATCGAAGAAATGTCCGGCATTGGCCTCGTCGGCGAACCACATGGCTGTGCACATGGCAACAAGCAGCAAGCCGATGCCGAGCGCGGTGTAGAACCGGCGCAAGGACGTCTGGCGTCGCCAGGTGTCGGCCGTCCGCCGGGTCGCGTCTGAACGGATCGTGGCTGAGATGGTCATGATCGGCATGCAAAAAGGGCGGCGCTGGTAAGGCCGCCCTTTTCAATTGCATTCACCCGCCGATCGCGGCTTTGCGGGCTTCGACGATGACGCTGTAGAAGTCCGGCTTCACTGGAACGTAGCCAGTGAAATCGCCGCCTTCGATGGCTTCGAAGCAAGGCTTGTCCTTGGCCGGCAAGCTGGTGAAGAAGTTGGCGAGCTTGGCGCTCATATCGCCGCCGAGCGCGGTGCGCACGACCAGCGGGCCATTCGGGATCAGGCCGGAGCGCCAGACTTCGACGAAGTCGTTGGGGTCGACGGCGCCCTTGGCGACTTCCTTGTGGAAGGTGCCGGACGTGTAACCGTTCTTGAAGTCGCCGATGCCCGAGGAGTCGTCAACCGCCACGTCGACCTTGCCGTCGCGGACGGCGAGAAGGTTGTTCTCGTGGCCGCCATTGAACTGGGTCGAGGCGAAGAAGGTTTCGTTCGAAGCGCCGGTGTCCTTCGGGATCTGGGTCAGCGGGATCAGATAGCCCGACGTCGAATCCGGGTCGGCATAACCGAGCTTCTTGCCCTTGGCCGATTTGATGTCGGTGATGCCGGACGACTTCAGCGCCAGGCCTATCGAATAATAACCGGTCGCACCGTCGGTCTGCTGGGTGGTGAGGATCGGGGTCACCGCGTTCGGATCCTTGAGGTAGACGCTGGCATAGCCCGACGCACCAAGCTCGGCGAAATCGAGCGTGCCGCCGAGCAGGCCCTGGATGACGCCGTCGTAGTCGGCGGCCGGGAACAGCGAGACCTTCTCGAAGCCGAATTCGGACGTCAGGTGATCGGCGAGGCACTGAAAATTGCGCAGCCGGTCCGCTTCATTTTCACCGCCAAGGATACCGATGCGGAATTCCTTGATATCCTGGGCGTGAGCGGCACTGGCCGCGATGGCGAGCAATGAAACCGCGCCAAAAACCATCTTCCTAAACATTGGGTCTCTCTCCTTTGATCCGGCCTCGCGCCGGTTGCGATCGAATTTTGACGAGTGCCTTTGACGCGGGCGGCGATCAGGCCGTTCTCAATAACCAGGAAACGCTGGCTCGAGCGGTCCGGCGGATGCAGCGATTTTCTGTTTGATGGCGACACTGGTCGAGGTGATGGCCTCGGAGATTTCGCCGCCATTGCTGTCGGCGCCATAGACCATGCGCACCGCCTCGCGATTGAGGTCTTCGGGCGGGCCGTCGAAGACGACCTTGCCGGCGGCCATGCCGATGATGCGGTTGCAATAGTTGCGCGCCGTATCCAGCGTATGCAGATTGGTGATGACGGTGATACCCTCGCGCAAATTGATATCCTGCAGCGAATCCATCACCACTTTGGCGTTGAGCGGATCGAGCGAGGCAATCGGCTCGTCGGCGAGCAACACCTTCGGCTGCTGCATCATGGCACGCGCGATCGCAACGCGCTGCTGCTGGCCGCCGGAAAGCGTGCCGGCGGGCTGCAGCGCGGTGCGGGCGATGTCCAGGCGCTCGAGGGCTGCAACCGCCTCGGCGCATTCGTTGCGGGAGAACATGCCGAACAGGTTGGACAGGGTCGAGCGGTGGTTGAGCCGGCCGAGCAGCACATTGGTCAGCACATCGAGGCGCGGCACCAGATTGAACTGCTGGAAGATCATGGCACAGTCGCGTTGCCAACGCCGGAGCGGCGAGCCGCGCAACCCGGAAACCTCGACGCCGTCGAACAGGATGGATCCCTGGCTGGGATCGATGAGGCGGTTGATCATGCGCAGAAGGGTCGATTTGCCGGCGCCGGAGCGGCCGATGACGCCGACCATCTGTCCTTGCGGGATCGAGATGTGAACATTGCTGACGGCGGTGTTCTTGCCGAACCGGCGGGTGACGCCGCGGATTTCGAGCGTAGCTGACATGGTGCAGGCTCCAGTCCAATCGCAATTGAAGGTCTGTTAACCCTCGCTAGCGCAGCTACGTGAACCTGCGGTGTCTGATTGATGTCAGTTTTGTTACCGCCCACAGCCTGGAGCGGGGCGGGATCAACTCGGCGCGAGAAGCTCGAACGGTGAATGGTGATAAGAAAGGCTTTCCTGAGCCTCGAAATTTATTCGCTGCCCGCCATTACCATTCACGATCCTTAGCCACCATACTTCTCCAGAAAAGCCTCCGCCGACAGCTCCCGGAAATCGTCGAGCGCGGCGCGTAGCCGGGCGTGATCCCAATCCCACCAGGCCAGCGCTTGATAGCGCTCAGCCGTGCGGCGGTCGAAGCGTTCGCGGATTGGTTTTGCCGGCACGCCACCGACGATGGTGTATGGGGCGACATCCCTGGACACCACCGCGCCGGCACCGACCGCCGCGCCATCGCCGACGGTGACGCCCGGCAGGATGGTCGAGCCGTGGCCGAGCCAGGTGTCGTGGCCGATGGTGACGCGTTTGGCGCGGCGCTTGGCGAAGAATTCGCTCTCGTGCTCGGCGTCGTCCCAATAATCCGAGGCGCGATAGGTGAAATGGTGCAGCGTCGGCCGCCAGGTCGGATGGTTGGTAGCGTTGATGCGCACGCTTGCGGCGGTGTTGGCGAATTTGCCGATCGTTGCGCACCAGACGCCGCAGTCCTGCATCATGTAGGAATAGTCGCCGAGCGTGCTTTCGGAAACCCGGCAGCGCTCGGCGATCTCGGTCCAGCGGCCAAGCGTCGAGTTCTCGACTTCCGCCGTCTCGTGGATCAGCGGCGCCTCCGACAGTTTCCTGGTCATGCGGCGATTTTTCCGGCGGCGAAGGCGGTCACGTCGATGATACGGTCGGCCACCGCCTCACGCACGTCGTGGTCGTGGCAGATGCCGAGCAAAGCGACGCCCGCCGCCTTCTTGGCGGCGATCAGGGAAATCACCACATCGCGGTTCCTGGCATCGAGCGAAGCGGTCGGCTCGTCGAGCAGCAGGATCGGGTGCTCGGTGATGAAGCCGCGCGCGATGTTGACGCGCTGCTGTTCACCGCCGGAGAACGTCGCCGGCGGCAGCGCCCAGAGCTTCTCCGGCAGGTTGAGCTGCGCCAGCAAGGCGCGTGCCTTGCCGTGCGCGACCTCGCGCTCCTCGCCGCGCTCGACCAGCGGTTCGGCCACGACATCGAGCGCAGAGACACGCGGCACGGTGCGCAGGAACTGGCTGACATAGCCGATGGTAAGCCGGCGCACGGCTAGCACGGTGCGCGGGCTGGCCGTGGCGAGATCGATGAGCCCGTCCTCGTGCTGGACGATGATCTGGCCTGCGTCGACGGCATAATTGCCGTAGAGCATTTTCAGGATCGAGCTCTTGCCGGCGCCGGACGGGCCGCCGAGCACGGAGCATTCGCCGGCCCTGATCGCGAAAGAGACACCGGCGACGACAGGCAGTTTGATGCCGTCGCGCAGATGCATGGTGAAGCTCTTGGCGACATCGGAGACAACGAGCGGGGTTGCCATCAGAGGGTTCTCCAATCGTCATTCGTCTGCGGGCCAACACCCCCCTCTGGCCTGCCCTCTTTGCCAAAACTTGGCATCTCCCCCTCAGGGGGGGAGATTGGCTGTCGCATTCGGTTTCGCCATTCTCCTGTGTCGCAGAACGGGCGGGACATAAAAGCTGCCGATCTCCCCCCTTGAGGGGGAGATGGTCGGCAGGCCAGAGGGGGGTACGCCGGAGCAATCATCGTCACACCTGCAGAATCGAGGAGACAAGCAACTGGGTGTAGGGCGCGCGCGGATCGTCGAGGACGCGGTCGGTGAGGCCGCTTTCGACGACGCGGCCGTCCTTCATCACCATCATGCGCTGCGACAGCAGCCTCGCCACCGCAAGATCATGGGTGACGACGATGGCCGCGAGACCGAGGTCGGTCACCAGCCCGCGCAGCAGATCGAGCAGGCGCGCCTGCACTGAGACATCGAGGCCGCCGGTCGGCTCGTCCATGAACACCAGCCGCGGCCCGGTGACGAGGTTGCGGGCGATCTGCAGGCGCTGGCGCATGCCGCCGGAAAAGGCGCGCGGCTCGTCGTCGATGCGGTCTTCGTCGATCTCGACACGCGACAGCCAGTCGACGGCCGTCGCGCGGATTTTTCCATAGTGACGGTCGCCGACCGCCATCAGCCGTTCGCCGACATTGGCGCCGGCCGACACCGTCATGCGCAGCCCGTCGGCGGGGTTCTGATGGACAAAGCCCCAGTCGGTGCGCATCAGGAAGCGGCGCTCGGCCTCGCTCATGCGGTAAAGCTCACGGAACTGGCCGTCGCGCATGCGGTAGCTGGCGGTGCCTGAAGAGGGCAGCAGCCGTGTTGACAGGCAGTTGAGCAAAGTCGTCTTGCCGGAACCGGATTCGCCAACCACCGCCAGCACCTCGCCTGGCCACAGGTCAAAGGTGACGTTCTCGCAGCCGACGCGCGCGCCGTAGAATTTGGACAGCGCCGAAACGCGCAGCAGCGGTGCGTCGGTCATTCAGCTGGCTCCATTTTTCCTGGGGCAAGATGGGTCTCGGGCGCGAGGTGGCCGCGATGGCCTTCGGCGCGCCGCTTCTCGCAATGATCGGTATCGGAGCAGACGAACATGTGGCCGCCATGGTCGTCGAGGATGACCTCGTCGAGATAGACGTTCTCGGCCGCGCACAGCGCGCAGGGCTGGTCGAAGGTCTGCACTTCGAAGGGATGATCCTCGAAGTCGAGGCTGACCACCTCGGTAAAGGGCGGCAGTGCATAGATGCGCTTTTCGCGGCCGGCGCCGAACAATTGCAAAGCCGGCGAACGATGCATCTTCGGATTATCGAATTTCGGCGTCGGCGAGGGGTCCATGACATAGCGGCCCTCGACCTTGACCGGGTAGGCGTAGGTGGTGGCGATGCGGCCGTGCTTGGCGATGTCCTCGTAGAGCTTCACATGCATGAGGCCGTATTCCTCCAGCGCATGCATTTTGCGCGTCTCGGTCTCGCGCGCCTCGAGGAAGCGCAGCGGCTCGGGGATCGGCACCTGATAGACCAGCACCTGACCGGCACTCAGCGGATATTCAGGGATGCGGTGGCGCGTCTGGATGATGGTCGCCTTGGCCGTCTCGGTGGTGACGGCGACATTGGCGACCTTCTTGAAGAAGGCGCGGATCGAGACGGCATTGGTGGTGTCGTCGGCGCCCTGGTCGATGACCTTGAGAACATCGTCCGGTCCGATGATCGACGCCGTGACCTGGACGCCGCCGGTGCCCCAGCCATAGGGCATCGGCATCTCGCGCGACGCGAACGGCACCTGATAGCCGGGGATGGCGATGCCCTTGAGGATGGCGCGGCGGATCATCCGCTTGGTCTGCTCGTCGAGATAGGCGAAGTTGTAGGTGGCGATGTCGGTCGGTTGTCCGGTCATTCGGCGGCCTCCCTCTTCTCTTCGGCCTTGCCGGCGTTTTCGCGGGCGTCGTGCGCGGCGCGCATGCGGCGCACGAGGTCGAGCTCGGCCTGAAAATCAACATAGTGTGGCAGCTTCAAATGCTCGACGAAGCCGGTCGCCTGGACATTGTCGGAATGCGAGATGACGAACTCTTCGTCTTGCGCGGCGGCGACGACATCTTCGCCGAATTCGGTTGCACGAAGAGCGCGGTCGCATAGCGCCATGGCCATCGCCTTGCGCTCGCTCTGGCCGAAAACGAGGCCGTACCCGCGGGTGAATTGCGGCGGCGCCTTGGCCGAGCCCTTGAACTGGTTGACCATCTGGCATTCGGTGACGCGGATGCTGCCGAGCGGCACGGCAAAGGGCAATTCCGGCACGTCCAGTTCCAGTTCGACCTCGCCGATACGAACCTCGCCGACGAAAGGATGGTTGCGCGCATAGCCGCGCTGGGTGGAATAGCCGAGCGCCAGCAGAAACCCCTCGTCACCGCGCGACAGCGCCTGCAGGCGGATATCACGCGCCATCGGGAATTCGAGCGGCTCGCGGGTGATGTCGCCGGGGACATGATCCCCGGGCATATCGCCGTCGGGCTCGATCAGGCCTTCGCGAGCGAGGATGGCCGAGACGCGCGGCATCGCCTCCGCTTCGCCTGCACGCTGCTCCGGTTCGGCGACTTCGCCGCCGGCGGCAAGCTCGGGATCGAGCAGCCGGTGGGTGTAGTCGAAAGTCGGGCCGAGCAACTGCCCGCCGGGCAGGTCCTTGTAGGTCGCCGACACGCGCCGTTCGACCAGCATCGAGCCGGTTTCGATCGCCCTGGTATAGCCGAAGCGCGGCAGCGTCGTGCGATAGGCGCGAACCAGGAAGATCGCCTCGATCATGTCGCCGCGCGCCTGGACGATGGCGAGTGCCGCCAATTCCCTGTCGTAGAGCGAACCTTCGCTCATCACCCGGTCGACGCCGAGCGCCAGCTGCTCGACGATCTGGTCGAGCCGAAGTGCGGGCACCGAGCGATCGCCGCGCCGGCGGTCGGCGAGCAATTTGTGGGCGTTGCGGATGGCTGCTTCACCGCCTTTTACCGCGACATACATCCTAGGCCTCCATCGTCTTAATGCGCGTCGTGCGCGGCAGGCAGGCAATTGCGTCGGACGTGGCGAGGATGATGTCGACACCCCGCGGAAAGCGTTGATTGTTCTGCTTCCATTGCTCGACGAAATGACGCGGCATTTGCGCCGGCGCGATCGTCGCCGTCTTCTCGATGCCCGGGCCTTCGAGCAGCAGCGGAGCGCCGGAGACGAGATCGCCGACCTCAAGGATCAGCGTCGTCGAACGATCGGGATAATCCTGGGTGCCTTGCGAAAACCCGTCGAGCGCCATCATCTCGGCCGGCGTGGCAATCAGCGCGAAATGCGCGTCGGCCGGGGTGTTGGCCAGCGGCGCGCCGGTATGGAAGCCAAGCCAGGATTTCACCGCCGCCGACCCCTGCAAAGCCGGGTCGAGCCAGAGCGGCGTGTCGTTGTCGCACAGCGCCAGAGCAATGGCACCGGCGGTGGCCGACAGCGGCACGGGGGGGTGGGCGAGGGCCGGCAAGGGCTGCACGCTGCCCGGCCGCGCCATCGCGTCCATCACAGCGCGGAATACGGTCAGCGCGTTGAATACCGGATCGGCGAAGCCGCCTTCGATCGATTGAGTGGCGAGGTCCATCAGTCTTCTCCGCGCACCATTGTGAAGAAATCGACCTTGGTCGCCGCCGTCTCGGCGCGGCGCTGTTCACGCGCCTTGGCCAGTGCCGCCTGCAAGGGCGCAACGATCCTGGTCTCGACCTCGTTGCGGTGGGCAGGATCCTGCCAGAGCGCGTCGGCGATTGCAGCCAGCCTTGCCTTCTGCTTGTCGCGACCAAGCGCGTAGCAGTGGCCGATATGGCCGGACGCAAGCCGCACCGTGGCACGGGTGACCGTCGCCTCGCCGACATTGAAGGGCGCGCCGCCGCCGCCGATGCGGCCGCGTACCGTAACCAGGCCGGTTTCGGGGCCACGCAGAAGTTCCGCTTCGGAAGGCAGGCCGGCTTCGTCCCAGAGGCGGACGATGTCGTCGCCGGCCGATTGCGCCAGCGTCGCCATCACGGCCTTGCGCTCGGCCTGCTCTCGCGCTTCCCGTCCTCGCATGGCCGTACTCCTCGTTTGCGCGCATTTGTCTATTGATATAGACAACTATACAAATTATATCCATTATGTAGCGCGTGTCCATGACGGGCACGTGACACGGGCCAAAAGATCGGCGCAAGGAATTGGGGCGGGAGATGATCGGACAAGCCAACAGCATCGAGCGACGCAGCGGTGTCGCGCTGTGGCGGCAGATCGCCGACCAGATCCTGCATTCGATCGCCGCCGGCGATTTTCCCGAGAATGCCGCGCTGCCGCCGGAGATCGCGTTGGCCGGACGCTATGGCGTCAACCGCCACACGGTGCGTAGCGCTATCGCAGCGCTGGTGCAGGAGGGTGTGCTCAGGGCGGAGCAGGGGCGCGGCACCTTCGTGCTGTCGCGCAAGCGGCTGTCTTATCCGATCGGCGCCCGCACCCGCTTTTCCGAGGGATTGCAAGGACAGGCGTCCGAGCGGCATATCACCTTGCTCGCGTCATCGATCGAGCCGGCCAACCGTCGTGTCGCAGAGGGCTTAGGCCTTGCGACGGGGGCCGATGTGATACGCCTGGAAACGCGCGGCGAAGCCGATGGAATGCCGGTGTCCCGCGCGGCCGGCTGGTTCGATGCCAGGCGCTTTGCCGGCATCGATGCCGCCATGGCGGAAACCGGTTCGATCACCGCATCGCTGGCACGTTTCGGCATCGACGACTATCTCAGGCAATCGACCGTGCTGTCGGCGCGCCATGCCGATGCCGCCGACCTTGCGGACCTCGAGCTGCAGCCCGGCGCCATCGTGCTGGTGACGGTCGCCGTCAATGTCACGCCCGACGGTCAGCCGATACAGTTTTCGGAGTCGCGCTTCCCGGCCGAGCGGATCGAGCTCAAATTGTCGGCGCTCTGAGATGCGGCAGCCCTGGCATCATCCGACTTGAATGACGGCCTTGATCAGGCCGGACTTCTCATGCGCCCAGCGGGCGAGGTCGTGCGGCGTCTCGCCAAGCGTGGTGCGGTGGGTGACCAGCTTTGCCAGCGGCAGCGCGCCGTTGCGAATCGAGGCGGCGACATGATCGAAATCGGCACGCAGGGCGTTGCGGCTGCCGATCAGCATCATCTCGCGCTTGTGGAATTCGGGATCGGAAAAGGCGATGTCGTCCTTGACGACGCTGACCAGGACCAGCGCCCCGCCGTGCGCGACATGGGCGAAGGCCGACTGCACCGACCGGGTGTTGCCGGTGGCATCGAAAACCACGTCGAAGCCGTCGCCGCCGGTTGCTTCCCGCACCAGGTCGGCAGCAGCGCCCCGCGAGCCGTCGAGGGTCGCGAAGCCGAGTTCGTTTTCGGCAAAACCAAGCCGTTCAGCACTCATGTCGAGCAGCGTCACATCGAGCCCGGCGATGCGGGCGAACAGCGCCGTGCCGAGCCCGATCGGGCCTGCACCTATGACCAGTGTGCGCGCACCTGGATCAGCGAGCGAGCGCCGCACGGCATGGGCGCCAATCGCCAGGAATTCGACGGCGGCGGCATCGGCCAGCGACAGGCCGTTTGCCGGATAAAGATTTTGCGCCGGCACCAGGATCTGCTCGCACATGGCGCCGTCGCGGTGGACGCCGAGCACCTCGATCCTGACGCAGCAATTCGGCTTGCCTTGCCGGCAGGCGATGCATTTGCCGCAGGCGAGATAGGGATTGACGACCACCGCTTCGCCGACGGCGAGATCGACGTCCTCGCCAACCTCGATCACGGTGCCGGAAACCTCGTGGCCCATGATGCGGGGATAGGCGAGGAACGGGTGCTTGCCTTCGAAGATGTGATAGTCGGTGCCGCAGATGCCGACATGGCTGACGGCGACCAGCGCCCAGCCGGCGGGGCGCGCGCCAGGCTCCGGGCGGTCTTCGAGGACAAGTTCGCCGGGCGAGCGGCAGACGACGGCTTTCATGCTTCAATCCAGTCGGTTCATGGCACCGCCGGCCCTGCTGTCGCGAGGCCGGCGGTTGTTGGGAGGCGGTCTATTTGCCGCGGCGGCGCAGCCCGTCGAAATAGACGATGACGATGATCAGCACGCCGGTGATGATGCGCTGCCAGAAGGCGTTGACGTTGAGCAGATTGGCGCCGTTGTTGATGGTGGCAAGGATGAAGGCGCCGAGCAGCGGTCCGTGCACGGAGCCGACAGCGCCGAACAGGGAGGTGCCGCCGATCACCGAGGAGGCGATCGCCTGCAATTCCCAGCCCTCGGCCTGCGTCGGATTGCCGATGCCGATGCGCGAGGCAAGCAGCACGCCGACGAAGGCCGCACACAGGCCCGACAGCGTGTAGGCCATGTAGATGGTGCGCTGGACGTTGACGCCTGACAGGCGCGACGCCTCGGCGTTGGAGCCGACCGAGAACAGATAGCGGCCCCAGCGGCTGTGGTGCAGGAAGATGTAGGCTGGGATGCCGACCAGGATCACCATCCAGAACAGATTGGGGACGCCGGCGAAGGAACTGCGCGAGAACGTCTGGAAGGCGTCGTTGTTGATCGAGATCGAGTTGCCATTGGTCATCAACAGACCGATGCCGCGCAGCGAGGTCAGCGTTGCCAGGGTGATGATGAAGGGCGGCAGGCCCATCTTGACGATGCCGAACCCATGGAACATGCCGATGGCGACGCCGACCAGCAAGGTGATCAGGATGGCGAGGAAAACCGGTGTGCCGGCGTTGATCAGCATCGCGACGATGACGGTGGCGAAGCCGACCACGGCGCCGACGGAAAGGTCGATGCCGCCGGTGATGATGACGAAGGTCTGGCCGACCGCCAGGATGGCGATCATCGACCCTTGCCGCAACAGGTTGGAGATGTTGTTGGCGGAGGCGAAGCTCGGCGTCGCCACCGACAGGATGATCCATAAAAGAACCAGCAGCGCCAGCAGTGTCAGCCCGAACAGGGCGTTGTAGTTGCGTTTCGGCCTTTCGGCAGCGATCGCCTCGGTGCTCATATCTTCCCTCCCGGTCTTTCTTGTTTCTCGGCCAGCGCCTGGGTGAGGATCTCCTCGTGATCAGCGGTACGAAAGCCGTGCGTGGCCACCAGCTTGCCGCGCCGGAACACGTGCAGCGTGTCCGCGAGTTCATAGACCTCGGGCAGGTAGGACGAGATCAGGATGATGCCGGCTCCCTTGGACAACAGCGCGCCGAACAGGCGGTAGATCTCGGCCTTGGTGCCGACGTCGACGCCGACAGTCGGCTCGTCGAAGATGAATAGCTTGGCGCCATGGGCGAGCCATTTGCCGATGACGATCTTCTGCTGGTTACCGCCGGACAGGCTGGAGGCCAGCGCGCCGCGCGTCGGCGTCTTGATGCGCAGGTCGGCGATCTGGCGATCGGCTTGCGCCTTTTCCTGCGCGCGGGAGATCAGCAGATTGCTCGAGATGCGCTTGTAGATCGGCAGATTGAGGTTGAGTCCGACCGGCAGGTTGAGGCAGAGGCCCTGGTCGCGGCGGCTTTCCGGGGCCAGCGCCATGCCGAGCCTGATCGCGTCATGTTCGGAATTGACCTTGACCTCCTTGCCCCCCCAGAGGATCTGGCCGGCCGATTTGCGGTGGCGGCCATAGAGCGTGGTGACGAACTCGCTGCGCCCGGCGCCGATCAGGCCGTAGAGGCCGACGATCTCGCCGGCGCGGACGGACATCGAGACATTTTCGAAACCCTTGCCGGACAGGTTCCTGGTTTCGACGATGGTCGCGCCGGGGGTGAAATGCTCCTTGTGGTAGACCTGCTCGATCGAGCGGTTGATCATCATCTTGACCAGCTCGGCGTCATTGGTCTCGGCAATGTTCCTGGTGCCGACCAGCGTGCCGTCGCGCAGCACCGAGACGCGGTCGGCGAGCTCGAACACTTCTTCCATGCGATGGCTGATGTAGATGATGGTGACGCCTTCGCCCTTCAGCCGGCGGATCAGCGTGAACAGCTGGTCGGCCTCCTTGCGGGTAAGATAGGCGGTCGGCTCGTCGAAGATCAGGAATTTGGTGCCGCGCACCGTGGCGCGGGCGGCGGCGATCAACTGCTGCTGGCCGATGGTCAGGTCACCCAGCATGACATGCGCCGGCAGGTCGAAGCCGAGATCGTCGATGATCTTCTGCGCCTGCCTGACCATCGCCCGCTGCTGCAGGATGCCGAAGCGGGAATCCTCCTCGCCGAGGAACATGTTGGCGGCGACGGTGAGATGGCGGCATAGGACGACTTCCTGATGCACGGCATTGATGCCGAGCGCCATCGCCTCATGCGGCGTTGCCAATGCGGCAGGCTTGCCCTCCCAGATGACGTCGCCGGAGGTGCGCGGCATGACGCCGGTCAGAAGCTTGATCAGGGTGGATTTGCCGGCGCCGTTCTCGCCAACGATGGCGTGGATCTCGCCGGCCTTGAAGGCGAGATCGACCGGCTTCAGCGCATGGGTGCCGGGATAGCGCTTTTCCAGCCCGCGGAGTTCGAGGATGGTCCTGCCCAGTTCCAGCGTTGGGGCCGGATGGAGTTCCTGCGCCGTCGACATCATGACAATCCTCCCAGATTGGCCCCCAAAGATTGGCCTCGCGATTGGCACGAGTGGGATGTTTCCGGGGCGAAAAGGCCCCGGAAACAGTTCACTTGCGGCTATGCTCAGTCGAGCTTCGGGTTGAGCAGCGCGTCGATCTTCGGATCCTTCATGTTGGCCTTGGTAACCAAATTGGCGCCGGTATCGACATTGGCCTCGACCTTCTCGCCCTTCGAGGCGGCGAGCGCCGTCTTGATGCCGTCATAGCCCATCCGGTACGGATCCTGAACGACGAGAGCCGAAATGACGCCGTCGTTGAGGAACTTGATCAGCTTCTCGTCGCTGTCGAAACCGACCAGCCCGACCTTGCCGGCAAGACTGTTCTCGGCGATCGCCTGACCGACGCCCTGCGCCATGATCAGATTGGAGGCGAAGATGCCCTTGAGGTTGGGGTTGGCGGTGATCAGGTCGGTGGCGATGTTGAGGCCGGTGGTGGCCTGGCCGTCGGCGTATTTGTCGGCGACCAGCTTGAGGCCCGGATATTTGGCGGCGAGCTGTTCCTTAAAACCCTGGGCGCGCTGTTCGAGCGAGCCGGCGCCCGGAAGAGCGGTGATCAGGGCGACGTCGCCCTCGACCTTGCCGCCATTGGCTTCGCCGATGGCTGCGGCAAGGCCGTCAGCGGCGACGCGGCCGCCCTGGATGTTGTCGGTGGTCAGGAACGAAGTGAAGGCTTTGGAGTCGGCGCCGGAGTCGATGCCGATGATCTTGACCTTGGTGGCGGCCTCGTCGATCGGCTTGCCGAGCGCCTTGGCTTCGGTCGGCGCGATGACGACGGCGGCCGGGTTACCGGCGACGGCATTTTCGAGGATCGAGATCTGGCCGTTGACGTCGGTCTCGGCCTGGGCGCCGAGTTCCGGCACGTTGACGCCGAGATCCTTGCCGGCCTTGCGGGCGCCGGCCAGAACGATCTGCCAGTAGAAGGACGTGGTGTCCTTGACGATGATCGGAATGGTCGCATCGGCCGCGGATGCCGGGGCCGAGTGCATCACGCCGGCAAGCATCGAGGCGGCTGCGAGTGCCACGAAGGCGCGGCGATTGAGAATGCTGGTCACGAATTTCATTAGGAGTCCTCCCTAAGTCGCCCGGTGAATGTTACGGAAGCTCCATTCGGATGGCGCGGCCCAAACGGAACTTTATCAATAAAAAACATTTACCGCATTTTGATAGTGCATCACCTCGGTCGGCGCAAGCGATGTTTGATGGCCGCTCGAATGGCTGGGCGGGAAAGCTTGCTCCCTCGGAACTCCGCTGCCAATCTCCTCCAATATGTCGTATGGAATATTAATTCCATCATCCAGTCAATATGGAATGTTCATTCTTTTTCGGGAGCGTTGGAACTGTGACGCCTGGCCATCACGTCCGGTGTTCGCGACTATTGCGCATGTCCGGCTTAGAGCGTCGCTCCGAGATGCCAAGGCACGAACTCGTTGTCGCCGTAGCCGAACTCTTCGCTCTTGGTCTTGCGGCCCGAAGCCGTCTCGACGATCAGTTCGAAGATCTCGCGGCCCATGCCGGCGATGGTCTTTTCGCCCGAGGCGATGACGCCGCAATTCACGTCCATGTCCTCTTCCATCGTGTGATACATGGTCGAGTTGCTGGCGACCTTAATCGACGGCGTCGGCCGGCAGCCGAAGCAGGAGCCGCGGCCTGTGGTGAAGACGATGACGTTGGCGCCGCCCGCCACCTGGCCGGTGGCCGAGACCGGGTCGTAGCCGGGCGTGTCCATGAACACCAGCCCGTGCCCGGTGACCTTTTCGGCATAGCCGAAGACGCCGTTGAGCGGCGTCTGGCCGCCCTTGGCGACAGCGCCGAGCGACTTTTCCAGGATGGTGGTCAGGCCGCCGCGCTTGTTGCCGGGCGAGGGATTGTTGTCGATGGATGCGCCATGCTTGGCGACGTGGTCTTCCCACCATTTCACGTAGCCGTCGAGCTTGGCGGCGATCTCGGGAGTTGCGGCGCGATAGGCAAGCAGGTGCTCGGCGCCGTAGATCTCCGTCGTTTCGGAGAGGATGCCGACGCCGCCGACGCCGGCCAAAATGTCGACGGCCGCACCCAGCGCCGGATTGGCGGTGATGCCGGACATGCCGTCGGAGCCGCCGCATTGCAGGCCGACGACAATCTCGCTGACCGGGATCGGCTCACGCTGAAGCTTGCCGACCTCTTCGGCGATCTCGGCCAGCACGACCAGCGCCTTCTCGACCGATTTGCGCGAGCCGCCGGCATCCTGGATGTTGAAATGGCGTTTTCCCGCGGCGACGCCCTTCTGGCCATAGAGGGTGAGCTGGTTGACCTCGCAGCCGAGCCCGACCATCAGCACGCCGCCGAAATTCGGATGACGTGCATAGCCGGCCAGCGTGCGGTGCAGCACCATCATGCCATCGCCGGTGGCGCTCATGCCGCAGCCCTGGCCGTGGACGATCGGGACGAAGCCGTCGATGCCGGGATATTGCGGCAGAAGCGTGCGGTTCGCCGCGTCGGCGATGGCATGGCAGACGGTGGCCGAGCAATTGACGCTAGCGAGAATGCCGATGAAGTTGCGCGTGCCGGCACGGCCGTCGGCACGGCGGTAGCCCATGAAGGTGCGGGCGCGGTCGGCCTCGGTCGCGTGCACGGCCTCGCTCGGCGGCACCACCGGCAAACGCCCGCTTTCGAAGACCAGATTGTGCGAATGGACATGCTCGCCGGGCGCGATGTTCTGCGTGGCGCGGCCGATCGCCTGGGCGTATTTGACCACGGCTTCGCCGGCCGCAATCGGCTTGATCGCCACTTTGTGGCCCGGCTCGATCAGCGCGGCGGCGACGGCGCCGCCCGGCAGCACGGTGCCGATCTCGATGCGGCCATTGGCGACCGCGACATTGTCGGCGGGAGACAGAAGAATGCTGTTTGCGGCGTTCACGGGAGCTTCCTGGGTGTGTTCCTGGGTGCGCGAGCGGATTGACACGCGGCTCTTAACATATAATGTCTTTTATCGTGAAAAAACATTTTTGCGTCAATTGTTTTTTCGCCAGAGCGCGACGCGTCTTTTGGATGCGTGAAGTAGGCTCTACAACCAAAACTAGCGTTGCGCATGATGTTTTCCGAAGCGATTCCGATTTCATGCGCGAGAAAAGCTTCACGCCGGCCGCAAACGCCGGCGCGCCACGGGGCAGGGGATGTCGAAGAGCAACAACGTATACAAGGACGCCTATAATCGCGGTCTTAGGCTGCTCGACGAAACCAGGAGCCTGCCTTCGGAGCCGGAACTGGGCACGCTGCTCGGCGTCAGCCGCACGACCGTCCGCACCATCCTTGCCCGCATGGAAGAGACCGGGCTGATCGATTGGAACAAGCGCAGCAAGACGGTTCTGCGCGAGCCGCGGCCGGACGATTTTTTTCCCGAGGAAGAGACCGACACGCTGGCCGAGATCATCGAACGCTCCTTCATGCGGCGGCTGCTTGCCGGTGGCGCCGAGGCCGGCATGCAGATCAACGAACTCGAACTGGCGCGCGAGATCGGCGTCGGCACCACCAGCGTGCGCGAATTCCTGATCCGCTTCTCGCGCTTCGGCCTGATCGAGAAGCGCCGCAACAGTCATTGGGTGCTGAAAGGCTTTACCCGCGCCTTCGCGCTGGAGCTGACCGAAATCCGCGAGATGTTCGAACTGCGCTCGGCCGCAGCCTTTGCCGCTCTGCCCGAGGACAGCCCGGTCTGGGCCGACCTCGACAGCCTGGAAGACGAGCATCGCCTGCTGGCTCGCGAGATCGCCGTGCGCTTCAACGCGTTCTCCGAGCTCGACGAGCGCTTTCACCGGCTGATCCACCGCGCCTCGCACAACCGCTTCATCGTCGATTTCTACGACGTCATCGCCATGATCTTCCACTACCACTACCAGTGGAACAAGGCACAGGAGCGCGAGCGCAACGAAGTCGCGGTCCAGGAGCATCTCGCCTATATCGCCGCGCTCAAATCGCGCGATCTCGCCAAGGTCGACGCCGCCTGCCGCAAGCACCTGAAATCGGCCCGCCACACGCTGCTGACGTCGATCCCGGAGGGCAGGCAGCCGCAACGCGCGTGATTGTGTTGCGTTGCCGCAGCAACGTTTTGGCGATTTTCCGTCCGCCGCCTCCGTGCTAGAGAGCTGACGTTGCTGCGTGATGAGGCTGGTTCTTGACCATACGCCGGAGACGATGGAGCATGCCGGTCGCGTTCGCCGCGGCCTGGCTTTTCGTGCTCCAGTCGATGTTCGGCGCGTCTGCTTCCGGCGGCGAGCCGAACGCTTCGCAATTCGATGCTTTCGGCAACACCATCTGCACCCATGACGGTGCGGCGCAACTCCCCGCCGGCGATCCGCATCATCAGCACATGCCGGCTTGCTGCATGCTTGGCTGCAACCTCGTTTCGGCGGTCTACGCCCCGCCCGATGCCGCCGGGAGCCTGGCTCGCAGCCTCTCCGTCGAAACCATCGCCTTTTTCCTGCCGGCCTTCCGGCATCGCGATTTCGCCCGCGCCCGCACTCCGTCCAATCCGCGCGCACCACCGGCGACGGCCTGATCCGGTCTGGTTCGCGCCGCGCAACCCTTTGCCGGCGCGTTTATCGACATCGTTCGCGACCGGCCGTCGGCGCGGTCCCTTAAAATCCATGGAGCAATCATGTCTCACTCTTTTCGCCCTGCCGCATCCAGCCGCAGGCGCTTCGCACTGGGTCGTTTCGAGCAGCGTCTCGGCGTCACCCTTTGCGTTCTTGCCCTCCTGTTCGCCAGCGTCCAGATCGTGTTGGCACACGAGTTCAAGCTTGGCGATCTCGAGATCGGGCACCCCTGGTCGCGCGCCACGCCAGCCGGCGCCAAGGTAGCCGGCGGCTACTTCACCATCACCAACACCGGCAGTGCGCCGGATCGCCTGCTGTCGATCACCTCCGACATTTCGGTTAAGGCCGAACTGCACGAGATGGGCGTCAGCAATGGCGTCATGACCATGCGGCCGGTCACCGGCGGCCTCGAAATCCCGGCCGGCGGCAAGGTCGCGCTGGCGCCTAAGGGCTATCATCTGATGTTCATGGATTTGAAGCGGCGGCCCAAGGAGGGCGAAATGTTCTCCGCCACGCTGACCTTCGAGAAAGCCGGGCCCGTGCAGATTGAATTCGCCGTGCAAGGCATCGGCAGTGCGGCACCCCAGGACGACGACTGACTTGGCCGCTTCGAGAGGTACCATCATGAAGAAATCTCTTTTGCCCGGCTGCGTGCTTCTTGTTCTCGGGACCAGCGCGGCCTTCGCCCACATCACGCTCGAAACGCCGGAGGCGGCGGTCGGCTCGACCTACAAGGCGGTTCTTCGGGTGCCGCATGGCTGCGAGGGCAACGCAACGACCGCCTTGCGCGTGCAGATCCCGGAAGGGGTGCTCTCGGTCAAACCGATGCCGAAGCCGGGCTGGACGCTGCAGGTCAAGAACGGCAAATACGAGAAGTCCTACCAGCTCTACGGCCAGGCAGTGACCAGCGGCGTCAAGGAGGTCGACTGGAGCGCCGGCAGCCTGCCGGACGAATTCTACGACGAATTCGTCTTTCGCACGACACTGGCGTCCGACCTGCCGGCAGGCCAGACGCTGCATTTCCCGGTGGTGCAGGAATGTGACGGGATTGCCGATCGCTGGATTGAAATTCCGGCGGTCGGGCAGGCTGAGGACGCGCTGGAATTTCCGGCGCCCGGCCTCAAGCTGCTGCCGAAGAAGTGAGCTCCAGCGGCGCGCTTTGGCGGATGAGCGCGCCGCTGCTCTTGGCGGTGAGATGAGCGCGGCATCCTTCCTGCGGCAAGCTTGCATGGCCGGCAACTATTCTGGCCGGCTTGTGGCTGGCCTGCTGGCCGCCGTCCTGCTGCTCGCCGTAATTGCCGCGCCGAACCCCGCCTCCGCCCACGCGGCGCTGCTCAAGGCCGAGCCGGCTGACGGTGCGGTGCTGGCGCAGAGCCCGTCGCAGATGTCGCTGACCTTCAGCGAGCCGGTTTCGCCGCTGGTGCTGACGCTGGTGCGGCCCGACGGCACGTCGATCCCGCTGACCTCATTCCGGCTCAGCGGCCAGACCGTCGAGGTCGACAATCCGCAGGCGCTGAAATCCGGCACGCATGTGCTGAGCTGGCGGGTAATCTCCGCCGACGGGCATCCGGTCGGCGGCTCGGTGCTGTTCTCGGTCGGTGCGCCGAGTGCTGCGCCGGCCGCCTCCGAAGCTGTCGACCGGGAGCTTCGAACGGCGATCTGGATCGGCAAGGTTTTTCTATACATCGGCCTGTTTTTCGGTGTCGGCGGTGCCTTTGCGCTAGGCTGGCTGGCGCAAGGCGGCCGATCCGGCCAGAACATGATCGTCGCCGCGATCCTGTGCGGGCTGGCCGCCGCACTTTTGTCGCTCGGTTTCCAGGGGCTGGATGCACTCGGCGCGCCGCTTGCCCGGCTGGCGCAGCCGGTCATCTGGCAGACCGGGCTTGGCACCAGCTTCGGCTGGACGGTGCTGATCGCGCTGATGGCGCTCGGCCTGAGCCTATTATCGCTGGTCGTGCCGCCCGCCGACGCAAAGCCGCTGGCCTTGGCCGGACTGGTTGGCGTTGGCGCAGCACTTGCCGCCAGCGGGCATGCCAGTGCCGCCGAGCCGCAATGGCTGACCAGGCCGATGGTGTTTCTGCACGCCACTGGTATCGCGATTTGGTCCGGGGCGCTGGCGCCGCTCGGTCTTGCCTTGAAACGGCAGCCGGACAAAACCGGGCCGTTGCTGCGCCGGTTTTCACGAGCGATCCTGTTCGTCGTGGCGGTGCTTGCGGCAGCCGGCATCGTGCTCGCCGTCATCCAGGTGCAAACACCGTCGGCGCTGGTCCATACCGCTTACGGCCGGCTGCTGCTGCTCAAGCTGGTGCTGCTCGTCTTTCTGTTCACGCTCGCCGCCGTCAATCGCTTCAAGCTTACGGCTCCGGCTGAGGCGGGCGAAACGGAAGTCCAGCGGCGGCTGGCCCGCTCGATCGCCATCGAGGTGCTGATCGTGCTGGCGATCTTCGGCGTTGCCGCCGGCTGGCGCTTCACGCCGCCGCCGCGCGCGCTGGCGATCGCCGCGGCACAGCCGGCATCGGTGCATATCCACACGCTGCAAGCGATGGCCGATCTCAGCATTGCGCCCGGCCATGCCGGGCCTGTTGCCGCTTCGATCTTCATCATGACCGGCGATTTCGGCCCGCTCGACGCCAAGCAGGTAACACTGGTGCTGTCAAAGCCCGATTCCGGCATCGAACCCATCAAGCGCCCGGCGACGAGGCTTGCCGACGGCACCTGGCGCGTCGACGATCTCGTCATTCCGGTCGCCGGCCGGTGGACGGCGCGGCTCGATATCCTGGTCTCGGATTTCGAGATGGTGAAGATAGAGGCGCCGATCGACATCAGGCCGGAGTGACGTGCTGATATTCAGGTGATGCCGGCCTGCAAATGGCGGTATCCTGCGCTTCTGGTGATCACGTACTTTGAGTACGCTCCGCTCCGGTTCTCGGAAACCACCTGTTGGGTCGCTTACGCGCCCGTCTTCGACCCCGGCTCCGCCTGACCTGCATCTCAACACGCCCCGGCTGCAAGACAATTCGGCGAGGCGGTTGACGCGGCCGCGAACCCCCGTCAATCATCGCCATCAAGAATGGGCGTCCAATCCAATCGCGGGCTCAAACCAACAAGATCCGAAAGCAGGGAAGAAACGATGGAAAAAGCCGAAATAGGCCTGATCGGCCTTGGCACGATGGGCTCCAACCTGGCGCTCAATATCGCCGAGAAGGGGCACCGCATCGCAGTCTTCAACCGCACCGCGGCGCGCACCGATGCCTTTGTCGAAAATGCCGGCGCGCTTCGGGATAGGGTGGTGCCCTGCTACAGCCTCGAAGAACTGGCCGCCGCGATCCGGCCGCCGCGGCCGATCATCATCATGGTGCTGGCCGGCAAGCCGGTCGACGAGCAGATCGCGGCATTGCGCGGCGTGCTGTCGGCCAACGACATCGTCATCGACGCCGGCAATGCCAATTTCCGCGATACGATGCGGCGCTTCTCCGAGCTTACCGATTCGGGCCTGACCTTCATCGGCATGGGCGTGTCCGGCGGCGAAGAGGGCGCACGCCACGGTCCCTCTATCATGGTCGGCGGCACCGAAGAGTCCTGGAAGCGCGTCGAAAAGGTGCTGACCGCGATCTCGGCCAAGTTCAAGGGCGAGCCTTGCGCGGCGTGGCTTGGCACCGACGGCGCCGGCCATTTCGTCAAGACCATCCACAACGGCATCGAATATGCCGACATGCAGATGATCGCCGAGATCTACGGCATATTGCGCGACGGGCTCGGCATGGGGCCGAAAGAGATCGCTGAGGTGTTTTCTCAGTGGAACACGGGCAGGCTCAATTCGTACCTGATCGAGATCACCGCCAAGGTGCTGGCCGCCGACGATCCCAAGACCGGCAAACCGGTGGTCGACATCATCCTCGACCGCGCCGGCCAGAAGGGCACCGGCAAATGGTCGGTGATCGAGGCGCAGCAGCTCGGCATCCCGGCCACCGCGATCGAGGCGGCTGTGGCGGCACGCGTACTGTCGTCGATCAAGGACGAGCGGCTTGCCGCCGAAAAGGTCTATGGCGGCGGCGTGAGCAAGATTTCCCGAGACAGGGACGCCCTGCTCGCCGATCTCGAGCTGGCCCTGTTTGCCGGCAAGATCGCCGCCTACGCGCAAGGCTTCGCGGTGATGAGCGGCGCGTCGAAGGAATTCAACTGGAACCTGCCGATGCCGGTCATCGCCAAGATCTGGCGGGCCGGCTGCATCATCCGCTCGCAATTGCTGGATACGATGGCGGAGGCCTTCGGCGCCGGCGGTGCGGCCACCAACCTGTTGATGGCGCCGGCTTTCGTCTCGTTGATGCAGGAGGCACATCCGTCGCTTCGCCGTGTCGTGGCAAGGGCGGCAGAAGCCGGCTCGCCGGTGCCGGCCCTGTCATCTGCACTTGCCTATTTCGACAGTTACCGGCAGGGCCGCGGCACGTCGAACCTGATCCAGGCGCAACGGGATTTCTTCGGCGCGCACGGCTTCGAGCGCATCGACGGGCAGGGCGCTTTCCATGGCCCATGGGGGAGTGGGGCGGCGGGTTAGCGCCCAATTTCGGTCATTCGCACGGTCGGGATGATCCACCCAACGCGGACATTGTTTGGCCAACCGCCATTCGCATGGTTGGAGAGAGTTCCGGAATTCTAGCTAAATATGGGGTGTCCCAGTCAGACTCAGAAAAAACCTGTGTCGCGATGAAATCCATCAACAAGAGACCGGCAGGCAAAAATTGAGAGCCGTGCGTTCATAGGTGAATGGCGCGGCCTTCTGCTTCTTGTTTCCGTGGGCAACGTTGTTGCGGAGTTGTGCATAACCTCGCGATAAGAGGCGATCCCAGGAATCGATTGAGTCGTTGTCGCTGTCCCAATCGGCGCGGTTATTCTCCTTGATCACCAGGTATTGGGGCGCGGTTTGCGCAAAAATCTCGAACCCGGACTTCGAGAAATCGAAGGACGTGAAAGGAAATTTTTCCTCGATGCGCTGTGCGAGCTTTGTCCAGTTGACGCCCGAAACCGCGGCAAAGGTCCTCACCTCTTTGGAAAGAGCGAGTTCGATACTCTGATTGATTACGAAGAACTCGAACTTTGACGCTTTGAGCATGAACCTCGCAATTTCCTCCTCCATAGCCGCCTCTCTTCGCGCGAAAATATTCAGACCTCACCACAAACTTGCCCGCTAGCAACCGGCGTACTTGCGACACCAACTCTCAGCCGCGATCGCTCTATTGCGTTAAAGATTCACTGGTGGTAGTCGGAAGATAACCTTTGGGGGGATAAATGCTCGACGCGCTTTGGTACGTGCTGACCTTTTTGGCAGGGCTAGGAACAGGTGTCGTCGTGAAGATCAGATTTGACGCAAGCAAACGCACGATATCGAGCACCCGTGTTGCGAGTAATAGTCAGGGCAGCGTTGATCAACATGGGAACACTGTCGGCGGGCATATGTCTGGCCGAGACGTGAACGTGACGCGGGATTGAAGGCGACGCCACCCGGCCCTGAAGAACCGCAGCCCACTTCAGGCACCGCGCTTGCACTGATACAGCCCTTTGGCACCGCGCTCATGACCACCCAAAGTGGAAACGCGGTGCAGGGCCACATGGGAGGCAGGGATGTAAACGTCTATGCCAACGATGGGCATATATACGTCACCCCTCAACTGCCATCCGCTCCCCCCAACCCATTCCGTAAGCTCTTTGCCAAGCTAGAGAGCGAGGCTGAAGAGGATAAGGTCCTCACCTCATATATTCGCCAGTTGGAGGTTTACACTCGGCGCGTTGAAAATGAGGAGGTCATCGGCCTCGAAGAAAAACTAAAGCTCGCAGGTAGAGATCACCAACTCACCATTGCAAAGGCCCTTAAGGAAAACGTCTACGCCGACATAAAGGCAAACATCTTCTCCCCCACCTATCAGCTAATCGTCGCAACCCTCATGTCGAAAGTTCATGAGCGCTTCGACACCCAAATACGGCCCTTGATCAAGACTGGAACAGACAGCGCGCACGTCGACAAAGCGGTTTCAGAGCAGATCACAATTCCTATTTCCAACGAATTAGACGAATGTCCTCAGTTCGAAGACGTTGCCCTCGATTATGTCCGGGGCATGTTGTTTTTCCTTACGGGTAACTGCCATATTAGGTGGGACTAGATGCTAGTTTATCATCCCGCATTTGACGTCTATCACGGGGTGTTCCGAGCGCTCCTGCTTCTTGAGCATACGCCTAGTAAATCTATGCCTACTGACACATTGCGCATAGTCGACCTCTATTTTGTGTTTCCCTATCTTTTGGCCGAACTCGATTTTCCCAAGGGCGCGGGAGCAAGGGGGCGAAAACTTGCGGGCACTCGGTCGCGCTTCAACACTCTTCCGTCGCCTAGAGCATTTTTGACTCAGGTAAAGGGCCTTCATAGCTTGGTAACGGCTTCGCTGGCGGGACAAGAACTCGTTTCAGTTGAGGCCTTGCGAGATGGAATCGTGTCACGCACGGACATAGAAATTCCCACGGGACTACTCATCCATGCGACCGCAGAGGATAATGAGTTAGCTGAGTACTTGGGAAGTAAGGTCGCCACGGTCCCGTTACTGGGCAAACGCGGTCTGAAGGATCGTTCGGACCTGATGGAGTTTCGTTATGACCCGGCGTGACCCGTCCCTACGTCTATTGCGCCTTATCGTCACCAAGTCGGGCAAGAGCGCCTACGATGAGACGTTCCACCCCGGCGTGAACATGATTCGAAGCGAAGGCAACAGTCGGGGTAAGTCGACTATTGCTGACCTGATTTTCTTTGCTCTAGGGGGCGACCTAACCGAGTGGAAGGATGAAGCTGGCATTTGCGATCAAACTTTTGCCGAGGTTGCTCTCAACGGGTCAGTAGTTACTCTTCGTCGTGACATTTCCCGAACCGGTACCCAAGTACCAATGTGGGTCTACTTCGGCCCACTTGCGGAAGGAGGAGCTAGTGCAGTCGAAGGCTGGAGCAAGCTTTCGTATGGTCGCTTCGGTGACCGGGAGGGATTTAGTCAGGTACTATTTCGAGCTCTGGGAATACCCGAAGTTCCCTCAGATGACGCGAACATCACGATGCATCAATTGCTTCGGCTGATGTATGTGGACCAGATGACGCCTGTAAGCGCTATTTTTCGAATGGAAGAAAGGGACTCACCAAACAGGCGGCAAGCAGTTGGGGACCTGCTTTGTGGCGTGCTGGATGACCGGATTTATCCTAGCCAAATACGCGCACGGCAGCTCGACCGTGAATATGCTGAGGTAACAAGCCAGTTCTCCGGGCTAGTGCGAGTATTGCGTAGGGTTGACGAAGGACTGGATTTCTCTGACCTCCTGAGCAAAGTCACTGCTACTGAGAACTCCCGCAGGCAAGCTCTAGAGGAAATTGAAGCACTTCGGGCATCGAGGTACTCGGCGGGTCAAAGCCAATCCGACACCTCAGAGGTACTTGAGGTTTTGCGGCGTGACCTCGACAAAGTGAGCCGAGACATTGTCACCGTCCAGCGTGACGTTGACCGTCTGTTGCTGTCTATGGAGGACGCCGCCCTTCTCATAGCTGATCTTGAAAAGAATCTCGTCCAGATCGGACAGGCACAAGCAACTGGCAACGTGATGGGGCCGCTTGTTTTCTCGTTCTGTCCAAGCTGCCTAACTCCGATTACTGGGCCGGCAGACGGACACCACTGTCATCTTTGCAAATCGGAGCTTGATGAAGCACACGACCTTTCTCGCTACGCTCGTCTTCGGAACGAATTGGAGATGCAACTGAAAGAGTCACGCGCGCTGCAGCAGGTGCGCGCAAAAGACCGGGCGGCGCTCGAAGAACGCTTGGGTGGACTGCAGCGTGTCAGGAGCTTGCTTTCCGAAGAATTGCTTGATCAGTCGAGGCATTATCTGACCGAAGCAGACGCCAAGATCGAAGCTCTGACACGCTCCGTGGGCTATTTCGACCGTGAGCTAATTGACTTGGACAGAGAACATCGCTTGGCTGTTGAAGTAACCGAGCTGTCTGCCCGTAAGCAGCAATTGAATGACGAACTCAACGAGTTGAAGCGGAACATCGCGATGTGGATTTCCGCTAAGGAAAAGCGACAGTCTTCGATGTACGGTCTTATATCCCGCATTACCGCCGAAATCCTATCTCATGACTTGCCGAGCGATATTGAGCCGGTTTCCCAAGAAGGCGTGAGGTTTGATTTTGCTGACAACGAGATCGTCGTAAACCAAAAGCGCGGTTACTCTGCCAGCTCTCGCACGGTCATCAAGAACGCCTTTCACCTAGCCCTGCTCTTCGCTTCATGCACAGACGTCAGGATGAAATACCCGAAGTTCTTGCTGCTCGATAATATTGAAGACAAAGGAATGACGCCTGAGCGAAGTCACAACTTCCAGCGTCTTATTCTTCAGCTAAGTGAGGCGACGGATGTCGAGCATCAAATCATTTTCACGACATCCATGCCGGATCCGCTGTTAGACCAGCCACAATATACGGTTGGGTCCATGTACACGGAAACGCATAAATCACTTAGGATAGGCTAAGGACGAGCGTTGGCGCCTTTCAGTCGAGACACATCATTGAAACATAGGCTGTCAATTTGGATCCAGGAAACTCCAGCAAGGCCGGACTGTCCGGAGACGGCCCCTTCGCGGTCAAGGCGTAGCCTTCTTGGCAGCCGTGGCCAGCCGCTTTGGCTTCGCGGGAATCCTGCTCTGAATGCTCAATGCCTTCTGGCCGACGATGAAGGCACGATGGAGAAATACCTCCAACGATGAGAGCAGTTCCCAGACTTCCCGGCTGTCAGGCTCCCATCCGCGATGCGCAGCGGCATTGCCCGCATCAGTAACGACGCCGAGGATGTCCCGCTCAGTTTGCCCAATCCACCCTCCGTCGCGGAGTTCGTTCAGCTTCTCATCAAACGTCTTGGCCGGATCGATGCCGAGAACTTCGGTCGCTCGGTCCAATGCCGTTCTGAGTCCGATCGCTGTGAGGATGTACGCCTGGCTATCGTGCGCCACGTACATCTGGCTCAGGATTTTGTGCAGCTGCGGGTCAGCCTTCTGCATGGCGTCGAACCATACCGGCTTCGTCTTGGCCTCTGGCTTCGGATGGGTCTGTATCTCCCTCGGATGCTCGTACTGCTCTTGGCCCATCGCATTGTAGTAGTGATCGATATCTTCGCTGTTCCAGCTGGAGGTTTCGTAGAACACCGTCTCGCACCCTCGGCATTCAAGGAGGGAGTGGTCCACGCCGCCGTTGACCGAATGGCCATACTGCCGATCCTCCCAATCCCAAGCCTTGTAGATTGTGCCGTGGACTTCGCAGGTGCGCTCACCATCGCAGGTCGGGCAGTGCGCCTTCTTTGTTGCATTCATTGCTGCCGGTGCTTCGACCATAAAGCTCAATAACAAAACCAACGAACTTTTCCAACGGTGGGCGAGCAAGGTCGGCGCAGCCGAAGTCCGCTTCTACGTTTGGCCGCTCTGAAGCTGCCATTCCGCTTCCGGCCCAACGCTGCCAGTCAGCAGCGCGCATTTTGCAACCAAGTGGAATCACTGGCGTCGCAGAAATTCGGCTAAGACAAATAGATCGAGCCGATGCCAGTTTCAACGAGCCGGGTGCCAGTTCACTTTGAACATGTCCCACTCACCCCGGACGGCGATAGGCCTGGACTTCGCCCGGTTCGCTCAGGCTCTGGAGGGTGCCGGGTGCGGCGCCGCCGATCCAGCCCAGCACCGAGCGGGCGAGTTCGGCGCCGGCCAGTCGGAAGTTCTCGTTGACGACCAGCAATTCGCTGCGAAACAGGTGCAGAAGCTCCGACGATTGTTTGGACACCACATCGACATCGCGGCCAAGCTTGAGGCCGGCGTCTTCGATGCCGGCGACGATGGCGAGCGTCGCGGCGGCGGCGCTGCTGATGAAACCGTCCGGGCGGCTTTCGCGGCGCATCAGCTGCGCGGTCCGCATTCTGATCTGCTCGATCGAATGATCGATCGAAACGGTGTTGAACGGAATCTCGCTGGCGCCGACCTCGCTCAGCGCATCGGCAAAGCCTGCGAGCGTGTGGCCGTGATAGGTCAGCTCGACCGGCGGCGCCAGCAGTGCCAGCCGGCGGCGGCCGAGGCCGGCCAGATGGCGCACTGCCTCGGCTGCGAAAGCGTAATTGTCGAAATCATGGTAGGGATGGATCAGCCCCATATCGGTGCGGCCATGCGTGGCAAAGGGGATGCCGCGCTCCAGCATATAACGGGCCCGCGGGTCGTTCGGCTGCGTGCGCGAAATGATGACGCCGTCGGCTGAACCGGTTTCCACGAGGTAGCGGATCGGATCGAGCGGATCCTGCGAGCGCGAGTAGGGTGTCACGATCAAATGGTAGGGCGTGTCGGCAATGACTTCGGAAACGCCGTAGATGATATCCGAGACAAAGCTCATGATCTCGTGCTCGGTGTTGAGCACCAGGCTGATGACATTGGTCTTGCCGGTGCGCAGGCGGACGCCGGCACGGTTGGGCCGATAGCCGATTTGTTTGGCGACAAGCTGGACGCGACGCCTGGTCTCGGCGCCGATCTCGGGCGCGTCCTTCAGCGCGCGCGACACGGTGGTGACGCCCAGCCCGGTCATGAAGGCGAGCGTCTTCAGTGTCGGCCGGCCCTGCCCCGACGCTTCGTCGGCCTTCTCTTTTTGATGCCTGTTCATTCGTCCCGCCCCGTCAGGCGCATAGCAGTTGCCGGGCAGGCCGGCAATCGGCGGGCCGCGGGTACGCCGCGGGTCTTCACCGAATGAGACCGCTATATACTGAAACGTTACAGATTGTCACTGCCGTCGCCATATCACTGGTGACAGATGCAGAACGAGCGGTCCTGCAGTCGGTGCAAAACCGTGATTGGAACGGGCTTTTCCGATTTTTTGGCGTCGCAGCATTCCATTTTGCAGTGCAACCCCTCTTGTTGCGATGCGGCAGGCCGACGAGCCGCGCGATTTTATTCGCGCTTCGAAAAAACTTGATGCCACCTTCGCCTGAGGGGTTGCGCGCCTCAAGCAATTGCCGTATCGAAAATCTGTAACGTTTCAGATTCTGGGAGGAACGAAATGCGATACCAACTCATGACTGCTGCGCTGGCTGCGACGGTCGCGCTGCAATTTGCCGGCCCGGCGGCCGCGACGGATCTGGAAGTCACCCATTGGTGGACCTCCGGCGGCGAGGCGGCAGCGGTCGCCGAACTCGCCAAGGCTTTCGACGCAACCGGCAATCACTGGGTTGACGGCGCCATCGCCGGCTCCGGCGGCACGGCGCGGCCGATCATGATCAGCCGCATCACCGGCGGCGACCCGATGGGCGCGACCCAGTTCAATCACGGCCGGCAGGCGGAAGAATTGGTGCAGGCCGGGCTGATGCGCGACCTCACCGATCTCGCCACCAAGGAAAAGTGGACGGAAATCGTGCAGCCGAAGAGCCTGCTCGACGGCTGTACCCTCGACGGCAAGATCTATTGCGTGCCCGTCAACATCCACTCCTGGCAGTGGCTGTGGCTGTCGAATGCGGCCTTCGAAAAAGCCGGCGTGCCGGTGCCGAAGAACTGGAATGAATATGTCGCTGCGGCGCCCGCGCTTGAAAAGGCAGGCATCCAGCCGCTAGCGGTCGGCGGCCAGCCCTGGCAGGCCTCCGGCGCTTTCGACGTGCTGCTTGCGGCGGTCGGCGGCACCGACGCCTTCCTCAAGGTCTACAAGGACAAGGACGCGGAATTCGCCGCTGGGCCCGAGGTCGCCAAGGTCTTCAAGGCCGCGGACGATGCCCGCAAGATGGCCAAGAACACCAATGTGCAGGACTGGAACCAGGCCACCAATCTGGTCATCACCGGCAAGGCGGGCGGCCAGATCATGGGTGACTGGGCGCAGGGCGAGTTCCAGGTTGCCGGCCAGACCGCCGGCAAGGACTATACTTGCCTTCCGGGCCTCGGTCTCAACGAGATGATCGCCACCGGCGGCGACGCTTTCTACTTCCCGCTGCTGAAGGATCCCGAAAAATCGAAGGCACAGGAAGTGCTGGCCCACACGCTGCTCGATCCCAAGACGCAGGTCGCCTTCAATCTCAAGAAAGGTTCGCTGCCGGTGCGCGGCGACGTCGACCTCAAGGCGGCGAACGACTGCATGAAGAAGGGGCTCGAAATCCTCGCCAAGGGCAATGTCATGCCTTGGACGGACCAGCTGCTTTCGCAGGATACGCAGAAGCAGAAGGAGGATCTTTTCTCCGAGTTCTTCGCCAAGCAGGACATGACCGTGGAAGATGCGCAGAAGCGCTTCGCCGCCATTGTCGGTTCGGCCGATTGAGCGATCGACCGACCGCCTCACTCCCGCCCCTGCAAACGCAGGGTCGGGAGCTCGGGTCAAGGCCTTTTGACCCTCCGGCCCTTACCCGATCCAGCGCGGCTGTGCAGATGAGCAAGAGCGAACGCCCCAGCCAACTCTTTCGCAACCTCAATGCGAAGATCGCCTCGATCCCAATGATCCTCACCGCGCTGGTGATCTTTGTCGGCGGCAGCGCGTGGACGGTGATTTATTCCTTCACCAGTTCGAAGCTGCTGCCACGGCTGAATTTCGTCGGGCTCGACCAGTACTACCGGCTGTGGTCCGTGCCGCGCTGGCTGGTCTCGATCGAGAACCTGCTGATCTACGGCGTGCTGTCGCTGGTGTTCTCGCTGGTGATCGGTTTCCTGCTTGCTGCCCTGCTCGACCAGAAGATCCGGTTCGAGGACACGTTCCGGACCATTTTCCTCTATCCCTTCGCCCTTTCCTTCATCGTCACCGGTCTCGTCTGGCAGTGGCTGCTCAACCCCGAGTTCGGTGTCCAGGCGGTGGTGCGCAGCCTCGGCTGGACGAGCTTCAGCTTCAATCCGCTCTATGATTCCAGCATCGTCATCTACGGCATATTGATCGCCGCTCTCTGGCAAGGCACCGGGCTCATCATGTGCCTGATGCTGGCCGGCCTGCGCGGCATCGACGAGGATATCTGGAAGGCAGCGCGGGTCGACGGGATACCGACCTGGAAGACCTATCTGTTCATCATCATACCGATGATGCGGCCGGTCTTCATCACCACGCTCGTCATCATCGCCTCCAACATTGTTCGCGTCTACGACCTTGTCGTCGCCCAGACCAGCGGCGGGCCCGGTATCGCCTCCGAAGTCCCGGCCAAATATGTCTATGATTACATGTTCTTCGCCCAGAACCTCGGCCAAGGGTTCGCCGCTTCGACGATGATGCTGCTGTCGGTGATCATCGTCATCGTGCCGTGGGCCTATCTCGAGTTCGGAGGCAAGAAGCGTGTCTGACCATACCGTTTCCTTGCCGGCCGGCCCCGGCACGCTCGAAGCGTACGGGCCGAGCGGGCCGAAGCCGCGGCATATGTTCTCGCGCCGCAACGTCTTCCTCTACGGCACGCTGATCGTGGTGGCGCTCTACTATCTTTTGCCGCTCTACGTCATGGTGGTGACATCGCTTAAAGGCATGCCTGAGATACGCCTTGGCAACATCTTCTCGCCGCCGATGGAGATCACCTTCGAGCCCTGGGTCAAGGCCTGGTCGAGCGCCTGCACCGGGCTCAACTGCGACGGGCTGTCGCGTGGCTTCTGGAATTCGGTGCGCATCACCATCCCGTCGGTGATCCTGTCGATCGCGCTCGCCTCGGTGAACGGCTATGCGCTGGCCAACTGGCGCTTCAAAGGGGCCGACACTTTCTTCATTATCCTGATCGTTGGCGCCTTCATCCCGTATCAGGTGATGATCTATCCGATCGTCATTATCCTGCGCGAGGTCGGCCTCTACGGCAGCCTCAGCGGCCTGGTGATCGTCCATTCCATCTTCGGCATGCCGATCCTCACGCTTTTGTTCCGCAACTACTTTACCTCCATGCCGGAGGAGCTGTTCCGGGCAGCGCGTGTCGACGGCGCCGGCTTCTGGGGCATCTATTTCCGCATCATGCTGCCGATGTCGCTGCCGATCTTCGTCGTCGCCATCATCCTGCAGGTGACCGGCATCTGGAACGACTTCCTGTTCGGCGTCGTCTACACCCGCCCCGACACCTATCCGATGACGGTGCAGCTCAACAACATCGTCAACTCGGTGCAAGGCGTGAAGGAATACAACGTCAACATGGCAGCTACCATCCTGACCGGCCTGGTGCCGCTGATCGTCTATTTCCTGTCCGGAAAATTGTTTGTGCGCGGCATCGCCGCCGGCGCGGTGAAAGGATGATGGCGATGAACGCAAACGGCAGTGTTGAGGTAAACGGCAGCAGCGGGGCAAACGGCACCAGCGTCTCGATCCAGAACCTGTCGCTGAATTTCGGCGCGATATCGGTGCTGCAGACGCTCAACCTCGATGTCGCAGAAGGCGAGTTCATCGTGCTGCTCGGCCCGTCCGGCTGCGGCAAGTCGACCCTGCTCAACTGCATTGCCGGGCTGCTGGACGTTTCCGAAGGCCGCATCTTCATCAAGGGCAAGAACGTCACCTGGGAAGAGCCCAAGGATCGCGGCATCGGCATGGTGTTCCAATCCTACGCACTCTATCCGCAGATGACGGTGGAGAAGAACCTGTCGTTTGGGCTGCGCGTTGCCGGCCTCGCCAAGGACGAGATCGCCAAGCGCATCGCCCGGGCCGCCGAGATCCTGCAGATCGAGCCGCTTTTGCATCGCAAGCCGGCGGCTCTGTCCGGTGGCCAGCGCCAGCGCGTGGCGATCGGGCGCGCACTTGTGCGTGACGTCGATGTCTTTCTGTTCGACGAGCCGCTCTCCAACCTCGACGCCAAGCTGCGCGCGGAATTGCGCGTCGAGATAAAGCTGCTGCATCGCAAGCTCGAGAACACCATGATCTACGTCACCCACGACCAGATCGAGGCGATGACGCTGGCCGACCGCATCGCGGTGATGAAGGGCGGCGTCATCCAGCAGCTCGATGCACCGCAGACCATCTATAACCGGCCGGTCAACCGGTTTGTCGCCGGCTTCCTCGGCTCGCCGGCGATGAACTTCCTTGACGGCAGGCTGGAGCAGGCGGACGGCGACTGGCACTTCGTCGCCGAGGATGTACGGATTCCGCTTGCCACCTATGCTTTCGAGAAGGACCCGGTGCCGGGGCCGGCCGTGTTCGGCATTCGCCCCGAGCACGTCGCGTTCAACAGCGGCACGGGATGGCCATTCGCAGCCACGGCAAGTGTCGAGGTCGTCGAGCCCATGGGTTCCGACACGCTGGTCTGGCTGAAGCTCGGCGGCCAGAATTTCACGGTACGGGTGACAGCCGAGCGCACGCCAAACAACGCCGAGGCGGTCGGCATCGGTTTTGATCCGATGCGCGCCTCGCTGTTCGACGCCGCCACAGGTAACCGCCTCTAGAGCAGATCTAGCCACCCAAGACTCTTCCATTCCCCCCAAGACTCATCCCCCCAAGACTAACCATCCACAAGAAAACGGACAGAGACGATGAACTGGTCATTCCAACTTTACAGTGCCCGCAATTTCCAGCCCTGGGAGGGCGTGCTCAAGATGCTGGGCGAGCTTGGTTACAGCCAAGTCGAAGGGTTCGGTGGTGTCTATGACGATCCCAAGGCATTCCGTGCGGAACTCGACAAGAACGGGCTTGCCATGCCGACCGGGCATTTCTCGATCGACGCGCTCGAGAAGGATTTCGATGGCGTGCGCAGGACGGCCGACGCGCTCGGCATCACGCTGCTCATCTGCCCGTTCCTGAACGCCGAGTTCAGGCCGGCCGACACAGCCGGCTGGCGCGGCTTCGGCGAACGCCTGGCCAAGGTCGGCGAGACGGCTAGGAAAGCCGGCTATGGCTTTGCCTGGCACAACCATGATTTCGAGTTCAAGGCGCTTGCCGACGGCTCGGTGCCGCAGGACCATATTCTGTCCTCGGCGCCTGACATCGGCTGGGAGATGGACGTCGCCTGGGTGGTGCGCGGCGGCGTCGATCCGCTGCCCTGGATCGAGAAGCACGGCAAGCGCATCGTCGCCGTCCACGTCAAGGACATGGCCAAGGCGGGCGAGGGACTCGACGAGGACGGCTGGTCGGATGTCGGCCACGGCACCATCGACTGGCCCGGCCTGATCAAGGCGCTGCGCGCCAAAAGCGCCGCAAAATACTACGTCATGGAACAGGACAATCCCAACGATATCGCGCGCTTCGCCCGCCGCTCGATCGCAGCCGCCAAGACCTATTAGGAGCACACCAGCATGGCAACAAAACTTGGCATCGGCGTCATCGGCTGCGGCAACATCTCGAAGGCGTATTTCTCGCTGGCGCCGCTGTTCCGTGGCATCGAGATGCGCGCCTGCGCCGACATCAACATGGAAGCGGCGAAAGCGCGGGCAAAAGAGTTCAAGCTGCGCGCCGATACCGTCGAGGGGCTACTCAAGGCCGACGATATCGACATCATCGTCAACCTGACCATTCCGGCGGTGCATTACGAGGTGTCGAAGCAGATTCTCGACGCCGGCAAGCATGTTTATTCGGAGAAGCCCTTCGTGCTCTCGGTCAAGGAAGGGCTCGACCTGAAGAAACGGGCCGAAAGCAAGGGGCTGCGCATCGGTTCGGCGCCCGACACCTTCCTCGGCGGCGCGCACCAGCTTGTCCGCGACCTGATCGACACCGGCAGGCTCGGCAGGATCACCAGCGGCACCTGTCATGTGATGAGCCATGGGATGGAACATTGGCACCCCAATCCGGACTTCTTCTTCCAGCCGGGCGCCGGGCCGGTGCTCGATATCGGACCGTATTACATCACCAACCTGATCCAGCTGATCGGGCCGGTGAAGCAGGTCGCGGCTTTTGCTTCGATCCCGATGACGGAACGCATCATCAGCTCGAAGCCGCGCGCCGGCGAAAAGATCCCGGTCTCCACGCCGACGACGATCCATGGCGTGCTGGAATTCGAGAACGGCGCCGTGGTGACGCTCAACACCAGCTGGGATGTCTGGAGCCATGGCCACGCGCCGATGGAGCTCTATGGCGAGGTAGGCACGGTGTTCGTGCCGGATCCGAATTTCTTCGGCGGCGAGGTGCGCTACACCGAGGCCGCCAAGCCGGTGAAGAAGCTGCCGAAATGGCGGCATCCGTTCGGCGTGCCCAACGAGATGCATTCGCATGGCATGATGGCCAACTACCGCACCGCCGGCCTTGCCGACATGGCGATCGCGATTACCGAAGGCCGGCCGCACCGCTGCTCGATGGAACTGGCGCTGCATGCCGTCGATGTCATGACCGGCCTGTTGCGTTCTGGCGAGACCGGAAAGTTCGTCGCCATGCAGACCAGCTGCGAGCGGCCCGCGGCACTCGGCGTCAAGGCAGCGAAGGAGCTGCTGGCGAAGAAGAAAACGAAGTAGGCGGCGCACCTCCCAAGCACCGTAAAAGCCTCTCCCCGTTTGCGCGGGGAGAGGCTAAAGGTGCGGAAGGCTCGGCTGCCGTGCGTCGCGGCGACAGCCGTCGGGCTCGTTTCGATATGAGGATTTCCCATGCCCTATGTTCCCGCCGAGAACCGCTACGAAAAGATGGTCTACAATCGCTGCGGGCGGTCCGGCCTGAAGCTGCCGGCGATCTCGCTCGGGCTGTGGCACAATTTCGGCGATGACACGCCGCATAGAACCAAGCAGGCAATCACGCGCAAGGCCTTCGATCTCGGCATCACGCATTTCGATCTCGCCAACAATTACGGCCCGCCGCCCGGCTCGGCGGAGCGGGCCTTTGGCGAGATCCTGCGGACGGACTTTGCCGGTTATCGCGACGAGCTGATCATCTCGACCAAGGCCGGCTACGAAATGTGGGCAGGACCTTACGGCGAATGGGGCGGCCGCAAATATGTGCTGGCCAGCCTCGACCAGAGCCTGAAGCGGATGGGGCTCGATTATGTCGACATCTTCTATTCCCATCGCTTCGACCCCGACACCCCTCTGGAAGAGACGATGGGCGCGCTCGATCACGCGGTGCGCTCGGGCAAGGCGCTCTATGCCGGCATTTCCTCCTATAATTCACAGCGCACCCGCGAAGCCGCCGACATTTTGAAGCAGCTCGGCACGCCTTGCGTGATCCATCAGCCGAGCTATTCGATGCTCAACCGCTGGGTCGAGGATGATGGCCTGCTCGATACGCTCGAGGGGCTTGGCGTCGGTTCCATCGTGTTCTCGCCGCTGGCGCAAGGCATGCTGACCGACAAATATCTCGGCGGCATCCCCGATGGCAGCCGCGCCAGCCAGGGCAAGTCGCTGCGCCCGGCATTCATCAACGACAAATCGATCGGCAATATCGAGGCGCTGAACGTCATCGCCCGTCGCCGCGGCCAGACGCTGGCGCAGATGGCGCTGGCCTGGGTGTTGCGCCGGGGCAGGGTGACGTCGGCGCTGATCGGCGCCAGCCGGCCGGAACAGGTCGTGGATTGCGTCGGCGCGCTCGAGACGCTCGACTTCAGCGATGCCGAGCTCGCCGAGATCGACACCTTTGCCCGCGAGTCGGACATCAATCTCTGGGCGACGTCGGCCGAGCGCAAGGGGCCGCCAAGGAAGTAGGCGAAGACGGTCCGCGGTCCGTTTTCATCGAAAGACGCGGCAGCGCAAACTGATAGCTGTCTTCGACACGGTGGCCAGCGGCTAACTTTCGGCTGCCTTGAGGTTCCGCGCGGCTTCTTCGAGTGCGGCTCTGTCGTTGCCGAGCCTGTCGATCAGCTCTTGCGCCTGATCACCGGTTATCCCGGTGCGCATCGCCAGTGCCTCGACCGTCAGAACGTCGGAACTGGCGATCACTCCAGCCGGACCGCGATCCGCGTCGTCGAGGTCAAGCTCTCGCTTCGCCTGCTGCCAATGACGCTCATGTTCGCCGTGCGGGCGGCCTTCGCGCACCCAGATTTCATAGGCTCGCTGCCGAATTTTTTCATGTCGATCGTCATCCATGGCGGTTCCTCCCTTGTGGCGTTTTCACCAACGCGGGGAGCGCTGGAACGATCCGATGTTGATGCCGAATTCGCACACATGCCGAACAAATCCCGGGTTCTCACCGAACAAACACCGGACAGAATCGTTTTGCCGAGGAACCTGCACAGTGGGCCGACCGTTGAGCCGAGCCTTCCGCAAAGGAGATTACCATGGCCGACGACCCGAACGAATCCGCAGCACCCAAGATGACTCAACGTGAAGCTCAGGAAGCCCTGGAGAAGCAGGTCGCGCAGCTGAGGCGTGAGATCAGCAAGATCAATCGGACCTTGGCCGAACGCGCGGAAGAGGCGATCGAAGAGGCCGGCGACTGGTATGACAGCGCTGCTGACCGCGCGTCCCGGACGGCGCAAGCCCTGCGCAACAGGGCGCAGACGGTTTCCGGGGTCGTCCAGGAGAATCCCGGCACAGTATCGTCCGCATTCATACTCGGAGCGGCCGTAGGGGCGCTACTGGGCCTCGCCTTGGCCGCCACAGACCAGCGCCGCGATCGCTGGTTCTAGTTCCGACCAAAAGTTTCCGGGCAGAAGCGGCGGGATTGCTCGCGCCGTTCGTTCGTTCAGCGGGTGACGCCGGTCAGGGGGTCGCCGGCTTCTGCGCCGTGCCGAGGGCTTTGGGTGCTGCGGGCACGGGCGCTGCCCTTTTCATCTTCTCCTCGATCCAGCCGGTGTAATTGGCCAGCCGCGTGTAGATGCCGTAGGCGTTCTTGTGGCCGCAGGCGGTGCCGCCGTCGGCCGGACCTTCGCCCCAGCTGACGACGCCGACCTGCACCGGACCATCGGCGCCGGTCATGAACAGCGGTCCGCCGCTGTCGCCATTGCAGGCGTCGCGCTCGCCGCTGGCCGTTCCGGCGCAGATCATGTTGCCGGTCAGCGGATCCGCCATGTCGGCAGCAATCGCGTTGGCGGCCGCCTCGATGCCCCTTTCCGAATAACGCATGCGGCGGGCGAGCTCGCCGAGCGCTGCTTTCAAATCATGCGCATAAATCGCCTTGATGCCGCTGTTGCAGGTTGCGTTCGGCTGGAGGTCCAGGTCGGCGACCATCAGCGCGGTGGGAAATGTTCCGTCCTGCATCTTGCCCCAGCCGGTGACTGTCGTCTTGCCGGCGTCGGGGGTCGGCTCACTGGCAATTTTGATGGTCGGGGCATCGGCCGGCTCGGCCAGCCGGATCAGGCCGAGATCGTTGTCCAGCGTCTGCTCGCTGTAGCCCTCGTTGACGATGATCTCCACCGCCTTGTAGCGCTTGCCCTCGCTGAGATCGGTGGCGCCGGTGAGCACGGTGACCACATCAGGCGAAATCGGCTCGCCGTCGTCATTGAGGCAGTGCGCCGCGGTCAGCACCCATTGCGGCGCGATCAGGCTGCCGCCGCAGAACTGCGCATTCGCCTGCGAGGCCGGGCTTTTGTCCAGCTTGCCCGTGGTCAGCAATGCCACCTGGAACGGGTAGGCGCCCGTCTCGGCCTGCTTGCCGCCGTAGACGCGATCGGCGCCGTCGGGGTTCTCCGCCCTGGCCTTTGCCCTGGCCTCGGCCACGCGTTTCATCGGCGAGATCGCCGCCTCCGGCCGGGCGGCCGCGTCCGTGGCATGAACGGAATCAACGACCGGCAAGGCCGCCGCGATGCCGAGCAGCGCGGCGGCGGCAATCGGTCTGAACCTATGGATGATCTTCACCTCGAACCCCTGAGACAATATTCCGACAGGTCAGCCACGGACGCATGATCCACTGAAATGGAACCGGCCGGTGAGATCATGCTCCAAGGCGGAGCGCGATCCGTCACAAAACCGAGCACCACTTTTGCTAATCGTGCTGTCGAACCAAGCCCGCCCAAATCCTATAGCCCCCCACGGGCTATGTGAAAGCAATTTGTCATTGCCAATGTTGGATTAATTTAGGCAGTATACCGTTGCGGGCATTTTTGGCGGGGACCTAAACTGGCTGCACTGAATAATGGCCCGGTAAAGGCGCCGGCAACCAATTTCATTTTTCGTCACCACCACGATCTCGACAATATTTCTCTATCTTGATCCAGTCCTTGCTGACTTTTGGGAGAGTCTCACCATGACAAAACTGACACATAGCATTATTGCGTCCGCGTTGCTTTCCACCGCAATGTGGGCGGTTCCTGCCTTGGCTGCCGATCCAGGCTCCGCCAATGCTGGCAACGGCGAAAGCATGCGGGACGTGACATCGGGCGATTACAAGCCCGGCCGGGCGAAACCGATCGCCCCGCCGAAACTGACCGACGACGAGGCCAACCGCGCCGCGCCGCTCGCCGACGAAGCAACGGCAGTCAAATCTTATGGCATCGTCGGCCGCTCCGCCGATGGCAAGGACATCAAGATCGACCCGAACGAGACGCTGAAGGACCTTGTCATCAAGGAAATGAACGCGCCCGCCGACGGGCAGAAGTCCGATAATTCCGGACTAAGCGGAGGCGAAGAGGCCGGCCGCCAGGTGTTCGGGACGGACGACCGCGAGCAGATCAAGAATACCAAAACCTACCCGTTCACCGCGATCGGCTATCTCGAAGGCAAATCGAAGAGCGGCAGCTATGGCAGCTGCTCGGCGACACTGATCGGCCCGCGCACGGTGCTCACCGCGGCGCACTGCCTCTACAGCCACGAGGACAAGGCCTGGCTCGACGACATCCTGTTCGTGCCGGCCCTCAATGGCAAGACCGCCGACGACGCACCGTTCGGCGCCTTCACCTATGAAAGCGCCTATATCGTCCAGGGGTTCATCGACAATTATCAGGGCTTTTACGGCTCGGTCGTGCCGTGGGATCTCGGCATCGTCACCCTGAAGCAGGATGTCGGCACCAATCTCGGCTGGCTGGGCTATGCCAATTACGTGGATCTCGGCGATTTCACCGCCAACATCATCGGCTATCCCGGCGACAAGCCGATGGGCACGATGTGGAAAGCGACCTGCGAAGTGCACGCCGAAAACATCGCCACCGAGTATTTCCAGTACGACTGCGACACCTATCCAGGATCGAGCGGCAGCTCGGTCTATGCCTATGACAATGGCTCCAAGCAGCGCGTCATCACCGGCGTGAACGTGGCCGAGAGCCCGGATGCCAATACCGCCGTGCGCCTGAACGCCATCAACGTCCAGTGGATCAACAGCCTGTACAAATAGACCTGCAGAGTTCGCGCCGCGATCATCGGGGCGGGTTATCTATTTTAGCGGCATTTCTGCGACGCCAAATATGATCACACTTGGCTGCAAAATGCTCCAATCAAAGCCGGCGGCGGAGCATTTCCGTCGCCGGCTTTCGCATTTTCGGGGATTATCTGGATTGGGCCGGGGGTGGCGCCTGGCGGACATAGTTCTCGATTGGCAGGGCGAAGGTCGGCGAACCGGCCTTGCGCTCCTTGTCGATATAGCCGGCAAAATAGCTCCAGAACGAGGCGGCATAGTCGCGGAAATACGAGTCGGCGACCTGACGCGAGCAAAGCCTGCCTTCGACGCAGAAGGAAAGACGGTTGAGGAAATAGACGATGCGGTCGAAATTGTCGCTGAACTCGGCAAGCGGCATGTCGCCGCCGGTTGCGCTCATCGCCTCGATGCCGATGCGTTGCCGATAGACCTGTTCCTCGGTCGGCGTGGGATTGGCGCTGAGCAGATTGCCGTATTTGGCATTGAGCGTCGCCAGGCGTTGCTTGAGGGCCCGTTGCGCCTGCTGGTAATCCTTGCTTTCCCAGAGCTCGACCAGCGACATCGTCTGTTCGACACGCTTCTGCTCCTGGTTTGCCAGGAACTGGTAGACCGAAAAGATCAAGGTGAAGATGATCGCCAGCCGTACCAGCAATCCGGACCAGGCATAGACAAGCATGCGCCAGTCGCGATCGGTGAACGGGTTCGCCTCCTTCTTGACCTCGTGATTGCTCACCCAAGGCAGGCCTTCGACGGTTTCCGGCAGTGACGCCGGCTTCTTTTGCGGTACCGGCGCCGCCCCTGCCTGCTGCGTTGCGTCGCTCCCTGCTTTCGTCATCCGCAGCTGTCCAGTTCGATGATAGCTGACGGATCGAGCACGATGCCCGGCGTCTCCAGCTTCTTCTTCAGGCAATCCAGCTGCGCCCGCGAAACGATGAACTGCACGTCAGGCTCCACCTGCGGCTTGCCAGGCGACGGCAACGGCTCGACCACGCCGCGTGAGGTGCAGCTGCTGAGATCGACGACGACGGCGGTGTTGCCGGTTTTGGCGATCTGGTCGTACTGATCGAGAAAGCAACTCGCCAGTTCGGAGTTGATGACGACCTCCTTGGCGCAAAGGCCGCAGATCTCGTCCGCCGAGGCATTGGCGGCCAGCAACAGCCCGGCGACAAGGCCGGCGGTTGTTGCGCGCCACGAAAATACCATCCTGTTCACGAACGCCCTCATCCGTTCCGTTCGGCCGCCGACAGCGGCGGTCGAAGAATGTTCATTATCAGCCGATCAGGCAAGAGGCCTGGCCGGGCGCTTGATCCCGCCTCAGGCGCGCGGCACCGTCTCCATCGGGAAGATCATCACGGCGCCCTTCGATGCCTTGTCGTCGGTGAGCCGCATGGCCGACCGCGTCGCCGGCGCCATGCCGATATCGGCCAGCATATCGGAGAAACTTGGCTGTCCCAGTCCGCGCGTTACCGAGACAACCCCCGCTTGCGCCAGGAAGCTCAGGTCCTGCTTCTCGCTCTGCGGCGGCGCCTCGGTCAAGACGGCGATCATCTGCTCCATGCCGAAGCTGGTGTCGGTGAATTTGAACAGGCCTTCCTCGAGCACGGCGCCCTCGGTCAGGCGCTCGGCAAGAAAATGCTGGATGGAATAGTCGGAGCCGACATAGAGCACGTTGATGTCAACCAGGTTGGTCGAGCCGTTCCTGACCAGCACATGCACCTGATCGTCGGGCGAAACACGCGGCACCGTCGACGGCTCGATAGGCTGCAGCGCGTCACTGTCCAGACGCTTGATCCGGAACTCGACGTCGACCTCTTCCGGCCGATAATCCGAAGCGGCGGCCAGCCTCGACAGGCCGATGGCGCGGAAGATTTTTGTCAGGTTCCTGGCCGCGGCGTCGATCAGCTTTTCGCGGCCGTCCGGATGAATGACGATCAGCGGCGGCTTGCTGCCATCCTTGAGCGTCATGTCGCCCGAAGCTGGCAGGAACCACAGCGCCGGCGCGTCGGTGGCGTCTTCTGCGGCGCCGGCAATGGCATTCTCGCGCAGCACGGCGAGACGCAGATCTGCGCTCTTGCCCGGCTCGACCAGCGCGATGTGGAACCCTGAGTTCTCCCTGGCCGCCAGATCGTCGAGAACCGAGTTCGCCAGCGCAGCCTCTTTCTCGAGGCCTTTGGCCGCTGCCGGCCGCGCGACCACGAGCTTGTAGTCGACGGCGAGCTCGGCGAGCCGGGCATAGGCATTGGCGGGGATGTCAGCCAGCTTGAGCGCCGGCTTGCCGCCGAACTCGACCGGCTGGACCCGGCTCTCCAGGTTCTTTGCCGATCGCACCTGGAGATAACCAAGCGCCTCGGACAGCGGCGACAGCGCCGACGGCAAGATTGCCAGCTTGCTGCCGGGGGTGAGGCGATGCAGCAGTCCGGCGCCGATCGTGGCTTTGTCGTCCTTGACGACGATCGGCCATTGCATGACCGCATCGGTCTTGTCGGTGCCGAAGACGCGTGCGTCGAGTTCTCCCTCGAACAGCGGCGTTGGCCGGGTGCGGCCGTCCGCCGAATATTGCTGCAGCACGGCCTGGCCGAGCTGGCGGTAGGTGATGTTGGGGTTCTCGCCCAGTTTCGACAGCATGGTGAAGGTGAACAGCCCGAAACGCGGCGCATCGGCCGTGCCCCTGGGCAGCGGCATCTCAGGCGTCGTCTCCACCGTCTGCGCCGCGTAGAAGGCGACCAATTTACCCTTGGTGGTCGGCTCGGCGCCGGTCGGCGCGAGCTTGAAGGCCGGCTTGCGCTGCCCGTCCTCGTCAAAGCCGCGCGGCGCGGCCGACGCAATCCCGTCATAGGCTTTCACCGCAGCCGCCCTGGCAGCATCGTCGCCGCCGACCAGATCGGCGAACTCGACCTTGCGTTCCAGCTCGTCGTCGACCTCGGTGGCGCGCGTCGCCGTGCCGGAATGGCAGCAGTCGAACACGGCCCAGATAAAGGCGCCCTTGTCGCGGATGGCGTCGAGTGCGGTGCCGATCTCGTTGTCGACCAGCGCATTGGGCACGCCCTGTTCGCGGTTGACCCATTTGTCGATGTCGGACGGCAAGAAAATCTCGTCGAGGCCGTCGGTCTCGTCGCCCTTGGTCGCCGCGGGCTGTTGCGCGCCGTGACCGGACAAATGCAGATAGACGAAATCATCACGCTGGACCTTGGCGGCAAGGTCGGCGAGTGCTGCCTTGATCGCCGCATGTGTCGGCGGTCCATTGGCGCCTTCGACATCCTTGGCGAGCAGCGCGACGTTTTCGGCCAGGAATTTCACCGGCGCGGGCGTGTTCTTCAGAAGGTAATCGCGCACCAGGCCGGCATCGTTCTTCGGTCCGATCAGCCAGTTTTTCTTCGGCAGGTTCGGATAATCGGTGCAGGCAACGAGCAGCGCATGGTAGGTGCGCGCCGCTGCGAATGCCCGAAACGGCATCAGGCCGGCAGCGGCCAGCGCGGACGTGCCGGCAAGCAGCGTCCGCCGTGTCACTTTGATCATGATTGCTTCCCCAAGCCCGATCGAATTTCCAAGCACGGCCAGCCTGGCCGAGGATTTTGTCAGTATTTTGAATATGACGCCGCCGGCCAGCCGACCACCGGCAGCGAATAGAAACAGTAGCAAAAATGGCCGTTCGTCGCTATCTCAGTGGACGAGGCCGGATTGCATGCGAACTGGCAGTGATCGGCACAGAGCGGCTTGGAACAGGATCATGGCGGCAAGGGATGTACTGACGAAGAACCAGCTTTGCGTTCTCGAGAAACTCGAGGCCGCCAGCGGGCCGCTCAGCGCCTATACGTTGCTCGACCAACTGCGCGAGCGCGGTTTTCGCGCGCCGCTGCAGGTCTACCGGGCGCTCGACACGCTGGTGAAGTCCGGCTTCGTGCACAGGCTCGAAAGCCTCAATTCCTTCGTCGCCTGTGCCGAGCCGCACGACCACAGCCATTCGATGACGGCGTTTGCCATCTGCGACAGCTGCGGCCAGGTGACCGAGTTCTCCGACCATGATGTCGGCCACCGGCTCGACGAATGGGTGCGCTCGACCGGCTTCGCCGCCAAGAAGGCGGTGATCGAGTTCCGCGGCACCTGTGCGAAGTGTTTGGCTGAGGCGGCTTGAGGGCTTACTAAGCCGCGAGATGCTGGCGGGACAGCGCCCCCCTCTGTCCTGCCGGACATCTCCCCCACATGGGGGGAGATCGGCTAACATCCCGGCGTTTGCCACTTCCAATCGATGGTGCGCAGCGCCCAAGCTGCCAATCTCCCCCCTCGTGGGGGAGATGTCCGGCAGGACAGAGCGACTGTCTTGGCTGTCAAGCTGTTTGCCATGGTTTTTGGTCCCGG
>NZ_JAMYMF010000037.1:0-75040 GCF_040318415.1 Mesorhizobium sp. M1163 | reverse complement strand
ATTAGAGAAATCGATTGCTTGGATAGACACACATTTACGAAATGGATGCACTCACGTTCACTTCCTTCTGCTGAGCAGTTGCGGGGGCATCGTAAACTTAAAGAGCGCGAGGCGGTCGTAGCCCGCTTGCCCCACGGCGGTTCAAGCCCGCGCGATTTTTGCCCAGAGGTTCATTGCCTCTGAACGCAGTTCGCGATGATGGCTGGAGGAGATTTCGTGGCGGGGGATGTGGAACAGGTTGGCAATCGGATCATGAATTGAGACGAAGCGCTGCAAATGGCGTTGTGACTTGAAGCGTTTCATGATCCGTTCCCGTCGCCGGACTGGCTGATGGGAATTCTCCGCCCGATTGTTCAAGCCTTGATGCGAACGGTGATCGACGCCCGGCATGATCTCTCGCTTTGCAGCGTCGTAAGACCGAAGCTTGTCGGTGATCATCACGCGCGGCGCGCGGCCTTGGCCCTTCAACAGCTTGCGCATCAGACGCTTGGCCGCCTTGGCATTGCGACGACTTTGCACCAGAACCTCCGGGACGAAACCGTCCTGATCGACGGCGCGCCAGAGCCAGTGCTTCTTGCCGCGGATCGAAACGACGGCCTCGTCGAGATGCCACTTGTCACCCAGCCGACCCGCTGAGCGGCGGCGGATCTCGCTGGCAAAGGTCCGCCCGAATTTCTCTGCCCAAAGCCGGACTGTCTGATGCGAGACAATAATCCCTCGTGCCGCCAGCAAGTCCTCGACCATTCGCAAACTGAGAGGAAAACGGAAATAGAGCCAGATAGCATGGGCGATGATCTCGGCGGGGAAGCGATGGCGGCGGTAGAGTGGGTCACGCTCTGTCATAGCCCGTCATCGCACATCGGTATCCACGCTTCGTTAAGTTGACGATGCCCCCACGCGTGTCCATGGTGATCATCGACGCCGAACGGGTCGCGTCCGGCCGCGCGACGAGCCGACAATACCGCGTGGCTGAAACGCGAAACGGTCCGTCCGCATCAAACCCGCCGCTTCCCAGCGGCGGTCGCGCCATCGCCGACACCAGCCGCAAATCGAAATCCCCATAACCATCGCCTGTGGCCCGCGGGTTCCTTCCTCGGGGACTTTCGTACGCCTGCCGGCGCCCGAAACTCTTATATGGGGATGGTCAACCACAAACGGCGTCACGTCGACATTGTCATGTACCTCCGGGCAATCCGCAGATCCATTCGATGGGTCCGTTTGCGTGACGCGGTTCGCGAACGAACCCAGTCCACCTTATATTCGGTCAGGGCGCATGCACCTGTTCCATGATCCCGCTTGCGGCGGATTCGGACCCAAGAGACGAAACCATTCTTCAGCGGCGGCTGTTGAGGCCATGAGTTTCGTCGGTTCGTCTACCGAGGATCTGCCAGGCCCGATCGGCCTGGAGATTGTTATGATCGATTGGCGTCTACGCTGATGGTTTCGTCAGGAGAGCTCCTTCTATAACGACTCCGGCGTTCACGTATTTCCACAGCGCAACAAGCAGTTTCCGAGCGAGGGCGATGATCGCCGTCTTCTTGTACCGGCCACCATTCTGGATGACTCGCGCCCTGAACCACTGGCTGAGTGCGGAATTGGGTTGATGGCGCACCCAGAGCCACGCAACCTGGACAAGCGTCGACCGGAGCCTAGGATTGCCGGACTTCGAGACTCCCTGCTCGCAATTAATCTGCCCACTTTGCCAGGGCGTTGGCACCAAACCAGCGTAGGCGGCAACCTGTCGTCGATTGTCAAACTTGCGCGACAATCCCTCAGACCACAGGACGGCCGCGAACTCCGGACCTATTCCCTTGAGGCTGAGCAGCAGGGCCGGTGTTGGCTCATCTGCCGCGACGAGCAAGGCGTCGCGTGCCTCTTCAACATCCTTGATCTGCTGGATCAGCAACTCGATGCGATCAAGCTCGCGGCTGATCTGCGCCATGAGCGCTGGCGGCAGTGGACGCCCATCTCCGGTAATGAGCGCGTCGAGGCATTTGCGTCGATCGCCTTTCAACGGTTCGTATCCGGACACACCTTGGCTGAACAAAAGGCCCTTTATCCTGTTGACATGCCTGATCCGCTCGTTCGTCAGCGCCTTCCGCTCCCGCACCAACCGGCGACGGTCTTCCTCCTCCGGCGTTGGCACTCGCAACATCGCGCAAACCCGAGGCTCGCCGCGGTTGTAGGCCAACAACGCTCGAACCAGTGCTTCCCCATCAATCCTGTCGGTCTTGGCCCGCCGGCGGCGACGCGATGTGGCAATGGATGCCGGGTCCACGACATAACTCTCGATGCCTTCGCGTTCGAGGACCCGATGGATCCAGAATCCATCCAGACCAGCTTCCTGGATTGATATGACCCGGAAACGCTGCCCTGTCCGCACTTCCGCCTTTCGTTGCAGCTCTGCGAAGTGATCGAGCAAACCCGGAATGTCGCCCCCCGGCACGAGGTGTCTGGACATTCTCTCGCCCCCACCTGGCGAAAGCGAAGTCACGAGCCATTTTGAACGAGACAGTTCTAACGAGACAAATATTGCGGCAAGATCGACGCGGATAGCGGCCGGGGCTTTGGTGGTGTTGGCTTGCATGCTGACCTCCAGGTGATGTTTGGCGACTTCACTCTGGCAGAGCGCTGGTCGCCTTCCATCCCCATAGGATCTTCACGAAAGTGGAACGACTGCTTTCGAGCGATCGGGCCGATGAGCGGACGTCGCTCGCTTGACCGCTTCCGGCACGTCACGGACCTCAATCAACCGCCAAGTTCTAGGCGCCGCCGTGCTGGTACGCTGAAATCGATGTAGCCGGCATCGTCGATCGGCGCAATCAGATAGTCTTTTTCGCGGTGGACTTCCTCCGTAGTACGTTGGTCCGTCTGTCGGTCCTTCCGCTTGGGGCCGATATCCGACCGCTTTACGTACTTGTAGGGATCGTTCCTAAACCACTTCATCAATACTCGCCCAGAAAGGTCTTGATGTCGCGGTCTGTCATGGCCGCTCTGCACCCTGCGGTGTGCCTCCGTCTCTGACTCGCATTGACAGTCTTATAGCACTCGGTCCGCCCCGTTCTCGGCACTGTGAACTCATAATGTTCCGTTTTCGTTCTTCGGCCATACCCTCCTATCAGGTAATTCCACAAGGCGCCAGTCCAACATCTTGCCAGAGATGTCCGCCAAGTGGTTCGAGATGTCCACGGCTGATTGGTATCGATCCGCCGGGTCCGTTTCGATGCACTTCCTGATTACGGTGCGAAGGCGCGACGGGACGTGCGGGGGGAAGGCCCTCCGATCCGGGAAGCGGCCGTTCCTGACGTCGTTGCGGAAAGTGTATCGCTCGAAGGCCGCGCCGGTGCCGTAGGCCGCATACTGCGTGTTGAATGCCTCGTCGCCGTTGCACATTCGGTAAAGTGTCAGGCCGAACTGGTAGATGTCGAACGTGGTCGAAGCGGTCGCCGCCGCGCGTCGCCTCGGGCGAGATCATTTTGTTGTAGAGCCGATCCTGGAGGGCAACACCGGCGAAGTTCATCTGTTTCGCCAAGCCGAAATCAGACAGGAGGCCCTCGCCGCGCTCCGAAAGAAGTACGTTGTCCGGCTTCACGTCGAAATGAATGAGCCCTTTCGAGTGGATGTTGTGAAGCCCGCTGAGGACGTTGCAGCCCAGCGTGACGATCTCCCGGACCGTCAACCTCTGTGCGGCCATGAGCCCGTTGACAGAGCCACGGCGGTAGTACGGCATCCCGAGATAGATCGCGTTCGCATCCTCGCAGGCGTAGTGAATCTGGACGACGTTCGGATGCGCGCTGGCATAGAGGGCCTTTGATTCCTCGAAGAAGCTGGGAGCGGAGGCGAGGCTCGTCTTCTGGACCTCCTTGATCACGATCTCGGCGTCGAGTTGATGGTCGCGCGCCACGTACGTGCGGGAATTTCGGCCGTCTTGGCCGATTTCCCGCAGGAGGTCGAACGTAACCTGCGCACGGTTGTACGGCCTTAGCATCTACCGCTCCCAAAGCGGTTAGGACAGCCTCGCGCTTCTCCTTGGACATGCTGTCCCAGTTCTCGACTGGGTAGTTCTCGTCGCCTTCGACGTACGGCTTGAACTCAGTCTTAGCGATCCCGATTCGGGCCGAGATCGAGGCGATCTGGCCGACGTAATAGCCGGCTAGATCGCTGCTCGCGAACGCCTCCTGGATGACGCCTTCCAATTGGACGCGGTCGACGTTGGGGTCAGCATTCGGCTCCGTGATCCGGACCCCGGCACGCTCGACGCGGTACTTCCGCGGGACGTCGAGGAGGTTGCTTCGGGCGTACTTCAGACCGTCCGGCCTCGAGAAGGCGGCGGGAATCTTAATTTCCTCGACGTTGAGCACCGTCTCCGTGTCACTGTCATAGACGGCAAACGTGACAATCCTTGGGGCGGCCCTAATGCCGATCGTGATCATGGTCCCTCCCGCTAGCCGACCTTCACCCGCAACGTTCCGAACGACGGGATCGCGGTCCTTGCGTGCCGAACGTCTTCCTGGTCGGACTTAGCGCCTTATCTGACATAGCCGACGCGTTGTGAATAGTTCTTGAATATCTTCGATAGCGCGTGACAGCCTCCAAGACGGCAAATATTCTGCAATGTAAGCCCAAGTTCGATATAACTACCACAATGCGCAGGAAGTTACCGAATCCGTGGAGAGCGTGACCAAGCGATTGGTTTGGCAGACACGATTAATAATGATCTCCTGGCCGCCAAGGCCCCGTACAGCAAGCTTAGCGTCCACGAGTACAGTCCACCGTCCGCTTCGACGATCGGGCTCTTCTTCTGCATCGTCTTAGCAGCGGTGATATTGGGCGGGTTGTGGGCTGGCGAGAGGGCTGTGGGTTTGGTGTCGACGCGGACCCTCTATACCGGGATCGGTCTACTGCTACTCACTATCCCAACCTACTTTTTCCTGTTCCCAGCCATGGTCTTTAACTTCGGGCATGGCGCCAAAAGTTTCGGAGCGCGGAAGGCGATAGCTGGGACGATCTTCGTTGCTGGCGTCATCGCGTTCGTCGTGGCTATTGGTGCAAACTTCGCCACTGACGCTCTGAAGAACTAGACTCGATGCGGTCGTGTGTCGGTCGGAAGAGCAGGGGCCGCGTCTGACCAAACACTACCTCCAGCGTGGTCGCTTAGGATGGCGGCTTTCAAGAGGCGGCAAAGTTGCTCGCCACGGCCGACATGCGGCGCCTTGCAAGCGGCCGGAAGCGGTCCTTGCAATTTCGGCGCCATCGCGGAAAGGCTGTCGATAGTTGAGCGCGCCTACACGACACTTAAGCTCGAGTTCATCGAGGAGGTCTTGGATGTAGCCGAAGCCGTCCCATCAAACCTCGGCAGAGCCGTCTGGCGCAGCGCTCGAGGGCGTTCTAACAGGCTGCGGCGACTGGTGCTGATCCCGCAGATGAACTGCGGTCTGGTCGATGCTCGGATAGACGGTTGTGGCGTTGATGTTGATCCGGTTGAGCTGAGCGAGGATGTGCGCCTTGTTACGGATCGTGACCCTGCTGATCTCGATCCCATCTTGGCCTGCATCGGGCAGCGCCGCCTCGTGCCCGAACAGCAGGAAGGCGCCAGACTGCGATTTGATGCGCGTGTTGGTGCGCTTCGCCTTCACGCAGATGATCGATCCAAGATCGTCAGGGACGATCCGCCCTTCGAAAAAGCCCTTCTCCGACTTGATGTGGTGAAGCAGCTTCCCGGCGACGTCCGTTTTATTGAACGCGTCCTGGTCGAGACTTAGATCGATTTCGTTCTTCTGCGTGTAGGTCAGGTTGGAGAGGTTGGAAAGACAACTGACGGTGTCGGAGTCGTAGTACTTCACGCCGTCCGCCGAGATCTGAAAGACGATGACCTCGCCGTCGATCCCGAGTTGATCCGGCCTGCAGGAGCAGGCGAAGAACAGTGCCACCAGCGGATTGCCCGAGATATCGAGCAACCGGGTCGGCAGTCCATAGTGCTGCATCCGCACGAGACGGTCGAAGCAATATTGATCACCTTGGAATTCGTCATGATGGGCGATCAGCAGTTCCTTGCAAAGTCGATCCTCGCTCGGCATGAACTGCCAGTCGCCATTGTCCCATTTGCGCAGCAGGGACGGCGTCAATTCATAATGGGCGTCGCCGTGGCCTCGGAAGAAAGTCTCGGTCGCCTCCTTCGCCGGCGAGCCGTAGAGCAATTGAAGGAAGGACTCTACGCTGTCGGCGACGCCGAGGATTTTCTTGTCGCGTGGCGGTGGCTGGATCCCTGCTCCATCCGCGGCGAGCGCCCCTTGCTCCCCGATAAGATGGGCAAGATTGGGTTTGAGATCGGCCAATCTGGCCAGCACCTCTTGGGCATCGCCTTCACGGACTGCCCAATGCGTGCGGTAGAGCTGGAACCGGTCCGCGCCGAACACCGACCCGGCCATCTCAATGTCGTCGAAACCCACCTCGCCGAAATCGACCAATGTCTCGAAAGTGGTGGAGACCTCTCTTCGCCCTGGCGTGGTGTCGGAGATCCGACCGTACTTGATGAGCATGGAGACGGCGTCTCCGGCCGACTTGATCTCACTGCACAGAAAAGTCGGCAACTTTTCGAGAAAGGCGATCGCAGTGGAATCGAGGCTTTCAAGCCGCTTCTCGGTGTCAGGCGGCGTGTATTCGAACATGCGCCCTCGCCCGATGGTGACGACATCGACGTTCCCCTCGACATATTCCCAGTTGCCAAAAGAGATGTAATTGAAGTTCTCCGTCATGAGTCCCATTCCGTTCGCCAAGCGCATTCTCTAAAGACGCCGGGCGGCGAGAGCAATTTAGTACTCGAGCGCATAACGGACACCTCTGCGATGCGGAGACGAACGAATGCTAGATTCCGTCAGCGGAATGCTCCCGCTGACTAGGATCGAACCAGCGCTCACGATTTGCGCTTCGCAACATAGTTGCGAAAGGCCTCTTTGAATTTCGCTTCGAGATCTACTGCCTGGGCCGAAGTCGGTGACGACAGGTCGAACTCCCAACCGGCTTTATGGTAGGCAATCATCCTTGCTGCGGAATCGGAGGTCGTGTTGGTCACCAGCAACCGATCTTGCTTACCGAGTTCTTCGGCGAGTCCGAGATATCCTCGCGCCAAACCCAACTTCAGGGTGCTCGCGTAAAATTTACATTCGGCTGCGTTCAGGACCTTGCTAGCACGAGGATGCACCTTTTCTTTGCGACAGACGCGCGCTTCGTGTTGATCGATCACGGCGAGATCGCATTCGTGGAGGACACCCGAGCGCCCCGACACTTTCACGCCGATATGCGCCTCAAGCGGCGGGCAGCCTGGTAAGCCTATAACGGCGTGGGTGTATTTCTTCTTCGGGCTGAAGATGTCGCCCGGCGAGGTTCGGAAAATCAAGTTGGTGGTGGCATTTCCATCGTTCGCCTCGAAAGCGATGGTGGCCCCAGCGGCGCGGGCCGCCCTCACGACGATCGCGAGCGTATAGCCTTCGAACACGTCGTTGGCGTCCGACGCCGCGGAGTAATTCATGCCATGTGCCGGACCGAGAATCGCGGAGATCTGTCCGACGAGAGTCGATGCGGTCATCATGCGGCGGTAACTCCAGCTTGCTGGCGCAGTTCCCGGAAGCGGCGGCGGGCTGCCTCCTGCTGTTTGCCTGAATCGCTGCGCAAGCTGTGGCCATCATCGCCTTCTCGTTCAGAAACGAACGTCACGCTCTTTACTTCCAAGATCTTCAGCGCATCGGTTGCGAACTGCGGGAGAGCCAATATGCGATCGATGGCATCGAGAAGAAGATTTAGGCGCTCAATGTTGGAAAAGAGCTGAGTCGTAACGAACTCCTGCATTTGCCGTCTGCCGCGCCGCTGACCCGCGACTTGGTCATCGATGAACTCGCTGGCATCAGCTTTAGTGATGACCGTCTTCCCGAGATAGATGCTCTCCTCAACTTGCTCTACTACCCAATTCAACCCGACCTTTCGGAGCACATCCGATATTTCATCATAAGCGCTCTTCGCCTCTTGTTCATCCATCGTTTTTCCCCCGGAGCTGTTGTTGTGTCACGCCATGATAGCAGCTGCGGTGCCTACCTCTGCTCAATGCGGTAGAGAGATCAAGTACACGGAGGCATTTATACCGGTCCGAATGTCCACTCTCCTACAATTCAATGTCGATTGTCAGCGAGCGGTCAGCATCCGGGATTCGCGGCGGGGTCCAATCCCAATCAACAATGCCTGGTCCTGCAGAAAATTGTCGTTCGGTGTGACCCGCGTGGATGACGGCTTTGTCCCGGCGCAGTCGCTAGGGTCGCTCGCCGCCGAGACCTCGGAGGAATGACCGGTTTCGGGAGAAGCGTGTCGTCGTCCGAAAGGCGGAGATGGGGCGCAAAGCGGCCATCCAAGGTTCGGCCTACGGAAGTCGTCTTTGGGTAGCAGGTGCATCAACTCATGCTACGCGACAGCAGGCAACTATCCGAGCTCGTGGATCGTTACGCCCGGCACGACAGCCTTGGCGATCTCGCATAGGTGCTGGTGATGCGTAAGGTAGATCACCTGACCCGCACTTGCCATCTCGCCAAACAGTCTGAAAACCTCCTCGGACCGGAAATGGTCGAAAGTCTCCATTATGTCATCGGCAATGAATGGCACTGAGGGTCGAAACTGGGCAAATTCGTAATACCCGGCAAGCCTCAGGGCCAGGTAGAGCTGAAAACGCGCGCCCTTTGACAACGCGTCGGCGACCTTGGACTGCCCGTCGCGCTGCAATGCGATGAGGACTTCGCCGCCCTTCACCGGTTGGGTTGCCAGGCCCGAGTACTGACCGCGCGTGATGAGCGCGAAAGCGTCAGATGCCCGCGCCATCATCCCGGAGCGATGACGCTCGCGGTATACGCGCAGAGCGTTTCCAGCCGACATAACTCCCAGTTTCAGCTCGATATAATGGACGGCCTTTTCTTCGATTTCCAGAAGGACGGTGCGACGTTCGGCATCTATTCGGGCAACAGCACTATCGCCGCCAATGGCGTCCAGTTTGTCCGCCGCTCGCGTCTGCCGGATAAGCTGTTGTTGTATCGCTTCATCAAGATCCCGAAGCCGCTGCTCGCCTTCAGCCTTTTCGATTGCAAGGCTATCGAAATCGAGAGCATTCAATATTGAACACGCCTGTTCGATCCCCTCCACAGCGAGCTCGGTCGACAACTGCTCCTCAAGGTCGGCTACAGCAGCGCGCAGACGATCTCTGTCCCGCAGCAGCTCGTCGCGTTCCACGACTTCGGATAGGGTGGTTACGCCAAAGACGCCCAAGACCTCGTTCTTGCGGCGTTCATGCGCCGCGATCTCGACATCGAGTGTGCCACGAGCATCTTGAAGGCGCTGCAGGTCATTGACGAGGTTTGCCTTCGCCTCGCGAGTGCGATCGGCGCGCTCCAGGCGCTCAGCAAGCCGGATCGCCAACTGTTCCGGTTCGTCGTCGTTCGGCGGTTCACCCGCTTCGGCTGCAGCTGCGGTAATCTCGACAATGAAATTATCTCTGTCTGCCTCCATCTTCCCGATGCGGAGCTGCATGGCATCCCGATCCTGAAGGGTTTTGGACAGTTCAGCCAATTGATCGAGTACGCTCCCCACTCCGGGCGCCGAAAGCCCGCTCTCGAGCCAGGTACCCTTAAGCGCCTCCGCAACGCCGGCCAGCCATTCTTCCTCACGCCTTTCTGCCACGTCCACGGCCCGTCGTCTGGCAGCCAGATCCTCCTCCTTCGCGCTGACTGTTCGGAGCGCCTCGGCACGTTCAGCGTCCACTTTGAGCTGCCTGTCGAGGAACAGCTCTGTGACGGCCATGATCGTCTCCAAACTCTCTTCGGAGTCAGACTGTATTCCGACGCTCTCCAGCGCCCCGCTCAACTCCAGGCGTATCTGGTCTCCCTCGTCGGCCGCCCGACCAGCCTTCTTACGTGCGACCTCGATCCCCTCCCACGCCGCGAGCGCATCGGTCCGGGCAGAAGTACGATCCTCGATCAGTTCGATCAGTCGTTCAGGCGAAGATTCCAGGCTATCTCCGAGCAGATCTCTTGCCGATACGCGGATTTCCGACAGTGCTGCTTCCACGTCCAAATCGACCTGGGAAAGTTGGGCGCTCGCACGCGAGATGAAGGCCGCGGTTTCGGCAAGGCTGCGGGTCGTGGTTCGGATCTCGGCGAGCTCCCGCACGTTGGCCAGACGAACTGCTCCAACACTGTCGTCACGAGCCAACGCTACCGCGAAATCGTCCGCTGTTTCGCCCTTAAGGTCATCTCGATGCCTTGTCCAAGCCTCGTCCCGGGCACGCCGGATGGCTGCGGCGGCTTCATCGTCCGTTATGTCAACCGAGCCACGAAGGGCGTCCAGCCGCGCCGAGAGCAACTCGTGATTGCCCTGGTATTCGGCAAGACGTTCTGAAAGGACTGCCCTGCTCGTCCCAAGCTCTGCTGAGCGAGTTTTCCATGCACCAATCTGCCGGGCCGTCGGAACTGAGATCTTGGCCAGCGCCTGAGCATCTCCGGACCAGGGATGCATGCGATGGACCGCTGTTTCCCATCGAATTCCGCTCTCGTCCTCTGCCTCCCGTGCCATCTTGATCTCCTTTAGGTGCCCACTCCCCCTCGCTTTCGACAAAGCCGAGGTAAGCCTTGCCCTGGCAGGCTCGGGCACGGCCCTTTCTTCACCGACCCGTTCGCGTGCCGTCTGAAGCGCATCAAGGGCTGCCGCGGCTTCGTCTCGGGCGACGCGCACGCTGGTAGCAATTCCGGATCGCTGCTCGACCATATTGCGAACAGCACCAGCAATGGCAGCAGGCAAAATCAGGGCGGCAGGCTCTGGCTCGGAGGACCTTCCCAGTGCGGCAAGGCAAGTTGCCATGGCGTTATCGAGTATTTGCAGCTCCGTCCTGCGACTGGGCAGGTCCAAGCCTGCCGAGATATAGCGCACCTTGCGATCCGCCAGTCCGCGAACCCGCTCGGAGATTGCAAGGATCACCTCGTCCACCTCGACCGACGCGATTTTCATCGTCACTCGCTCGACTTCGTCGACGTTTGCTGACAGCCGAGTTCTCAGGCTGGCGTCCTCATCGATCATTTCGGCGACACTACCTGTCCAGGTCCGTGGCGGTGAAGCGATGTCAGGCAACTCAGCCAGCCGGGCTACCTTACGTCGGATATCCGCGAGGATCGGGACTGCGCGGAGATACTTGGCAATGGTATCGAGCCTAGCCGACAGCACCGACCGTTCGGTGATGCTGCGATCGTATTTTTCCGCCGCATCAAGACGTTCGGCCTCGAGGGTCTCGAACGTCGAAGCCAGTGTGTCGATAGCATCCTTCCGGGACTTCAGTTCCGCAAGTCGCTTCTTGAGAAGCGCGAGTTCGGTTCCGTGTGCCTGCTTCCGATAAAGCCCGTCCGCTTCTGCCTCGAGCGCGCTTAATGTGTCACTCGCGTGTCCAAGACCGGCGCTGGCCGTGAACAGGAGCTTGCCCAGGTCTCCACGCGACTCCAGTATCGATTTTCCGCCGGCTTCCAGTGTCTCGTCGTCCAACGAGAACATGGTGCCGTATGCGTCCCGGGACAGACCTGCGAGATGTGCCGCAATCGCCAGTTCGCTCACCGGCTGGCCCATTGCGTTCAACAACGAGTTGTTGCGCTGTTTCGTGCGTGAGAACGTATGCTCCTCTCCCCCGAATTCGAGCACGCCGCCGATGCGCATCGCGCTATATTCATGCAGGAAATTGTAGCGGCTGCGTTCTTCAATCCCGAACAGCAAGTCCAGATAGCCGGAAAGCGCGGTTGACTTGCCGGCCTCGTTCAGCCCGAATACAATATGCAAGTCGGGCCCGGAATCCGGTTTTGGTCCGAACTCGATCGTCCTGTCGGTGAACTTTCCATAACGAATGAGATCAAGGCGCCGGAGCCTCATTGCGATCCACCTGCCTTGAGGCGGGCCGTGACCAGGTCAGCGCCGCTGGCAAGAACCCTGTCGAGGAATAATTCCAGCGCGGCCTCGTCTTTTCCGGCGAAGTCGCGCCCGTCGGGCGGAAGGTCCGCGATGGTTTTCAGGACGAATTCCCTCGCTTCAGCACGGAAGGCTTCTGAACTTGCATCGGCGCGCATGGATTCAGCGAGTTCGAAAATCGGATCCGCGACGCCTTCGAGTGCTTCCGTCCTGGGCGGAGAGAGGCCCAGCTCGAGCTTTTCCACCCATGTGTCGCCGGCCTGTTCCGCTACCTGCTCGGCTTCGGCCAGGAGCAGGTCCCTGTCGCGGATCAGTGCCCAAGACAAAGGCGAGTCACCGGTCAGACCGAGACGGACAACAACGTGACGGGATCTGACGGAAGCCCGGATATCTTCGAGCGCGGATCGGATTCGCCCGACGACTTCTGGCCACTCGACAGTCCCTGTCAGGTCGACGTTCACCCGCTCGAATTGCGCGATACTGGTCAGCCTTTCCTCGACCTCGACGGAACGGTCGTCACGTATCGTTACCAAAGTGACTGACTTTTCGCCGGCCTCGTTTATGTCCCTGCCTTGCGGCATTCCTGGCATCACCACCGTGCTCGCTCCAGGATGAACCTTGCGGACGTGGATGTGCCCGAGCGCCCAGTAGTCAAAACCATGGCCGTGCAAGTCAGCGACGCTGCAAGGGGCGTAGACGTCGTGACCGGGCGATCCGGCAAGACTCGTGTGCATGACACCCACATTGACCGCCCCTTCACGGGCGGCTGTATACTTGGGCAGCAGACTTTCAGGTGCCTTGGGGCTTGCGAAGCTCAATCCATGGAACATGACGTCAAGACCGCCGGCCGTTTGAAGTACGGACTGGGGACGGCCGCTGAAGATCGTTACCGTGTCGGGAAAGACGAGCTGTTTCGATATCCGCGACAGGGCGTCGTGATTTCCGCGGATCTTGAAAACCCTGACGCCGGCCTGGTGGAGGCGTGTCATCTGCGATGCCAGGAACCGTGCTGTTTTCATCGAAGTCTGATCGCCATCATAAAGATCGCCGGCAATGACGAGCGCATCGACGCGCTCCGCAAGGCACAGATCCACAATGGAGACAAACGCCTGGCGACTGGCGTCTCCGACGAGTTCGGCAAGATCGGGGCTTCGCATCGCGAGCGAACGCAGCGGCGAGTCGAGATGAATATCGGCCGTATGTATAAATCGAAATGCCATTCGGCGGTCTCCGGCCACTGAACATAGGGTGTTCGACTGCGGCTCGACAAAAAATTATACGACACGCGGTGTTGGCTGTCCTGAGCTCAGGCTGCCATTCATCTAGCACTCATGCCGGCGTAGTTTCGCTAGGCTCCTATCACGTCGCAGGATGCAGTTGTCAAAGCTCTGGCGGGACTTGCTATGTGCCTTTGCACCATCGATCTAGTTCCGCTTCGCCGGCAGTTCTCACAGGGCTAAACCCTGACGCAGGCCTGACGATGCACGGCTAGAAATTATACTTTAGGCGCCTCTTAACGAACGCCGGCTGAGACCCTTCCAATACATCGACAATACGCCGGTTAATATTAGGATTTTCAATTGCGCCACTCTCGTAGGAAAACTTGTAATTCTTGGTCTTGTCGAGTTTCACATAGACGATTTGCTCGGCATCCGCACCAACAGCTAGGTTCGGGTTGTGCGTCACGAGAACGACCTGACGACGTTTCTTGGCCGTTCGAATGCAATTGGAAAGCACCGAGAAGATGCTTTGATTGTCGAGATTGTCCTCGGGCTGATCGATGATAAGCGGGATGTCGTTCTTGTCGAGCTGCAAATAGAAGACAAGCAGAAGGAGTCCTTTCTCACCCGGCGACAGCTCCTCAAGATCCTTGCCGCTAAGACGCAACTTGTACGATGGTTCAATGTATTCGAGACTGAATAGGAAGTCGTAAAACTCCTTCTGGTCGCGCACCTGGTCGGTGAACTTCAAGTCCTCCGTCTGCATCGCGTCGAGAATTCGGTCGAGGCCCGCTGAAATCGCGGCGAAATCATTCCAGCTGACATCGCGGAGGAAGTCGGACAAGGTTTGGCCCGGCTCCTTGATTTGGCCATTGAACGGGCCTCGTTTGTTTTTGCTGACCTTGGACAGAAAGCTATCCTGAAAGTCCTTACTGAGAACGAACGACGCGTCGATCTCGACGCTGAAGCCCTCGATCGCAACCTCGGATAGCTTGGTGTCGACACTCTTCTTAAGGTCGGCATAGAATTTCAGGATCTTGTTCTTGCTCGCATAGATCGCTTCGACAAGCTTACGCCTCGCCTCCCGAGCCGCGACGATTTTCGCCGGCAAATCATTGTCCAGAGCGGTGATCTGGCTCTCGATATATCGAATGGTGTTCGGTTGCGGGTCGGTTTCATTGCCCGTGATCAGGATATTTCGGCTCTTCCAGGCGTCGAGGCGCTCCAGATACTGCTGATATGCGCGCCGCGGCGCGCTAAGCTTGTCCCGCGCGAGATTGACGGCATCGACCAAATGGTCGATGGCCTTCCGGATGTCCGGCAGGCTCTCAAGGGTCGAGAAGTCAAACCCGTGCTCAAACGTTAATTCATTGTTAGCTTCGAGCTTGCCGATCTGGTTGGTCAGGTCGGCAGCAAGGCTAAGCAAGGCCGCATTCTGGATGCGCAGCGAAACGATTTGATCGGCATCAAGCCCGAATTTACCAAGATCCGATCGGATCTGCTCGACCGCATCTGCGACCCGCTTGGTAAGACTTTCAAGTGACTCATTAACACCTTCGAGAACTTGCTTTTTTCTCTTTAGCTCAGCCAGATACTCGATGGCGGGTTGCTCCCGAGAGCGCAGAGCTGTAAGCTGGGCGCTGTATTGTTCGACGGTCGCTGAAAGGACTTTCTGTTCTGGGGTTTCAATATCATCCGGTGCGTCCATCACCTCCGGCTTGGCTAAAGCGTTCAATTCATTATACTTGGCATTAAGCTGCGCTTTCAGAGTCCGGCGAAACTGCGGATCAGCTTGTTCCTCCAAGGCGACCAGATTCACGTTCTGGGCACGAAGGCGCGTCTTTAGCGCACTGGTCTCGTCCTTGCTGCGCAAAGTTTTCAGATCCTGCAACTCCTTGAAGGAGGCTTGACCCATCTGTTCGGTCTCGTCCACGTGGGAGAAAACAACGTCTTCGATCTGCCGCCGGAATTTCTCGATCTGGATTTCGTTGGTGAGTTTTTCAAAATAGTTCTGCGGCAGGTAGCGGACCAACTCCGGCTTTGTACTTTCGACATGGTCACTCAGCCGCTTCGCGGTGAGGCTTCCACTCTGCCATTCAAGCTCGGCCTCGAAGTTCTCTGCGTAGCGTCTCTGCCGAAATTTCTTGTTTTCGGGGGAGTCTGACAGGAATGCGAAGTATTCCTCAAGGCGGCTTTCGCCGAGCAGACCGATGATGTCGACCAATGCGCTCTTGCCACTTCCCTTGTTTCCGATGATTGCCGTCAGTTCGGGATTGAGTGGAAGGTCTACGTTTTTAAACCACTGCCCCTGGGCGCCATCATAGCCTCTCACCTGCCCTATCTTGAGTCCTCTGAGAATCTTCGTCGGATGTTGGATCTTTCGCGTCTCGACGGGAGGTTCTTCTCCGATGAACACCCGAGCTTCGGGCTCGTAACAGATCTGTTGCAGGCCGCGAAACGTCGTGTCGGCTTTGATCCACGTGTATGGGTAGGAGGGGATGTTTCCCTGCAGCCGCTCTAAATCTTCAAATGAATGCGCGTCGCTGCCCCAGATCACGGGCTTGGGCTCCGACTGGCCGTCGTCATAGCGATCTTTTCGCAAGAAATGGTCGCGGCTCGCGCCATAACCTAGAAAGGCGTGGCATATCCGGTCAATGTTGTCCGCTACCCTCACTTTCCGAGGTGAAGACATGTCGGTGGACTTCATGCCATCGTTCTTAGCGGGAAACGCGAGGAGATAGGGCTGGCTATCACCGAATGCTTCGTTGAGCTTCTTGTTAAGATCCTCGAACGCCACCGAGGCGGACTCATAGTCCGCAGGCTTTGAAAGTTCAGCGCAGGATATGGAGGCGCCGGAACGATCCACACCTTTCGTTGTCAGCAGCTGCAGAAATTTCTCGATCTTTCTGCGGGGACAGAACTGCTCGTCGCTGTCGAAAATCACGTGAAGATGCGGGCTGTCACTCGCTGCGTTAATTGCGTCGGAGAGGCGAAATTCGATGTTAATGAAAAATGCCTTAGGGGAATCAGGATGCCTCTTGTGGAAAGCGTCAATTATCTCGAACGACCTGTCACAGCTGAAATAGTCAGTAATTCCGAAAACTTCGATGGGAGACGCTTCGAGTGCATCAATGTACTTTTCATCGATCTCTGGAGACGAATTCCCATATCCATTGGACATCTTGGTCCCCGGTGGGTGGAGATGTAAATCCCAACGGCGCCACACTGCCCCATTCTTGGAACCTGGTTTCATTCGTCCCCCGATCTCGCCCATTTGTTAGTGCCGTCTGCAACGATTATCAACTTGTCAATTGTTGTTGCCATTGAATGTATATCGCGCTCGGCCTCTGCTGGAGGCGAGAAGGTGGATCATTTGCTCGTCCGGTTTCCCCACAATGCTTCCAAGCCCTCGCGCACTTGGTTGCCGACCCTCTCGATAACGGCGCATTCGTAAAAGTCCACGTCGATATGAATCATGTGGTCGCCCACGAGCCGCGAGGTGATCGTGACTTTGGTTTTCCCTTTGAGCGGAAAGAATTTGTCAGGTTTCACTCGGAATCTCTTGCACTGGTATTCGACCAGTGACTTCACCTTCTCGTAGTCGATCTCGTAGTCGATCTCGGGGCGAGCTGACGCCCTGGCGTGTTCCAGCTTTTCGAGCACTGCGGGAGCCGATCCGAAGCGTTCCGTGAATTTTCGTTCCAAAAGAATTGGATTGAGTCCGTGTTCCGCCGCGATTTGGTAGCAGCCGCCAGCTCGCCACCACCTTCGACTTCGCCCCGCAAATCAGCGAGAGCATCTTCCACTGCATTGGTCATGCGGATTACCCTTGATTACGACAGCAGCTCGAACACGATCTCGTTGATCTCGCGGCCTTCGTCTGTGGAATCCAGGAGTTCCCGGATATGTCGTCGCGTGGCCGCGAAATGGAGATCACGGTCGATTGCAAAGCCTGCCACAATGCTTTCGGCCGCACTGCCCAACCTCGATAGCGTCCGATGAATTTCATTATTGGCATCGTATAGCGGGATAGGCACTTCCCAGACGTGCTTGTGGATATCGCGCTCGTCCTTGCCATACGACATGAACGGCCTGGCAAGCTCCGTGGTTACAGGCGCGTTCAACACCGCGCAAAGGTAATCTGCTTCCTGGACGGAATGAACCGCAGCCCAATAGAGCCCGTTGGCGACAATGGCTCTGCGGTTATCGATTTTAGCTGCGGCGACATGCATACCAGCACGGTTGTAGACCACCCGAAGCGGGGGGATCGGAAGCTGCTTGGAAAGGGTCGTTTGATAGTCGAGCCGATCGGCAAGTGTCATCCGATCGCTTGAGCGATTGCTGTCCCACAACTCGACGGCTCGAGACCACCATTGATGCAGGCCGGGGTGCATTTCGATCTGGCTTTGGTCGAGAAGTTCTCGCGCACTGCATGGGATCACCGAAAGAAGCGGATTGCCAACCCGGTAAGGAAACACGTTGTCGCCCGTAAAATACGGCCGCACGAATTCCGACTCAATCACGCCCTCTATCGCGGGCGAGTCCTTCCACGGCTTCTTTTCTTGAACGCTTCGCGACGATTTCACCGCAACGGTGCCCTGAACCCGTCCAAGTGGTGACACCTCTTGTTTCTCGACAACAAAAGCAACTCGCGGCGTGAAGGTCGCCCCTTGCGTAAACGCCGGAGCATATGGCGATTTCGTAATCTGCCCGACCCGGCGGACTTTGCCGTCAGCCCGCACGAGAGAAAGGCGGGCTTCTTCCCAGTGGCTGTTGGGTGTCCGCAAGCGGCCAGACCAGATTTCCGCTTCTTCAGGCATCGGTCGGCTGACTTCCGACCTCGTTCCGAATACCACACTCGCCGCCCTCGGGAAAAAGTGGGGTCGTATGCGCCGGAGATCCCATGAAGGGCCGAATGAAAGCGCAAGTCCTCCAGCTCCGTCGCCATAATGCCCGCGCCGGAAACCATCATAATGATCCCGGTCGATTGCCGCATTTGGCAGCACGAGACCGAATTTGCCGTCTTTGCGAAGATAGAGTTCGCTAGCCCTTACGACAAAGAGACCCGCCAAATCCTGATGGGTCGCGATTTCTGCGCCAGCCCAAAGACCACGGGCCTCGCTCATCTTACGAAAAGTCGCCTGCATGTTTGCTGGCATATGTCGGTAAGCAAGCCATGGCGGATTCCCGATAAGCACGTCCACGCGGTTGCCTGGACGCGACATCCAGAGCGGCCTCGCCAGGTTCCGCACATAGTAGCCCCAGATATGGTCTCGTCCTTCGTCGTGAAGGCGGCACATCGTTTTGAAGGTACCATTGATAACCGCGCGGTGCTGCTCCGGAATAGCCAACCGGTTGAACACAGGGTTCAGCGAAGGGATGGGATCACCCGCTTTCCTGCCTGCCGCCTTGTTGGCCATTTCGTTCACAAGAAGGTCAAACCTGGCCGCGTCTTCGAGCAGAGCATCGGGAAAGCGGAGTTCGGAATCGAACAACTCGCGCTCGTCGTCTGCACGGATGACAAGATTTCCTGCCGACCAAAGATCGACACCCTGTTCCTGAAACTGCAGGGAGTCACCAAGGTAGACAGGAATCTGGATTACGCCGCGATCCTCGTCGGTGAGCCTTTCGCGCCCGATCGCCAGAAGATAGGTGACGCGGGCAAGCGTGACGGCGACAGGATGCAAATCCATGCCAACCACGTGCTTGGTAATCCCATCGATCATTTCCCGAATGCCGATGCCAGCAGATTCCGCGGCCGCGACATATTTTCGGATCGCGTGAAACAGGAATGTTCCCGATCCGCAGGCGGCATCTAGCACTCGTGATTCCAATGGATCAGTGACCGTCTCGGCAACGATCACATGAGCCAGCCAGTCGGGGGTGTAGTATTCCCCCAGCCGCTTTCGGGTTTCAGCGCCAATGACGCTTTCGTAGAGCACCTTGAGAACGTCCTGCTCAACAGCGCTCCAGTCGAACCGCGCCAGTCTCTTGGCAAGCGTCCTGACGAATGTGTCGCCTTCCTCAACCTCTACAACCCAATCGAAGAAATCTGGTTCGACAACGCCGTAGATGCCGCTCTCATCGAATTTATCGCCAGCAAGGAGGGCAGCAGGCGAAATGGATTCGAGATGAAGCCCGAGAACGGCGTGCGCGATGATCTCCGCCGAATTTACCAGCAGCGTGTGCTCAATAAAGAGGTCATCGGTATCTTCGAACTGGGTCCCGAGTGCCGATGTCAAAAGGCGGGCCCAAAGCGTCCGCTTCATGATTACGCTCGGGTTCGTCTTGTTCCGTTCGTAGAGTGAGGACAGCGTTGCCCGATCGAGCGCATAGGAACTGCTGCCGGCACCAAGGCGCATTTCAATGTTCTGTGCGGTCGGCGCGATGTCGTGGGCAGTCGCCAAGACACCCTCAAGCCAGACGACGAGCCTCTCGACCTCGCCAGCGACGAGCGTTATCGCGGATACCAGATGGAGGCGGTCATCAACGAGGTTGTAGCAAATCCACTCGGTGCCGTCGGTCAGCACGCCGACATATCGAAGCCCCGTCTGTGTCATGCGGCGGGCAACATAGTCCGCCAGCTGTTCTTCCGCTTCGCGCTTCGCTTTCTCACGACGAAGATCTCGCTTCACCTCGATGACGGTGGAGCCGACCTCGACGTCAATCCGCTTGCCGTCACCCACCTGGGCTTCAAGATTTACGATGCGGACATCGTCATCCTCTAGTTCGAACGGTGCAGACAGAATAAACTGTCGCACGTCCGCCTGGATTTCCGATTCCGTCCGCTTGTCGTTCCGCCGCGCTATCCGCGAAAATAATTCGAGCAATACAGTATCCGCCCCGTCAAACCGATCACACCATTCACCGTTCGCACCTCTTGTGCAACCGGAAGGCTTTTTCGTTCACTGCTGCAGCGAGCTTATGCACTCGCCATAGAACGTCTGGGTGTCCTGACCGGGAGCGCTGACGCTTACGTTCGCAGGGAGCCTTAGGGAAAATGTGAATTCTTGAGCGCCGTAGGCTGCTGTCATCAAATTCGATCCTACACTCATAGGAACGGGCTTAGTCTGGCCAACTTGAAGCGAGTTGTCGTCGGCACCCATGCCACCGCGGAATGTCAGGATCATGGGAGGCATCTTCTCGAACTGGCAACTGACGACGGTGGGTTCGGCGGCTGTCGCCATGGTTGGCAGCAGTAAGAGCCAGGCGGACGCGAGGAAACGACGCGCCATTAGAATTTGAACTCTGGTCTTGATGCCGACGCGTTCGCTTCCATTTCGACGCAGCCCTTCAGGATTGAGTAGGAACTTCCACTGACATTGGCGACTTCGTCACAATAGCTGCGAGTCTGTGATGGAACGCCAGACCACACAGGCCTGAGATCGTCGTAAGCCTCTTGTTCCATTTTCATGCATCCGTTGTAGATCATCGCTGATCCGCCGCTCACATCGGAAACGTCCTTGCCGTACCCCGCCGGGTCATACCTTGGGATCTCCTGCGCGTGCGCGTACAACGTCGACACGATGAGAAACGACGCTATTAACACTGTTCTGATTGTCATCATGCCCCTCCACGACCGCGGCGACACTCGGACAAAGAGGAAGGGAATTCAAGCACCATTCATGGCGCTCAGCGGGTACATGCCTGATCTTCCAGGCCGACAATCGGCCCTTTTACCTCTAGAATGCCTTGGTTTTGCAGAAATTGGCGTTGAAGTAGCTTACAGCAGCAATAATCCGGGACGGTTCCCGCAGGATCGAACCGTGCATACTGTCGCTGTTGCACTTGATGTATCCACCCTCCCGAGCACCGCATCCGAAGCCGGGATCCTGCCGATACTCGTAAGGTACGCCGTCCTTCTGTGGCCAATAGACCGTGCTCGAGCTGAGAGGCGGATAGACAGTCTCTTGGGTTTGCCGATTGATCATGTCGATCTGCGTCTGGAGGGTTAGTGGTTCTTCCGACAATCGCTCGAGGTTGCGTGCCCTAAACATTTCAGTGACGGGTTCACTCCCGGTGTCGGAGATCCCGCTAAAGAGAAAGGCGGCAGTCTCTGCGGATTGTGCGAAAGCGGAACCGGCATCAAAACCAGATACATCGCTACTGTCCGAAGCATTCGCCATCCCCAAGCCCGACCCTTCGTCGACACAATCACATCTATCTGAGCCCCGGCAACAGAATTATGAAGCCGTACAGCTTTCCCGTTGCTTCACTCGAGAAGCCCCTTTTTCACCACGATTTGGTACGTGTCGGCCGTCAGCTTGCCAATCGGACAGCCGCTTTCCCGGTCATCCAAGGCGGCATGTCATCGTTTGCCATGCGGCTGACGGGCGATCCGTTCAGGTGAAGGCAACCGGTACGGACGCGGACCGGTCTTTCGGCATATGGACACGAGTACTGATCACCTGCTGCTTTTCGACATCGATTTCGACAGCCTCAAGGGTGAGGTCATCTTCAAGGGCCCCGAGAAGGTGGCCTTGGCAAAGATACCCGTGAGCTGGATCGGGCAGCGTCCGGTTGCCAAAGGCATCATCCGGGCGGCTGACAAATCTGTAGACGATCGAGATCGGCTAGGGCGCATAGATCGCTAGCTGAGAACCCCGGCAACGTATCCGCTCATGCCACGCCTCTTGATTTCGGCCCGGTCGCAATGATCACAGCAAGCTCGAAATCCCATTGTGGGCGAGCGGCTCCCGAATACCCAGTCGAGAATTCTGACTGACAGACTCGGACGTTCCCTGGATTTCGGGCCTTGGAAGTAGGTCGAGATCGCCTCTCTCATACAGCTCTGCGACCTCATCATCTCGTTCACCTGGTCGATCTGGCGGAAGCGTTGTTCAAGCCTGTGTTCGCGATCGACAATCAAGACATCAGTCGATGCGACTGTTTTCTCGGCCATGAATCGAAGACGCGAGACGTCGCGGTTTACACTTGAGCCATTGTGGAACATGACAGCCACAGAGGGCCTTCCGTCCCGGCCCGCGCGGCCGAATTCTTGCAGTTGATCCTCGACAGAGGCCGACTGCTGCCAGTGGATCACCAGGCGGACGTTCGGGACATCGAGACCCATCCCAAACGCGTTCGTGCAAATGATCTGGTCGACTGACGGTCTGCTCTGCCCGAGGAATCTTTTCACGAGTTCCTGACGATCCCAAGAGGTTCCCAGCTTCGAATGGTACAACGGGACATCAAGCCCGCCATCGCGTAGTGCCTGCTGCAAGTGCTCGCCGACTGCTACCGACGGCACGAAGATCATCGCCTTCTGGCCGCGGAGCTGAGGCAATCTGAGCAGAGTAGCGATTTCCGTTGCCCTGTGTTCGGTCGCACACCTCCAACGGGCGAGCGCGATGTTGGGGCGGTCTACGTCCCGGACGAAAACTACGGCATCGTCAACACCAAGCGAAGCCAGGATGCGTTCCTGCATCTCCCTCCCTGCCGTCGCAGTAAATGCGAGCACGGGTGGCGATCCCAATTTCTCCCTGACCTCACGTAGGCGGCCGTATTCAGTTCGGAAATCGCGACCCCATTGGTCGACGCAATGGGCTTCGTCGACGACCAGGAATGTTGGCTTCGTTTGCTTGAGGCGCTGTCGCTCTTCCTCGCTGCGGACGAAAAACCGCTCGGGTGCGAGATACAGCAATTTGATCGCGGATTGGCCGAGCAACGAAAACCGCGTTTGCTTCTCTTCTGCATTCAGATCGCTATTGATGAAGGTGGCCGGAATCTTTTTGGCGAGTAGGTCCGATACCTGCTCCGCCATCAGGGTCTTCAGCGGACTGACAACCATGGTGAGACCGCAACGGAGAACCGCAGGAAGTTGGAAGCACAGCGTCTTGCCGGATCCGGTTGGGCTGACGACGAGAACGGATTTGCCTGACAGGGCAGCCAGAACGATCGGCAGTTGCCCTTGGCGGAACCGATCCAACCCGAAGAGACGGAGAGCCGGGCCGAAATTCGCGACCGCTTCCGAATACTGACCGTCAGTATCCAGCCATCTGGCCAGCCTGACCGCCCATCTTTCGATAACCCTGCGTGCTAGTCCGCCTGCAAGATTTGGATGATGAGATGCGTGGCACCCATCGCAGAGGGTGATGAGGTTCGAGAGTTCGTCACTTCCGCCCATTGACCGCGGCAGGAGATGGTGAACATCAGCCTCGGCGGATTTCACGGGTGTCGAGCAGGCCACGCAGCGGTAGTTGTCGCGTTTGAGAACCAGGAGGCGAGTGACCTGCCATGTGCCTGCGTTAGACGATTGGTCCATCATCCGGTCATGCCCATCCCCCGTGAAGGTACAGACCTGTAGCAGACGTGGGTTTACCAAAGACTGACCATTGATCAGCGCCACCGCTTTGGTAGAGAATAGGCTGGGCAACGGGGGTTCTTGAATTTTATGATGCGTTGGGCAGCCGTCTGCGCGATGATGGGGCTGGCAATCTTTTCAAGTTCAGCGATAGCCGCCGAAGTCGAACTTCTCGATCTCCCGGGCGACCTCGAAATTATCAGCATCAAGGGCGAGATCACCGATGGCGCCACCGATCGGTTCCACGAGCTGGTAGAGAAAAAGGAGCGGATATCCGTCGTTCTTCAAAGTCCGGGTGGCCTGATCAAGGAAGCCCTGCAGATCGGCGCAGAAATCCCGCTCCGAAATTCTCGACAACGGTTTTCGCCGACGGCGAATGCTACTCCGCCTGCGGCCTGATCTGAGTATCCGGTGCCAGGCGTTACATGTCGCCAGATTCAAAGATTGGCTTCCAGGCAGCTTTCCGCAGCCGTCGCCGCCCGCACGATGGCAGCGAACCATTCTTTCTCGTGTGTGAACGCCTGTAAGCGCTCATCCGACCCCCTCGATTCCGGCCCTGCTCAGCCTGGCCTGACCATGCGAAGAATCCTCTGATTTGGACGGAGGTGACTGCATGGATAGAGACGGCAAAATGGGCGTCCAATTGGACGCCTCAAGCGACGGCTATGCCGGTCGGCTGGAGGTGATCGAGGGCCCGACGGGCCGGCGGCGACGCACGGACGCCGAGAACGCGCTGCATTCCCGGTCATCAGACAACGGCCCAGGCCTGGAACCGCTTTCGGCCGGTGATTTCGCGCAGATTGAGCGCACCTACAAGATCCTGCGCACCCTGCCGGCTGACCTCCAGTTCCTTCTGGACCATGGCCGTCCACACCAGCGGCCGCGCCAGGACCAAGTCTATCAGCCGCGGCAGTTGCGAGTTCGTCCGCCGCGACCGCAAGCGCCGCTCCAGCTGGCACCGCGCCAGCACCAGCCGGTCATGTTCTTTCAGCCCGGCCGATGCCGCCGCGTGGATGGTCTCGAGGACAGCGAGCAGCCGCACACTTTTCTCACGGGCGCGCCGCCGGTCCCTTTGGATAGCGCGCAAGCCGACAGAGAGACTGGCGAGATGGTTGGCGGTCGTGCCGGTCTGACGCAGCAGCGCCGCGGCCAAAAGCGGCCCGAGCCATGGCGCGTGCTGCAAGACCTCGATCTCGGTCCAGGCGTCGATAAGCAACGCGACGCGCAGCACGGCGGGCAGGTCGATTGTTGCCTGCAGCACTGCCTGCCATTCAACCAGCCGTGCATCCTCATCCCAGTCGAGGTCGTAGACCAGCGCCGGCCGGTCGTTCGCGATCGGCCTTTTTGGACCGGCCTCGATGCCGGCGAGCACCTTTGTCGATCGGGCGAGCAAGGCGTCGATTTCGGCGAACTCGTGCGCCAACGCGTCCTGCTCGGCCGACGACCCCCCCTCATCGACGCCCTCTTCAGAAGGCCAGGCACCCTCGCCGTCGCGGCCTTTTTGCGCCGGCTCCGCAGCTGCGCCGCCGCGGCCAGTCAGCGCCAAAAGCCCGTCGCGGCCGAGCGCCCAGTTCGGCTTGTTCGCAAAAATGTGGCGGCGGGCGCGCAGCACCGCATGTGCCCGGGTGAGCTCATGGGTCGGGGTGCGGATGTCCATATGGGCGTCGTGCAGGACGAGATCCTCAAGGTGCACGAGCTCGCCCTCGATCCACAGCGCGGCGGCGGCATCTGCAAAGTTCTGGCGTTCGACAAAGCCGTCGCGGACGGGCGAGCGGGCCAGCCGCTCGTCGAGGCGGGTCAGTGCCGCGGTTGTGGCTTTTACTTGCGGATTTCAATCCTGCGAATGTCATATCCGCGTTGGCTTTGGGTGGTATTGCGCGACTGATTTCTCGCTAAGAATTTCAATCATGGGGTGCCGCCTTGCAGAAGCTGGTGCAAAAGGGGCCTTCGGCCGCGTCCCGAACTGCGACCGACGACCACTGGTCGCAGGCGCGGCGGATAGCGAGCGAACTCGACAAGGTCCTCGATGGTTCCGCGCCGCGCCGATCGGCGATTGCTCGCGTAGCGGCTGAGCTGCAGTTGTCGACCCGTCAGATCTACAATCTCCTGGCGCGCTATCGTGACGACCGAACAGTAACGGTGCTCTTGCCGAAAACGGGCAACACACGCCGGAAGCGGTTGCCGTCGAAGATCGAGGAAATCATTGCTGCGACATTGCGCGAGCAGTGGCTTGTTCTGGAAGCGCCGCCGCTTGCCCCTGTCGTCGCCGAAATCCGCGCGCGTTGCGAGGAGGCCGGCCTTCGACCGCCGTCCTACATTGCCGCCGCGCGCCGCATCCCGGCTTTGTTCACGCCGGAAGAGATTGCCAAGGGGCGGTCAGCCAACCCGAAGCACCTTCGTCGCCTCAAGCCGCGGCCGGGCTATATCCATGCCCCGCGCCCGCTCGACGTCTGTCAGATCGATCACACGCCGACCGACATCAACTTCGTCGAGGTGGTCGACGGTGCCGGCATTTTCGTCGGCCGCGCCTACCTGACCATCCTCACCGACGTGTTCTCGCGCTGCATTCTGGGTTTCTGCCTGTCCCTGGAAAAGCCGTCTTCCCTCTCCGTCGCACTCTGTCTTGCGCACGCAATGTGCCCGAAGGAGCAGTGGATGGCCGCACGCGGCCTTGACCATGACTGGCCAATGCTCGGCCGACCACGCCGACTCGTCACGGACTCGGCCAAGGAGTTCAAGGGGCGGGCGTTTCAGCGCGGCTGCGAGGAATACGGCATCGGCATCCGATATCGTGACCGCGGCCGCGTCCATCAGGGTGGTGTGGTCGAGCGTCTGCTGGGCAAGCTCAATGCCGTGCTTGCTACGCACCCGGGATCGACCGGACGATCGGTGGCCGACCGTGACGAATATCCGTCTGAGAAACGTGCTTGCCTGAGCTTTGCCGATCTCGAGCGTTGCGTCGCGCTTGCTGTCGTCGATCACAATCTCCAGGAGAACGCCAAGACGCTAAAAGTGCCGCTTACCGAGTGGCAGGCACACGCGGTGGATATGTCGTTTTCCATTTAATTCTGCGAATCCGATCTCAACGATTTCAGCATGTTGCCGGCGCACTTAATTTGAGAATGAGCAGCTAATTTGATAATGCACATTGGCTTTTGTCACTTTATGTGAGAATGACGCTCGCGATGTTTTTTCTCGCGAGCCTGCGATGACTGACCCCTTCCCCGACGAGATTGATGAGGCGCTTTGGGACGAAGCGTGCAGACGGGCAGATGCGATCCGCAGCTTCCTGAAGCGCAATCCTGCCAGCGCGACGGCCGCAGATGTTGCGGAACTCGCGGCCAGGCTCGGCCTGAGCCAAGCGACAGCATACCGGCTGATAAAGCTGTTCCGCGCCGGCGGGACCATCCTGTCGCTGGTCGATCGTAAACGTGGGCGACCACAGGGGCACCGCGTACTGGACGATAAGCGAGAAGAGATCATCCGCGCCACGATCAACGCATATTACCTGAAGCGGACCCGGCCGACGGTTTCGCAGCTGGTCCGCGACGTGCAGACGAACTGCACATCGGCGGGGCTCAAGCCACCGCATCGCCGGACGATAGTGGCTCGCCTTAACGAGATTGACCTCCAGAAGCGTGCCAAGCGACGCGGTGAACAGAAGATCGTCAAGGCGACGACGCCCGTTCCCGGGGCGTTCGGTGCCTCCCGCCCCCTGGAGGTGGTCCAGATCGACCATACGAAAGCCGACGTCTTCGTTGTTGACGAGGAGACCCGGCAGCCGGTCGGTCGACCGTGGCTGACCCTGGCGATGGACGTGTGCAGCCGGATGGTCACCGGTTTCTATCTCACCATGGACGCGCCGTCCCGGCTGTCGACCAGTCTGTGCCTGTTACACTCCGTCTTCGACAAGTCGGCATGGTTGAGAGAACGCGAGATCACGGACCCTTGGCCCGTTGCCGGGCTGCCGGACACGGTGCATGTCGACAACGGTGCCGACTTCCGCAGCCGGGCGTTCAAGCGCGGATGCCAAGACGCCGGCATCGCCATTGAGTGGCGGCCACCGGGTGAACCCCGCTTCGGCGGTCACATCGAGCGCCTGATCGGCACACAGATGGGAAGGCTGCACCTGCTCCCGGGCACCACATTCAGCAACGAACAGGATCTGGGAGACTACGACTCGAAGCGGCACGCGGCACTGACACTGCGTGAGCTCGAACGGTATATCGCACTCGACATCGTCGGCTCCTATCATCAATCGATCCACGGTGGACTGGGCCGTCCGCCGATTGCTGTCTGGCGAGACCATGAGGGTGAGATTCCACTTCGACTGCCACAAGATCGAATGCGCTTCTGGCTGACCTTCTTGCCCGAGCAGGAGCGCACCTTGCGGCCGACCGGCATTCATCTGTTCGGCCTGCGCTATTGGTCGGCGGCGCTAAGCGCCGACGTCGGGCGTTCTGACCGGCGCCTGCTTGTCAAATACGATCCACGCGACATGGCCCGCATCTTCGTTCGACGGCCTTCAGGAAACTTCGTGGACGCCCGCTATGCCGACGTGACGTTGCCTTCGATCACCCTGCATGAGGCGGTGACCGCGCGACGCTCCCTGCTGGCGAAAGGCCGCAGTGAAGTCGACACCCGCGCCATCGTCCGCGCCGCCATCGCACAGCGAGAACTGGTCGAGACGGCAACCAAGAAGACCGCAGCGGCGCGACGCGGGAAGGCTTCTTCGAAATCGAAAGTGGATGACCGAGGATGGGGCTCGCTCCGCGGTGTAGACTCCAGCAAACCTGTACCCTTTGTCGAGGATACAGATTGAGCTGGAGTGAAAATGAACGATGAAGTCTCCCACCTGACCGCCGGCGCTGCAGCGCTGCTCGCCGAGACGGATGAGCAACGCGTTCGCGCGATACGATCACGCCGCTGGGTACTCTATCCGCGCGCCAAGCAGGCACTCGACCGGTTGAGCGCGCTCCTCGTCCAACCGCGAGGCACGCGTATGCCCTCGGTCGCGATCTACGGCGACAGCGGCATGGGCAAGACGATGATCATGAAGCGGTTCCGGGACGAGCACCCGCCAAGCTTCAATCCTCTGACGGGCACACTGAAGACACCGGTCCTGGCCATGGAAATGACCAGCCGCCCCGGCGAGCGACGGTTCTACGCCGAACTGCTCACCCTTCTCGGCGCGCCACAGCGGCCGCGCGCCGACATCGCCCAGATGGAACAGGCCGCGCTACGCATTATGGAGGCCATCGGCGTGCAGGTTCTGGTCATCGACGAGGTGCACAACATCCTCGCCGGAACTTATCGCGAGCAGCGCATCGTCCTGAACACGCTGCGGTTCCTCAGCAATCGTCTGCAGATATCGCTGGTCTGCTTCGGCGTCAACGAGGCGCGGGAGGCCATCAGCGGCGACGTTCAGCTTGCGCGCCGGTTCGAGCAGTTCACCTTGAGCCGGTGGGCTGCGAACGAACAGTTCGAAACCCTGGTCGTGTCGATCCTGCGCAATACGCCGCTGCGTCGGCCCTCGGTGCTCACGCCGAAATCGCTGCGCCGGATCCTGCAGATCACTGAGGGTATCACCGCCAGCATCTTCCACATGATCAACAGCCTGGCCATCGAGGCCATCGAAAGCGGCCACGAATGCATCACCGATGCATCGATTGAGAACTGGGAGCCAGAGTTCGATGCCGAGGCGGCATTCGCATGATTGAGAACACGCCGTCACGGCAGTTGCCGGTGCGGTTGTCACCTGTCGCCGACGAACTCCTGTCCTCTTGGATCAACCGCCATGCAGCCTTCTACGCGGTCCCTCCGCTTGTCATGCTTCGGCACTGCCTTCCAGAGGTGCCGTCGCTGCGCAGCGCCGATCTCCATCTGAGCGGCGCTCACCAGATCAGGCTGGCCAACATGTTCGCCATCGGACCGGCCGTCTTGCGTCGCATGGCCTTCACCGGTGCGCCGAGGTTATCGCATCGGCTCATCGCCGCGAGACCGGCTCAGACCTGTGCGAGTTGCAGCCCTCGTGGCGCGGAACTGTCGCCAATCCTGCGAAGCCAGTTGGCGGGATGGCGGATCACCTGCCCGCATTGCGGAACATTGTTGCGAGGGCTCGGCGATGGTGAACTCCCCTCCCCTTTCCGGCAATATCACCGTGCGGCTCTGCGGGGTGAAAAGCTGCTCGACGATGAAGCCGAACGCGGCATCCGAACCTGGACATCGGCAACCGAAATCGCCCGGCTTCTCCTGATGCGACGCATTCCAATACCTATACCCCGTGAGCACGATCTCTGGCGCTTCCGGGTGCTCGGCGCAATCATCCCCGATCTCGACCATGTCATTGCCGAGCAACAGGAGAATCTGCCCACACCTGCAAAGCCGATCCTGCCGCTTCACCTGCGGCCGGCTCTGCTGGCAGGGGTAGCTATCGTCGAGCGTGCCGGACCGGAGATGCTGCGAATGCTGCGTGGGCATATGATGGGTGACAACAGGGTGAGATTCACCGACGCCGCCGAGAACATAATAGCCCGAGCGCGCAGGTCGAGAGCCTCTTCTCAAATGCAGTTAATTTGAGACTCTGACGTCCAAGATTCCCACGATTAAATGCCAATCCTGAACCAAGCCGGCGCATTCTTACAATTAAGTGCCAAGCGACAGCACGCCTGAGAACTGGTCCAGAAATATTTCCTTGCGAACTGAATCTGGGGGCTTGAGAAGGGTTCTGTTCATATCGCCCGTGACGATCACGGCCTCGCCTTCGGGTCGGCTCTTGATCCACTTTGCGAGTTCCTCATACTGAGCCCGCTGCGTTCGGCAATCATCCTCGGCGCCTTCCTCGATAATGTCATCTTTGCAACTTGCCTTCATGTGGACAGACGGAATCCACGTCATCTGCCAGCCGATATCGAGCTTCACGCAAACGCCGCCCCGCACAGGCCGCGTAACGCCGCATTCGTCGGCATGATCGATCCCGAGACTGTCAATCTGAAAGATCTCCACTCTGCCGGCGAGCCCCTTCCGGTAGGCGATGGCGGTATAGATATCATCGTGATCGGAAAGGCATCTGGTTTCATGTGCCGTGCAGCGTGTCTCAAAGGTGATCTCATAGCCATCTCCGAGCACGGCACGCGCGCCCGGAAGACTGCCGATTTCCTGAAGGGCGATAATGTCGGCGCCGAGAATGCGAACTTGGTTCCTGAGATAGTCGTAGTCGTCCTGCGTTCTGGTTTGCCCGCGAAGATCGACACCTGGCCCGCTTGCAAGGTTGGCAATGTTCCAGCTTGCAATGCGCAGCTCGTCCGCGATCGCGGCCTGCGAGAAGAAAACCGCCACGCTTGCGGCAGCCGCGAAACGCCCATATTTCATGTGGTCCTCCCCAAAGTCGCCTGCCCCGTTACTGGCAATGGCAGTATATGATCCTTCCGTGAAGTTGGTACGAAAATCGGAAAGTCGTGCAGCGTCAGTGCCGAAACGCGCGAGCATCGCTGGAACAGACAAAAAAGGCACGCAAAAGCGCCACGCGTGCGAAGCAGCGCTGTAGAAAAAGGCAGCCGAAGGAGCGTCAGCCATTGCGGCGCCAAAGGCGAGACGCGGGACCGACTGCCCCCGGCGAGGAGTACCGTTCTCGAGCTTGCCGCGGTGGAGTCCGGATACGTCCGCCAGGCAAAGTGCTTAATGCCGAGCGCATCTTGGCAAAGCGCGGGGATTGGTTGGCGCATTGAATACTGAGACTTCGGTCGAAGCGTATTAAGCCTTAGATCCCGATGGCTTGTTATCGGCGCGTGCGTCGATCAGAACGACGTCCTTGTGCCCGGTAAGCTTTAGCTCGTCTAATATAGCGTCGACGCGGATCTTCTCTTCTAAGCTGAAATAAATGATGGCCTTGATGCCTTCCTTCGCGTCGCTAGCCGCTTGGTAGATCGGCAACTGCTTCTCAAGATTCCGCTTCAGCGAGGTGTTTTTCGCGAGCTTCATCTCAATCAGAGTCTTATCGAATGCTCCCCTGGTGATTTTGTAATCGACTGGCCCACGGCCGTCGTTTGCCTCCGCACCTACGTCCGACGGGGACCCGAACCACACGAGTCGCGCGAGCACGTGCAGATCGTTCTCCCGTTGAATGGCTTTACCGTCGCGCCAGAAAATGCGGTGACCACCTTTGTTCTCGATGACATCCTTCAGATAGGCGAGCCGCTGGTGGGTTTCCTCATAGGTGCTGCCGGCGATCACGTAGAACGGTGTGAAATTGGCTAGGTCCTTCTGGAGCAAGCGCACCTGCTCTTCGAATATCTGACGCGTGAGCAACACGCGCTCAGTACTCAAATCAACGGCCTGGTCGCCGTTGAGCTCTTTGCTCCGGATGTAATAATCGACCAGTGCGGGGAACTTGATAATCGTCTTAACCGCTGCCTCGTCATGCTCTCGCTGGCTCGGCTCCCGGTCTTCGTGTCTTGTTAGCACGCTCTCGAAATAGGCGAACACCTGCCCCCTTAGCTCATCGTCTGCGATCGCGGTTGGGATACTCTCAAAGTCGCGAATCATATCCGTGCGATTGATCCAGTTTTCGTCGCGAGTGAGAATGTCTTTGGGCGTCAACAGCACGAAATCCTGGTCGCGGGCTAGCCATGGCAGCTCGTACTGCCGCCGCTCCCACGAGTGGGTTTCATAATTGAACCGCGCCTTGCCGACCCAGACCTTTTTACGCAGTCCGGGCGCTATATGGGCCAAAGTGAACGCTTCCGTGTAGGTGCACAAAAAGTCCTTGATCAGATTGGTCGTGAAGTCGCTGATATTGTCTCGACCTACACCGCCCTGAACCAGGCACACCTTCTCGACATGGCTTCCATTGGTGATTTTCTCATCACCGAAATCAGCAAACAAATCGGCCAGATTGCCGCTGAGAGCGTTCGCAAATCCCTCGCCAAGTCCCGAGCCACCGTTGCCGACGAGCGAGAAACCCAGCCAGTTCTGCTTCACCTCGGAGAAGAAAAACCACGCCGCTATTAGGTCCTTGTTGATTTTGCCGCGGATAACCGCGTCACGCAGAAATTTTATGTACTTCAGAATCTCCGCATGTAGGGTCTTGTAGCGTGCATCCGCGCTGTGGAACAGCAAGAATGGGTCGATGAACAAAGGCAGATCGTTGATTATCGACACGTTGAATGCGCCGTAATCATCAACCTGATCACGACTGACGTTAAAATACTCGTTAAAGTAAGTTGCCATATTCCCCCCTAAGCAACGTCAACCGAAGACGATGCCCTTTCTATAGGGTTACCACTGTCTCGGGGGCCTGGCGACGGTTTAGGCTGCTGTCGCTTGGCAGTAAATTGTGAGAATGCGGAGTCAATGATTTCCGTAGCTTAGCTGTGCAGCTAATCTGAGAATGCAAACTTAATTTGATCAGTATTTCCTGACTACATCGTTTGTCTGGAAGACGGTAAGAAATTCAAATCGCTTAAGAGGCATCTTGGCGTCCACTACGACAGCCTGACGACTAACCGAGCAAATGGAGCCTTGTGAGGGACTATCCGATGGTGGCGCCGTACGCAGCGGCGGGCCTCTAAGCCCTTCACTAGTGAGGCAAGTCGACATGTTCAATTTTGCAACCATCGACTGATCCTAGCCCATATGTCCAGCATTTAGTGGTGTCACTGGATGTCGAATCGTACTGATTCTTGCCCTCGGTGCATGCAGCCTTTCGGGTCGCAAAAGGTCCCTTAAAGTCCTCGCCGAGTTTAGAAGCTGTCGTCTTTTGAACATGACAAACTCGAAAGTCTTTCTCTACTCGAAGTACCCAATCGTCCGCTTTGGCGATCGAACAGAACGAAGCATTGGCGAGCAATCCAAGCGCAAACAAAAGCTTCCTCACGTTTCAACTCCTTCGCCTTTAACTTTCTGCAAAAGCTCGACCAACTTTCGCTGGCGGCGACTGTAATACTGTGTTAGGTAAATGACAAGTAAATAACGAAAGTATTTGAGTCATTTCGGCGGTCATGGCTGTGAGGCTGATCGCACTAGTTGCCTGACAATGGCCTTTGCGCTTTCGTACTGACAACCTTTGTCGAGATCGGTAATGGGGGCTCACGCTTCTGACCTGCAGGCTAATCGTGGCTCTAATGTTTTGTACGATCCAAGTCGAATCCGCCCTTGGGTTCGAACTCGTTGGTGCTGATTGGACTTACCGGCATCATCCAATCGAAATACTCTTCGAGATTTGCAGTCATAAGCTCCCGCAGGGAGCGGTCGCGATTGTTCAGAACGCCGCCTCCAAGTGGAATTCACCATCATTGAGATTGCGCGCCGTGACTAAGGACTGTGGTCCCTTGAATGGATTATTCCCGATCAGGGATGGGCGCAACCGCATTGATTTCGGTCCACTTGAACAGTATGCGGCCCCTGGGCGTTCCGAGCTGAAGTGGAAAAATGGTCGAATTGCCGAATGCGACGTCCGCTTCAATGCCGCGCTCAGCTGGAATGTTGGAGAAAAAGCGCCGACGCACATTGAGTGGGATCTCGCCAGCGTTGCGCTTCACGAGATGGGTCATTGCATCGGACTGGCAGATGTAAGAGATCGTACGTTAAACCCCCGACCTGTCATGCTGGAAGTGTTGTCGCCGGGTGAAGAACGACGCAAACTTACCAAAGATGATATTAGCGGGCGGGACGCAATATACGCGCGACGGTTAACCAATGGTAAGTCATAAGACTTCGGATGCCGCAGATCCTGCCGAAGGAACCCTTGACAATTTGAAGAATAAGGAGGAATTCTAAGGCCCAATCCTGAGACGTCGTCCTTTTCCCGGGGGGGCAGAGTTGGTTGAGTATTGCTTTCCAGCAGTGTCTTATGTCGGTTTATCAGGCGCAGTTTTACTGCTCGGCCTGAAGCAGAATGGCTAAAGCCCCACAAGGGGGGGCGCAGGACCAGGGGGACCACACCCCCGGCGGAAGTGATTACTTAGCGGCTCGGTTTCGAGGACCTCTCGTCACACGACGCGGCATTCTGAAAATAGGGTCGACTCTAGCGGCCATGCCGGTGGCCAACGTTTTCGCCGCAGCCGATGACAGCATCCATCTGACTCGCACCGACGCGTCGTTCAGAATTCAGTATGGAACCGGCGACTGGACCTGCCTACTGGCCTGGTTCGGTCCGCTTGCTCGTCACTCGCTCGGGCGCGATGCCGACGTCTCGCCATCCAGCGATCCGGTCGAGATTGCGATAAAGCCGGTCTCGTTTTCCGGCAGTGAGCTGAGCTTTAACCTAACCCTGACAGTGCGTTTCGTGGACGGGCGCGCGGCTCTGGCGCTCACGATTCCGGAACTCAGGATCAGGGACGAGGTCGATCTGATCGATTGGCTGTCAAATGCGCGCGACCTCAGCGGTAACATCAGTGCCGCGCGCGCCGCTTCCATTGCCAAGGCTCTAGATCATCGCTCTTTGGCGGCCGGCGGACCCGCTGTGTTCTCGTTTGCCCCAAACGGACGCTTCGCTCTGCACGGTCTTGAGACGCCGATCAGCTTCAGAGCCAACGGGGTCCGGATCCCTGTACGCACGCTGCGCCTTGCAATCGGCAAAACGGCACTGCCGTCGCGCGTTCCCGCCCTCGAACTGCTTGCCGCGCGAAGCAGCCGTATCCCGGGCTATGAGGCAGACGATCGCGTCACCGTGCTGTGGGCCGAAGGGCCGATGAGCGACGGGGCCGGCGGGCGCTTTGCGAGTTCCAAGACCGCGGATCTCGAACTCGACGCCTTCATGTTTGAAGCGTCCGATCCTGAGGAACCGCATCTTTCGATGGTTCTGGCCGACCTTTCGCCGACCTCTCGCACCTGTGTCGTCGCCAAGTCGTTCAATTTCGAGGCGGTAGCCGCTTTCTCTGCAAGAAAGGACGCTGCCGAGCGCCATGTTCGCGAGTGGCCGGACTTCAAATTGGAGATGGCCAGGCTGAACGAGATCGTTTGGGGCAAGCATTCTCACTCCTGGCTCACGGGGAACTTTCGGTCAAATCCTGCCTACAAGGCACGCGGTCACGTCCCGCTGACTATCTCAGGCGGCCCTGAGCTTGGACTCTGGGCCGAAAGCGCAGACGACGCGCTAACGGCCTTCACCGCGAAAGCCAACCTCCACCACGCATTCGTACCCTTGCCAGGAGCCGACTACAGTCGGATCGATTTCGAGCAGACGCAAATCGACTACGCCCTCGAGGAACTGCAGCCCGATCGGAAGGCGACGCTGGTCGCTGCAGGTTACATGCTCGGCAGCCCGCCGCTGTTCTCTGCTGTAATGGGCGAGAGAGCCATGGTCCGGGTGTTGAGGACTGCCGATCTTCTGAGCTTGAAATACTCGTTCCGGGACCTCTATCTCGTCAGTAAACCCGGCGATGCATACCTAGACAGCTGCGAGAATTGTCTGCCGGGATTCAAATTGCCCGTTGGCCGGGATCCGCTGATGATCGTGCGCTTTCCGCCGCAGCACATTACGGAGAAGGCCTATCTAGTAGTCGAAAACGAAGACCGCACCAGCAAAGACGTGCGACTTGGAACCACGCGTCTCTACGAAACCACCGGGGGTAATGGAAACGCCGAGCTTGCAAACGCGGCACGGAACCTTCGAAACGCGGCGCCGCCGGTTGTCGACAAAATAAAAACGGAAAATCTAGCGGCGGCTCAAAACGAACGCGACAAGGATCTGAAAACCGCGTCGATGGTCGTCGACGAGCTATTAAAATCGCTCGATCATGTAACAGAAGCCCGCAGCGCCGGTCCGACCCGTCTTGTCTTCGCCTTTAGCCCCGAGGCGCACGAGGCTGACCCGGCGACACGCGGAACACCATTCCTGCCGCGTCCGTATACGGTCCGCGCATTGTCCTACTGGCGCGGCCTCAAAGCCAAAGTGGCTGCCCGTGCTTTGCGGCGCGATGCTTCGCTCGCCGAGCAGTTGCGTATCTCTGGTGTTACTGTTGATACTGAGATTCGCGACAAGACCTACGCAATCGATCGCGCGCTGACCCGGCCCACCGCTGAGGACTCGGCAATGGAGATCCCCTATCGCCTGCAGCTCTCAACCGCCAACGATGCGCGATGGCACACACCGCCGGAGTTGACGGACGAGCGGATTGCCGCCGGTATCATGCTGTGGTCGGCACGTCTCGATCCCGATCTGGGTGGAAAGAGCGTACGTGCGTTGTGGTCGCCCGATTTCGACAAGGCACGTCCCGGCTTCTTTAGCAACAGGAAGCACCCATCCCATTCCAACGAAGCGCCTTGGCGCGACCCGCCGCGCAACATCTGGGAATCCGCATGCGACTGGCTTGCCCCTCATTCCATGCGCATGTCCCTGGACGCACGCGATCGGCACGAACTAGTCTTGCTGAGTTCGGTCTATGGTCTCCCCGCCTTGCTGCCAGTCCCCGACCCGGTGCTCTTCCAAAACCCCAGCAGCACCGACGACGAAAAGCGCGCGGAATCTACCGTCTTTCCGCTGCCAAAGGACTATATAGCCGCGACAGGCCTCTTGGGCGACGAGGGCATATTCGCGCCGCAGGCTTTGAGCAGCGCCGACATCGCGCTCTCCAGCCTCGGCGCGACCGTCAATCTCCAGGGGCAATGGGAGCCGCCCTCCGGCTTCACTATGCGCGAGGACGTTCAGCCGCTTTGGCCAGCTCTCACAATCGAACGGTGGCAACATCAAGCCTTCCTTGGCCGCGATGTGTTCGTGGAAGTGGTGTACAAAGGCTTTCTTTTCCCGCTTGGACACCGCTGCTCGGTAATCAAGTCGACAGAGCGGAAGTTCCGCGCCGACCCCAGGGATAGATCGGGCAAGGCGCCGGTCGCCTATCTCATACAGCGTTATTTCGTGGTCGTCGGTGAACCTCGTAAATCGTTCCCGGCAGTCAGCCAGCGCTATGGCGGGCGTGCCTTCTACACCACCGCCATTACGGTGTTGACGACAACGTCGCCTGACATCGTCGATCCCTTCGACAAGGGGAATATGCCAGGCACGTTTGGAGAAATGGGAGGAGCGGCGTTCTTTCCAAAGACGCAACCAGGCAATAAGCTCGAAGGCGTTATCCAGTTTGAGTATGAGGTTGAATATTCGAACGGCGACAAGCGCAAACTCAAGAGCCCCCTGATTGTCGTCGACAACACTCTTGCGCACGACCCCTTGGGTGTTTCGAAACTCGTCGCCTTCTACAACGGCCTCATGCCGGCCGGGGAAGTCACTGACGCTGGCCGCCGGGTAGATACGGCGAACCAGCGCATGCGCTACGCCGACGACAGCAAAGCCGGTAGCACCGAGTTCGCCACCCGCGATTGGTTGCTGGGCGCGCAGGGCCGCGAGGTCAGCAGTCCTGTTGGAACCTCGGCCGATCCTAGCTTTCAGTTCACCATGAACGCCGTGATGGAAGGCGCCGACCAGCCGCCTTTCTACCCGGTTGTCGCCGAAGCCCAGGTCGAGGTGCAATCACTCAACTACATGAACGGTCAGTCGAGAGGCTTCACGGCTGCTGGCTACGACCTCAACTACCTCCATTACGGCTTCTCACCGGCTAAGAACCCATCCGGGATTTTCTTGTCGCTGCTGAACGAAACCACCGGCAGGCGACCCACGGACTTGGTCGTTGACGGCAACACCGCCGTTGCGGGTGGGTTTGTGACCCCCAATATCAAGTCAGTGGCGCTGAGCCTACAGGGGCCAGTCGGCGGTAAGACGGCCACGATGGATCTTAACAGTGCGCTCGGCGATGGCAGTATGACAGCCGGCGCCGGCGACACGGGAAGCGACAATTTCGAACTTAGTACCGCGCAGGCGGGCCAGTTCGACGGGCTGGAAGCGCTAGTCGGTGCGCTGAAGCTACCCAAGCTCTTCGCCATCATCCCGCTGCAGTCAGTAGTCCCCATCCTGAGCTTCATCGACGGCGCTCCGGAGATGATCGAATCGACCACCTACAAGATCACCGAGAACGTTGAGGAGTTCGCCGACGAAGCTGCGAACGTCGCCAGTCGGATCACGGCGGCCGTCGACGGCGCCACGGGCCAACTGGATCACAACCTTGCTGACTATTCGGCCCAACTCGGTATCGCGCCCGCCATCAAGTTTGCAGACCTTTATCCGCGCCTCGCGGGCGCCTTCGTAGAGTTGCGCACATCCTTGGCAAAGCTCCAAGCGGCTGCGAGCCAATTCCAGCCCAACGAGGCGAGCAAGGCATTTGCGGCTTTGGGTGCTACCGCGTCTGCCATCCGCAAGACGCTGGCGGAGATCAAGGCCGTTGCTAAGAGTCCTACCCCTGCAATCGTCGACACATTTATCACCAAACTAAACGACGCCCTAAAGATGCTCGGAGAGTCACTGAGGGACGCCGTCCTCGCAGAAATCCGCAGCTACGTCTCCGAACTCAATGCCGCATTGATCTTCAGCGTCACGCTGCAATGCGATCTGGTAGATGGCAAACCCGGCCTCAACGTCACCGTTATTGATCCGCCGAACACCGATCTTCAACACACGCTTTATCCCTTCCTGATCGCGATCCTAGTGGGCCGGCCCGACAACTGGCAGATCGTTGATGGCGATGGAGACCAGGTGGGGCGCCAAGTCGTCAGATTCGACATCACCAAATTTGGCACACTCGATCCGACACAGGCACTGCAGGTCGGCGAGCAGACGCTCGAGCACTCCCTACTCAATAAGAGGGTGACCAAGCCTTTGATCGACGGCTATGTATCGCTGTCGCGCATCGCCCAGACTTTCGAAAAGGATGCGGGCGACATCGAGCGGCATCTGCGCGAATTGCCGCGACAACTTACCGTGGCACTGATCAGTTGGGCCGTCGGCGTCATGGGGCTGGAGCGCGTGTATGCTCTGGCTCACGAATTCCTCGCCGAGGCCGACCCACAAGGTCTGCTCTCAGATGTTCTCAAGACCTACGCCGACCCGCTGGTCAAACTACCGTCCTTCACAACGCAGGCAGATAACGTAAACTTGGCGCTTGGCAATGTAATCGACGCGCTGGATCTCGTGCTCGATGATCCGCGTGTTCCACCGGGAATGCGATCAGCGATCAGCCAGGCCCGGGTGCGCGTGGCGAAGCTGCGCCAGCGGCTCGACGCGACGCTCGATGATTTCGAGGTTCTGCGCAAGGAATTCGCCGCTACGGCACCTAGCGTGATCGTGAAGAATGCCACACCCGCGAGTCTCGCCGGCGTGAGCGCCAATGTCGCTGCCGCTCTCGGCAAATTCACCGCGTTGCAAGCCGTTGCTTTGGAAGCGTTGAAGGACACCATTGCCGCCGCCCAGGAAGCGCTGACGATCGTCCATGACAGCGCTGGGAACGATGTGAGCTGGGTCGTTCTGCAAAAACTTGCCGGCACGCTGGCTGCGGCCGAACAGAGTGCATTGCGCTTCGTCGGCAGCCTCATCGTTGACTACAACAAGACCGGCACGCTCGTATCCCCTGCCAAACACATTCTCGACAAGGTCGACCAGGAGATTGATGCGCAGCTCGACACGGCGGCAGGCAGCCTGATGGCTTTGACCGACAAGGTGCTCGATGCGGCCGTCAATGCAGCTAGGCTCCCGCTGAGTAACCCACCTACTGAGGACGAGGTAACGACCCTGTTGGGCGAGGGATTGTCCTTCCTCACCTTGGCAACGGATGCGTTTGCCAAAGTGACCGACACTGCGAGCTCCATTATGGGCCTCGCCACTCGCGGCATGACGCTGGGACTGGATGCGCTCAACGCCGCCGACAAGGTTATTTTCCCGAGATTGCAACCGATTCTAGTCAAGGCCCTGACTTTTATCGCCGGGCCTAATACGACAAGCCTCTACGGTCTCGCCCACGATGTGAACAGTAAGCTCAATCCGGCTACGTGGGATGCCACTGCCGTCAAGACGCTTAAGCTCTTCCTAGACAAAAAGCTGTTTGACCTCCTCGCCGATCCCACGATCGGCGACGCGATCATAAGCGAGCGCAAAATGATCGATGAGGCGCGTGCAGCCATCGAGAGCGCAACCAGCCTTTTCGATTTCGCGCTTCCGCCTGGCGCAGGCCCACGCAACACACAGATCAACGCTTTGATCAAGTTGTCCGAAAGCTGGATCAAAACAACAGCAATTCCCGCGCCAGCGCGAGCGCTCGAGCCGGCCCGGCAGCTGGCTGATCTGCTGCTGCACGGCAAGATAGCCGACCTCGTCGATCTCGACGGTCTGTCGCGAGAACTCGAGGATGCGCTGCGCTCCTTCATCCCAGCGCAGGTGAGCTTTGATTATGAGTGGGGCGTCCCACTCAAATCTTTCCCTTCCGAGTCCTCTAAGATCTTCTGGATTGACCAGACCCGCAGGAAGAATAAGCCCAACTTCCCGAGCTCGGATGCGTTCAAAGACAAGCTGGCGACGCGAAAGGACTCGAACGATCTAACGCTCTACGCGCGCGCTGGCGTGGACCTCCGCGATCCCGCTAAGCCAAAGCCAATTTTTCAGGCTGAAGGCGATATTCGTTTTTTCAACATCAATCTCTTCAGCCCATCATTCGACGTTGTTACAGTGAGGTTTGACCAGCTGCGTTTCACCTTGGATGAAACCGGATCGAACTTCCACGTGATCCTTGCCAAGGATGCGGTGACGTTCGGGCCGGTTGTCCAGTTTATTCAAGCCATGTCGGGTTTCCTCGGCGGCAAGAGCGGCATCTATCTACATCTGATCTTTAATCCGCTGGGCATTGTCATTGGTTACCATTACGAACAAGAACGAATTCCGCTCGGCACGCTGGCACTCCTAAACTTTGCGATCGATATCTCGATTGAACTCACTTTTGATGGTTCGCCAGTTGCATTTCGCTTCGCGCTGGCTGCGCGCAACAAGCCACTCACGATCATTTGCACGCCGTACGGCGGTGCCGGCTACCTATCGCTGCAGACCGTTGCCTCCGACATTGTCGACTTCCAGATGCAGCTCGAGTTCGGCGGAGCGGTGGCGATAACCTTCGGGCCGCTCAATGCGAATGGCTTTGTCAGCGCAGGCATTTATATCGAGAAGCACAAGGGGCAGGATCTGATCCTTGAAGGCTTCGTGCGTGCCATTGGCGAAGGTACTATCGTTTGCTTCACTATCGCCGTTTTCTTTGAAGTTCGCATTCGGCAAGTTGGCAGCAACGTCACCGGTCAACTCACAGTGACGGTCAGCTTTAAGGTAGGTTTCGTCAAGATCAGTTACAGCTACACCGCGCAGTACCAGTTCTCGGGCGGAGGCAGCGGCGGACAGAGCCTCCTTGCCGAGGGTAAGGTCATCAAGGTCGACGTCGCGAATCGCGTCACTAATTGGAAGAGATACCGGCAGTATTTTTCAGCGCTCGCCAAAGAGTTGAACTGATGGGTAAGCAAGTTCGTGTGCTCGTCCGGGCGGTCCCGGAACCATGTAAGGTGCTTGACAATGGCGATCTCGTCATCTCGCTGGTGTTGCAGCCCGACGACAGCGTTGAAAGCTCTGGCGCACGGAACGTGGATCTCTCACGGTGGCCGTCGGAAATCTTTAGTCGCCTTACGCCGGACAGCGTCGACATCGTCTTCGATACAGGTTTTCGCCAAAAGGCAACGCTCCTCGAGTGGATTCCTCGGCCGGCCAATACCACCGATCGCGATGAACTTTGGGTGCAGGCGGTCGGCCGCGACCTGCTCGATGCGACTGCACGTACATCCCCGGGCACGTTGGTTAAAGGTGAAAGTGCCCTCGCGGTTCAGGCGGGCCGGCGCTCCGCGACATACGTGCTAGGGAGTCCAGTGGACCGGCTGGCAATGTCCGCAATCGCCATGACAGCCGCGTCCGTCTTCGGCCAGGTGGCGATGCATTTCACCGACGACTTCGAGCGTCTCGCAACTCGCCTCAATCCGCTCGCGCCTTCGACGCAGCAGAGCCAGGCTATTTTCGAGATGTTTCCTGGTACGCGGCCAGACCAGCCGACGGACAGCCGCGGTGACGACAGTCCCATTGAAAGAACATTCAACATCGAAGGTCTCCAGGGGCTCGCAAACGAGACTGTCCGCCGGATCGAAAACTATGGCAAGGTCTATGCCGACGCACCCAGCCGTGTGCAACCTTTTTTTCCAGGGGGCGCCAAAGTCGAGCGGGAATCTTATGACGGCGAACGCGGCTACCAGCGCGTCGGTCGCATTTCCGCGGCACTTGGAAAAAGCATCGCGACGCGCCTTGGTGAAGCGCGCGCCGATGGCAAGTCGCGTGACCGCAAGACTCCAAACTTTGGACCCGAGAACCGACACAAGCCGCCAATTGCGGCGATGTATTACGACGCCGCATGGCGCGCCATAGCCGGGGATCCTGCAAAGGCAGAAGCCAATCGGGCTTCCGCCTCCGCAGAGACCAGAGCCTTCGCTGCGCAGCTCCGGGACGACTATGCCGACTATCTGCTTGGCATGCAGCCGGACGACGAGGAGAAAGTAGCCCGGAACCGGGATTCGCAGCGAAGTCCGAGCGACAACGACAAGGCCCTCAACACAATGGGCGTGGTCGGCGGAATGTACGCGTATCCGCAACTCGCCGCCTTCTTCGGCCTGATCATCGACGTGACTATCCCGGCTCAGAACGTGCCAAACAACGCGAGGTTTATGCGCGCCGATTTCGGAGGTGGGGGTGGGGTGCTCAATGCGCCGGTCTGGACCGCTATTGACCCACAGAGCGACGGCACCTTGCAGGTTAGGGCAAGTAATGTACAAGGGCCGGACTCGCAATGCAGCTTTGGCTTGCTCCACCTCGGCGACACGAAGCGGTTTGACATAGTATCGCTCAACGTGAATGCCGCCGTCGATGGTTGGATGAGTGCTGCACGCAGCGATCGGCAGGCCCGCGAAGATGGCGCCCGGCGCTCAGATCTTGCCTCGGGCGTGTCGGGTCAGCACGGCGTTGGCTTGTCTATAGTCGATCGGTTTCGGCGCGAGGCCGGGGCCAACGAGCTGACCTCGGAAAACCGGCCCGACGGCCATACGCTGCAACCAAGCGAGCGTGTCCTCTACCTCGAGGATCTGATCGCGGGTTATCGTATCGACGTGGCGACGCAGATGGGTCGTGAGCACAAATGGAGATGGCTCAGTCTGATGGACCGCGAGGTCAACTTTCCCGAAGTGGAAGGCAAACTGAAGCATCCGACGGCGCTCGCCGCACCGCCAGTCTGGCCAGTAGACCGCTTTGGTGGCAGCGTGCAGACCATGCATAGGGACGTGCAGGTCTCCGATGAAAATCAACCGCCCCTTGCCGTCGTCTATGAGACGCTCGCCTGCTGGCGCAACTGGAGCCTTGCGGTTCCAGCCCACGGCGCCAACACCAATTCGGGCGACGGCGAAATCCAACTGGAGCGTACCATCGCACCGAAGCGGGGCTCGCTGCCAAGCTTCCGGTTTGACAGTTTAGTTAAGTTGGGCGCTCGCTGCATGCTAATAAACGGCTCCAGCGTGAGGCTCAAGGACGCCGCAGAAATCTACGAGGGTAATTCCTCGGTATATGTTCTCGCGCAGGGGCCAGGTGTCCCGCTTGGCGAGGACGGTTTCCCGATTCTGCGGCATGAGCCGTTGCCAACGCCACGACTGTTCAAACACAAGCCACCCCCTGAGGAAAAGGACGAGGCCGACGACGCGCGGAACGTCGTCGTGCGCACCGGCTACGACGGTAAGGTCAGGGATGCGCGGGAGGAGCGAGTGATCCTCCCCGGTGAAACGACGTTCGACATGGCCGAGTTGCACGGCGCACTCGATGACTTCGAAGATCTTCCCGAGCCGCCCTACCAGCAATTGACCCTCTCGCCAAAACTCGGCACAGCCGCAAAACTTCCAGTGATGCAGGATTTGGTCACTCCGCAGGACAGCGTGCTAAGCTACCCTGATCCGAAGGCGCGGTTTATGACTATGGCTTTTACCGAGAACGGTCAGCCGGCCGAGCAGTTCGGCTTTTCGCCTCCGGTGATTGTCGATCTGCTTGCGCCTGACTCGCGAGGGCGCGATCGCCACTGGCCCGATATGGCGGGGTTGTCGTTGGAGCTTGTGGCAGTGCCCCTAGAGGCCCTGCCGCTCCATAATCGGATTGTAGGCACTTTCGACACTCAGGATATCGGCCCTGATCGCAGCGGCCTAGCCCTTGTAAAAGTCCGGCTCGCACCAGCTGAACAAATCGATCTGACCATTTGGTCTCTGCCCGAGACGGTCGCGGACTTGGCGACACAGGCACCGATGGCGGCGACGGTTCACTTCGCTCAAAATTATTCGGCCATGGCGGCCAATGCTATTGCGAATATAAGTGAAGCCGGCCAGCTTGCCGAGATCCTTAAGAGTTTCGAGAAAAAGCCAAACTTCCGTGGCCGGCGGATGGATGAGCTAGCCGCCACTCAAACCGACGCCGATCGGTTGCTGCGCGCCCTCCGGCGTCTCCCGATCCCGGCGCTCAGCAGCTATCAAACCTTGCGCCTCGTACACGCGGTCGAACGCCCGCTGGCTGCGCCGGCCCTTGAGGTGCTTTGGGCGGTGCATAGTCCAGACCCGCACCCCAGTCAAAAGGATCATGAAACCGGTATCCGTGTGGCTTGGACTCGCAACCTCATCGCTTGGGGCATCGGACCGGAAGAAAACCCGACATCACAATCCGCCGACGCTGAAAAAAAGCTTACTCAAGGCTCCAATCGCATCTTCTTCGGCGGTCGTGTCAGATTCCACCGCAAATCAACGTCGAGACTCGACCTGACAGGAGTCTGGGAAGACTGGCGCGACGACATCGCGCCGCGCAAAGACAAAACGACCGGCAAGTTCTGCTTCATCCCGGAACCGCACGCTGAGACGCTGATGTCGATGAACGATATCGACTACCGTCCCACAACAGGCGATGGCGACGTAGTCGGGCTTGCCTTCGGACATGGTCCCACGCTGAAACCCACGTTCGTGGGATACACGTTCAAAGACACGCGTGCCAGATCGATCACCGTCAACGCCCGCGCCGTTAGCCGCTTCCGCGGCCAGTTCGACGCTAACGAAGATTCATTGGACGAACGGTTCGCCCTAAGTTCCGACGGAGCAGCGAGTGGTAGCCGAACGCTGATCGTCCGCTCGACCGAACGCCCGAAGCAGCTACCATCGATCTTTTGCGCACCGAGCCTGCACTACGAGATCGAGAATTACGACCCGGAGGATTTGACGATTCGGGACAAAAGCGGCGTTCGACATAGGCGCACTGTCCGACTCCGTTGCGACGTCGGCGACAGATTTTTCGAGCGGGGAATTAAGGAGCGCGTAGGCGTGGTCTGTTGGCCGCCGCATCTGTTCGATGCGCCTGAGATCCCTGAAGTCCGGCAGATGGTCGTCGAGGAGATCGATGCTGAAATCGCCATGCTTGTAGATACAAACGGGAGCGGGATGCCCCCGAAGGGGGCGGCCCGCTATGTGACGCGCTGGGGCCGCGATCCAATCCACGATTCCGGCGACCTGCCCGCGCTGATTCCTGCATCGGCGTTCCGCAATTGTGTGAAATCAGTAAAGACGGTGATGCCGTTACCGGCGGACAAGAAGCCTGGCAGCACCAATCCTGACAAGGCATCCAATTCGACGCTCAACGTCTCACTCGCTCTTTACGATCCGAAACTCGACCCGGACACTGGGCGCTTCTACGTCGATATCGAAATTGACCAGCACGAAACCTACGAACCTCACATCAACCTTGGGCTGGTCCGTTATCAGGAGCATAGTATTGAAGGCGTTGAGTGTTCATTGCCAACGCGCAATCAGGTTCGCGTGCCGGCCGACCGCCAACTTGAACTAGAAGTGGCCGACGACGGACGCATTTCGCTACGGTACAGCGGGGTCGGCTATCATGGCGCCTACATTCCGCGCATTCTTCACCATAACAGCAACGGTGCGCCGCTCTCAACCTCAACCCTGAGCGTCACTGTGATGCGCACTCCTGTCGATGGCGTGAGTGGCGCGCCAGCACTGATTCGGCCGCTGGCCCCCGGCGTCGAACCGGACGGGTTGGCACATATTGACCTCCTGGAGCCGCGAACATCCGACGGACTGGTGGAATGGGTTGTGGGGCGCTTTGCCGACGGGGCAGTAAAGGATCCCAATCTCAAGGAACTCTTCCTCCCGGCCGATTGCGTACGTGAACACATTTCCGTGTTGGTGACGGAAAGCGAGCACTATGTGGCAGACAACTTCCTCAAAACCTTTGGATCCAACCGGACAAACAACAGCGACTTCGAGGAGCCGAGCAAATGGGCGGACGCGAGTAAGATCGACGGCACCGACCAGACCTTAAAAATCTCACGCGACGTCTCTGCGGTCCATCTCAGAATGCGGCCAAATGCACCGAATCAAGAGGAACAGCATCCGGCTCGAAGTGAGTGCGGTCCCACAAGAGGAGAACGCGATGCCAAAGTAGACTAGATGTAAAGAGGGGACTTCGACCCCAAGGCGCCTCCAAAAGCTTTGCCGTGATGACTACGTTCGTTCTCATCGATCTTTGCAAGAGTTTTATTGGGAAGTGGTTCCAAGATAACGTCTTTACCTGCCTGTGGCCTAGAATAGCGAATAGCAAAGGAACCCGGAACAATCGATGCGTCAACTTCATCATTGCCAAGCTCGACACACGTGTCACCACCGACATCACCTCGCGTTTGATTTCCTGCAAACTTGAAGTCAAGCGACTTACGCATTTGCAAGACCAGCCTCTTCTTGGACCTAGCTGTGTACGACCACATGTCTCGAGCTTTTTCTCGTCGCCATGTGACGCTCATATTTTGACAGCCCCTCCGTAGCCATCCGACTCAGTATGCAGTGACAAAGTTCGCGAGGGGGGTTAAGTTCTCGATGCATAAATCAAAGGAGACATTTATGCCCCCTGCCCCGTACTAGAGGTTGAAAAAGCAATGTTGATGGACGATCGTATGCCTACAAACATCAGCACGTGAGGGGTGAACTTGCGACTCGGGACCGTATTCTTATTCGTACTGTAATGTTTTAAGATCACCTAAAGGCGGTCTAACAACGAGGGAGGAAAAGCTATGAAAATGGCGCTCGCAATACTAATATTTGTCGCGTCGGCAGCAGCGACTAATGTGTCGTTTGCATGTGATTGCACTGCTCCGTTCAAAGGAACATGCACGGGCAGCGCAAAGCTTGTTGGCGATAGTACTATCCATGTGACGGCACCCCCTGGACAATGCGCGATTGTCGAATATGCGGCTAACGGACAGGCGGCAACTGAGACTATAACTGATAAGGCTAAAGGGGTCAGCGATGTTGATTGGCTTGGCGATAAGAATCCAAAAGTAGAGTATACCGACTGCCACATTTGCAAAAAGTAGACTTGTATGGAGGTTGGCTATATAGAGGATACCGCATCTGGCCGAGCTTCACGTAAATGGCGAGCATGCGAATAACTGTTCTCGAAATCCGCAGGCCGCCGACACAAAAATGAGGCATCACCGTCGTGCTGATGGAAGGCTCCGCGCCTCCGCCGGTTGCTCAACCCGCGCCAAGAGGCGTAACAGAAACGGCCAAGGCTCTAATCGCCACTGGATGACAGTTCAGTGGCAGGTCACGTGCTCGACAATCACGTTGTTCAACTAAACAATTCCCCATGCCCGAAACCTTCTCCTCCCCGTCATCTCGCGCAGATTGAGATCACCGACCAGGTTGAGCGCCCCCTGCTTTGTCACCTTTAGCCTCTCCTGGATCATGCCAGTCGAGACGATCGGCCGCGACAGCACGAATTCGAGGAAGTCAGGCAGCTTCGAGTTGGCGCGGCGTTCGCGCAACCGACGTTCCATCTGGCTTTTCGCCATCGTCAGCCGATCGTGTTCCTTCAGGCCGACCAACGCGGCGTCGTGGATAGCATCGACGGAGGCCAGCAACCGATCGGAGCGATTGCGCGCCCGTCGCCGCTCCCGCGGAATGTTTTTGGCGCCGAGATGCAGGCTGGCCAGATGGTTGGCGGCAAGACCTTCCTGCCGCAGCAGCGCGGCAATCAGCAGAGGCCCGAGCCAGGCGGCATGCTGCAGCACCTCGATGTCGGACCAGGCCTCGAGCAGGATCGCCGCTCGCAGGACGACCGGCAGATCGCGCGTCCCGGCGATAACGGCCTGCCATTCGGCCAGCCGTTCTTCTTCTCCAGTCGAGATCGTAGATCAGGCCGTTTTGCGGCTCCGGCCGGTCTCGTCGTGACGTTTCCTCCTTTCGACCAGGCACGTCGGCGTCGCTGAGAATCTTCGACGAGCGGGCCAGGACGGCATCGATCTCGGCAAATTCTTCGGCCAGCAGGTCGGCCTCAGCGTCATCGCGACCGTCGGTTTCAACGGTGCTGCTTCCAGCCCCCTCCCCGTCCCGGCTTTTTTGTCCCGATGCCGGCGTCGCGCCGCCCCGGCCGGTCAGCGCCAAAAAACCGTCGCGGCTGAGCGCCCAGTCCGGCTTCTGCGACAAAATTCGACGGCGGGTTCGCAGCACCGCATGGGCGCGGGTGAGCTCGTGGGTCGGGGTGCGAATGTCCATATGGGCGTCGTGCAGGACGAGGTCCTCGAGGTGGACGAGTTCGCCCGCGAGCCAGAGCGCGGCGGCTGCGTCGGCGAAGTGCTGGCGCTCGACAAAACCGTCGCGGACGGGGGAACGCGCCAGTCGCTCGTCAAGCCGCGCCAAAGCCTCGGTCGCTGTCGCTTTCACTTCCCGATTTCAATCGCGCAATAGTCATGTGCTTGTTAGGTTTTGGCGCTACGATGGTGATGATTTTTCGCTAATGATTTCACTGACCGCTCGTTTTGCCGAACCGATTGCACAGCCTGAAACCGGCGCCTGCAGCGTCACATTCCGAAGAAGCATGGTCGACGGCGCGCCGGGTTGCGCGCGAGCTCGACAGGATTTTGGACGGCTCGGGTCCCCGACGGGCCGCGATCGTTCGGGCCGCAGCCGAACTGCGCCTTTCGACACGGCAGGTCTACAATCTGCTCACACGCTACCGTGTCGATCGGACCGTGACATCGCTCTTGCCGGACCGGGATCGGACACGGAAGAAGCGACTTCAGCAGGACATCGAGAAGATCATCGCGACGACACTGCGAGAGCAGTGGCTGGTGCTGGAGGCTCCGCCCCTCGCTCCGGTCGTGGCCGAGATCCGCGCCCGCTGCGAGGAGGCCGGCCTGGCTCCTCCATCCTACCTCACAGTCGCTCGCCGAATACCAGCATTGTTTGGCGCCGAGGAAATCGCAAAGAAGCGATCTGCGAACCCGAAACATCTCTATCGGCTCAAGGCCCGGCCTGGATACATCCACGCGGCGTACCCTCTGGATGTCTGCCAGATCGATCACACGCCGACCGACATCAATTTCGTCGAGGTTGTCGAGGGCGGCGGGACGTTCGTCGGCAGGGCCTACCTGACGCTCGTCACCGACGTGGCAACGCGCTGTATTCTCGGGTTCTGCCTCACGCTCGAAAAGCCGTCGGCGCTGTCGGTCGCATTGTGCCTGGCGCAGGCGATGTGTCCGAAGGAGGAATGGCTGGCTGCGCGGGGTATCGAACATGGGTGGCCGATGTTCGGTCGACCGCGATCGCTAGTCACCGACTCCGCCAAGGAGTTCAAGGGCAATGCCTTCCAGCGCGGGTGCGAGGACTACGGCATCCGCATCCGCTACCGAGATCGCGGCCGGGTCCATCACGGCGGCGTGGTCGAAAGGCTGCTTGGGAAGCTCAACGGGGTTCTTGCAACGCAGCCCGGCTCAACGGGCCGATCCGTGGCGAACCGCGACCAATATCCCGCAGAGCGGCGGGCGCGTCTCAGCTTCGCCGATCTTGAGCGATGCGTCGTGCTCGCGGTGATCGACCACAACCTGCAGCAAAACGCGAGGACCCTGAAGGTGCCGGCGTCGGAATGGAACCGGCAGGCGCACGACCTTGCGCGTTTCGACGATGATGCCATGCGGGTGCTGCTGGCATTCATGCCCGGAACGGAGCGCCGCATCTCACCGCAGGGCGTCAGCATGTTCGCGCTCGACTATTACTCACCTTGGCTGGGCGAGCTTGTTCCGCAGCGAGATCGGCTGGGCAAGCTCGAGCTTCGATACGATCCTCGCGACATCAGCCATGTCTATGCCCGCGATCCCGAAACCAGGGAGTTTCGATCCGTGGAGCGGCGCGACGGCATGCTTGCTCCGATGACGTTGTGGGAGCACGAGGCCGACCGCCTGCAGCGACGCGCCGCGAACGCGCGCACGGATGTCGAGAAGGTAACGCTGCGCCGGCGGATCGCGGAGATTAGCGGCGGATCGAAGCCGTCGAAGGCCGAGCTGCGCAATGCCGTGCGCAAATCCCACGCCGCTGACGCGCCCAAGCCCTACGACGCGATGCGGCCGGAGCCGCCGGCGCCCGCCGATCATCCCTCTCGCCCGAAGCGCCGCCTGCCGGTGGAGGATTGGTGAGATGACGGGTCATCTTCTCGATCACGTTCGTCCTCACCTCGACCGCAGCACGGAAGAGCGGATCACCTACATTCAGGCGCCGCGATGGATTGGACATCAGGTGGCGGTCACGGCGCATGAACGCCTTGCCGAACTTCTGTCGCGGCCGCCATCGTTGCGGACCCGAGGACTGATGCTCGTCGGCCCCTATGCCAACGGCAAGACGATGATCGCCGAGCGGTTCGCCGTCCGGCATCTGAGAACAGCTGAGCAGCAGCGGGTATGGGTGGTGCAGACGCGCGAGGGGGCCGGTCTCGCCCATTTCTACGGGAGCATCCTGCAGGCCTTGCGCGCGCCGACGGGCAGCAGCCGGAACGTTGGCCGCAAAGCCGAACAGGTCGATCATCTGCTCGACAGGCTGAAGCCCAGAATCCTGATCTTCGATGAGTTCCACAATGCGCTGCGCGGCCGTGCCCGCGACGTCGAGGCCGTGCTTGCCTTCCTGCGGAGGATCGGCCGCCAGTTCGACATCTCTCCGGTTCTGATCGGTGAGGTCACAGTCTATGACTTCGTCAACCAGACCGCTGAAATGGCGACCAGGTTCGACCTACACGCCGTGCCGCGATGGCAATATGGCGAGGAGTTTCTTGCGCTGCTCGACAGCCTGAAGAGCGCCTTGCCGCTTGTCCGTGCGTCCGATCTCTCGGATGAACCCTTGGCGCGAAGGATATTCCAGCTCTCCGAGGGACTGATCGGCGAGATCGTGGCGATCATCTCCGCAGCGGCCTCAGCCGCAGTGAGGTCCGGCGAGGAGCGAATTACGAAATCGGGCATCGAGGCGCTGCGCTACGTTCCGGTCTCGAAGCGGCGTCGGGCGCCGGTGCGCGAGGATCTGCTGTGACAGCGAATGCAGCACGGGCGGCCTTCACGATCGAGATCCGCGAGCGATATGGCGACGTCGCCGGGAATCGGTGGCCGGTTTCCGTCGACCCGCTTCCGGACGAGCTGTTGTCGAGCTGGCTCCACCGTCTCGCGCTCGCGAACGGCATCGCGCCGCGGTCGTTCGCCGGCGTCCTGGGCCTCAGTGAGAGGATGTGGTCGCCGCGTCTCGACCTTCGACTGCCGCGCCGCGTCGCCACGTTGCTCTGTCATCAGACCGGCCGGGCGACCGAGGAGATCTCGGCGATGATGATGAGCGGCTTTGCGATGGCCGCGCTCCTGCTGCCGTTGCGGGACAACACGCACCGGAGGCGTTCGACCTGGCTGCAGTATTGCCCGCAGTGCCTTGCAGCGGACGAGGCGCCGTATTTCCGCCGGCAGTGGCGGCTGGCGTTGCGTGCGTCGTGTTTCGCGCATGGCTGTGGCCTTCGCGATCGCTGCCCCGCCTGCCGAGCCCCCATCGCGACCTTCGACCAGGGCGAGGTTGTCGCGCAGCACTATTGTGCGCGATGCGGCTTCGACTTGCGCGCTGCTCCCAAGACCGCGGTCAAGGCGTCCGCGCGCCGACTGGAACGTGCGATCGCGGATATATGCCGGGTGGAATCGGGAACGGGTTCGGCGGCAACCAGCGATGTTGTCTCGCGCGTGCTGTCCGCACCGGCCGTCGTCGATATCGGCTCCACGGGCACTCTTAGGAATCTCTCGACGGCCGCGCGCATTCGCTGCTTCGAGTTGCTCGCCGCAAAATCTCTCGACTGGCTTGTGACCGACAAAGACGCCGCGACCGCGCATCGGCGTCGGATGATCCTTGCGGCGGGCGGCCATGATGAACTGATCGCCCGCTTCGCCGACTTCCTCGACAAGCACCAGACGCGGCCGAGATCCATGCGCCAAACCCTGCCCCGTGCCGGGCTTGCCGACGTGCTGACGGCCTATCTGCGCGTGGCCGGCGATCGGACCACGTCAAAGCGTCACCGCGATCTTGGAGTTCCACAGCCCCAATGATTGGTGGCGCCCCTGCCGCGGGTACTATTCGTCTATAACGGTGCCGGCGCCAGGGTCGTCCCCATCGGTGAACCTTGACATGATGTCGCCGGCCAGCAGCTTTTCCTTGCTGAGCAGGCCCGCGTCTTCAAGTGCCTCGAAGTCAGGCAGATCGCGCAGGGTGCCGAGCCCGAACTCCAGCAGGAATGCCTGCGTGGTGACGTAGGTGTACGGCGCGCCCGGCTGCGGCGCGCGCGGGCCGGATGCGATGAACCCGAAGGAGCGCAGATTGCCGATCAAGTCGCGGCTGATCTCCTTGCCGAAGAAGCTCGACAGTTCTGCACGGGTAATCGGCTGGAAGTAGGCGATGCACATCAACACCAGCAATTCGGACTGCGTGAGGTCGACCGATCGTTCGCTTTCGCCGACGGCCGTGCGGATGGCGTCGGCATAGGCTGGTCGGGTCAGGTGCTTCCAGCCGCCGGCGACGGCGACCAGATCGTAGGGGCGACCGCGCAACTCCTCGCGGATGTCGTCGATCAAAAGGTCGATGCTGCAGGTCTTGCCGACGATCCGCGCCAACGTCTCGCGGCCGACCGGTTTGCTGGCCGCGAAAATCGTTGCCTCGACGCGATGCATCCATTCCCGCCATCGCGCCTCCGGCGGCAAGTGATCCAGCTCCCGATCAAACAGACCGTCGCCTGGTCGGCCCGTCGCTCGTTTCGCGCGCGCTGCTTCCGCCATCGACCTCAGATCCCGTAGATGCGGAAGGTCGTGCGGCCGCTGAGCTCGCGGACGGCGCCGAGCTCGACCAGACGATCGAACAGCCGCCGGCTGGCCCAGCGTGACAGGTTCTTGCTGGTCACCGTTCCCGACACAGCATCATCGCCGATCAGCCGGTCAACGACGTCGCCGGCCGCCTTGGATCGCAGCTTCGGCACCACCGCCCGAAGCCGTTCGGCCCGCGCCGCCATGTCCGCCGCCAGCCGGCAGGCCTCGGCCGCTCCGAGGGCCGCGGCGATGAAGGCGGCCTGCTCAAACGCATCGCTGCCCGGCTGGGCGCGCCGGCCCTCCGACCCCGAACGCAGAAGCGGCGTGTGGATCTGCGAGCTGAGGATCGGCACGGCGTGGCGCCAGCCCATGCGCCAGGACAGCGCGCAATCGGCCAGCCACCAGGCCAGGATTTCGGCCTTCGGGTCATCCCGCACGACGGCGGCTGCGATGCGCGCCGCAATCACGGGGGCGAGCGTGCCGCTGCGCACCTCATCGCGCGTGACGTCGATCAGGTCGCCGAAACCGTCCGACCAGCCGACGCCGAGCAGGGCGGCGACCGCCTGCAGATCGCCGGTGGCAGGCGGCAGCGTGCGGCCGGCCAGCCGGCGCCACGCGGCAAGCACATTGCCGGCAGGCCCCGGCTCGTCGCCGGACCGACGTACCAACCAGGCGTCTCGCAACGCCGCTTCGTCCTCGGAGCGACCGATCAGCTTTATGCAGGCGCTTGCTGCTCTCAACGCCAGGCGATGCCGCCACGCCCCGCTCCATTCGGGTTCGGCCTGCACGAGGTTGTCGAGCGCATTCAAGGCGCTGCCAGCCATGAAGGTGCCTTCCACCGGGTCCCCGGAACGGGCGCGCGGCGTCGCCCACGCCGGCACGCGCGGGACCGGGAAGCAGACTTGCGATGCGGGTGCGGGCTGCCGACTCATCTCCGGCAGCGTAAACGGGATGTGCGGTTGCGACCAGATGCTTCGCCGTTTTCCGCACAGCATGTCGCTAGTGTTTTATGTCCGATAAGCTTGCCTTATCGGACGTATTCTGATAGCCTCCCAAATCATGCAAAATCCCCCGGAAAACAGGGCCATAACCGACGAACCGACCCACGACGATTTGCCCGACATCGTCGACCTTGTGCTGGAAATGGGCTCCTCACCCCCCGCCTCGCGGGCGCCGGCGCGTCTGGAAGCCCTCGTCGAGACCGCGACGGCCTACGCCAAGGCGGCCAGCTCCGACAACACGAGAGACGCTTACGCCAAGGATTGGCGGCATTTCACCAGCTGGTGCCGCCGGGAGGGATTCGATCCGATGCCGCCGTCGAGCCAGGTCATCGGCCTCTATATTGGCGCCTGCGCCGCCGGGGATCCGAGACGCGGCCTCCCCCCACTTTCTGTCGCGACGATCGAGCGGCGCCTCTCCGGTCTTGCCTGGAACTTTACCCAGCGCGGCGTGCCAATGGATCGCGCCGATCGGCATATTGCCACCGTGCTCGCCGGCATTCGCCGCAAGCACGCAAAGCCACCGCGGCAAAAAGAGGCCGTGCTCGGCGACGATCTCATCGCCATGATCGCGACGCTCGGCCATGATCTGCGCGGCCTGCGCGACCGCGCTATTTTGCTGCTTGGCTTCGCCGGCGGGCTGCGGCGCTCGGAAATCGTCGGCCTCGACGTCGCGCGCGACGACCATCTCGATGGCAACCACAGCGACGGCGCCGGCTGGATCGAGATTTTTCCTGACCAGGGCGTCCTGGTGACGCTGCGCGGCAAGACCGGCTGGCGCGAGGTCGAGGTCGGCCGCGGCGCCTCCGACCAGACCTGCCCCGTCGCTGCCCTCGAGAGCTGGATCCGCTTCGGCCGCATCGCGAGAGGCCCGCTCTTCCGGCGCATCTTCAAGGACAACAAGACCGTCGACGTCGAGCGGCTCTCCGACAAGCATGTCGCGCGCCTGGTCAAGCAGACCGCACTCGCCGCCGGCGTCCGCTCGGATCTTCCGGAAGGGGAACGGAAACTGCTGTTCTCAGGACATTCGCTGCGCGCCGGCCTTGCCTCCTCGGCCGACATCGAGGAGCGTTACGTCCAGAAGCAGCTTGGCCACGCCTCGGCCGAGATGACGCGCAAATATCAGCGGCGGCGGGATCGGTTCCGCGTCAATCTCACCAAGGCGTCTGGGCTCTGAAAGCCCCTCCCCCGCTTGAAGCCGGCTGCCGGCGTTGGTCAGGATGATGTCGCTGGCGACAGCACCTCTTCGAGCAGGGCTGTTGCAGTGGCAAGGCTATCAGCAGCCATCTCCTCGTAGTCTGGCATGATCATGAGCTGTGCAATCGTCCGTCTGACGAACTCCGGATTCAGCTCTGCAAGCCGCTCCCTTGTTCGAGCGACACGATCCGGAAATGCCCGGAGGGCTCCGACAACGCCGGCTCGATGCGATCGCGCGGCGGCTGCGATATCGAAGATGTCCCGCGGTCTGGGCTCCGCGCCTCGGTAATAAACCTTCTTGGCAATGATCTCGGGAATGGTCTCAAGCCATACCGAACGACCTTCTACCTCTCGCTTTTCGAAAGGTGTCCCGGTCAAGGCCCCGGCCACGATGAAGTCAATCTCGCCCAAGCCCTCGAACGCGAATTTCTGAAACCTCGTCCCGTCGCCGTCATATGCGGCAGGACCCGTGCTGAAGCTCAGTTGGCTCTTGGATGGGTCAATGAAGCCGAGTAGCTGAGGGTCGTCGAGGAAGATATCGACGTCGTGGCTTTCGCGATGGTTGATGTGGATCATCATCGCCGTGCCGCCGCCAAACGACCATTCGAATTCAAAACCTCCGGCCTTCTCCCGGAGCTGGTCGATCAGATCGGCAGCAATGGCGAAAAGCCGCCGCCATTCGGACGGACGACGGCTATGGACCTCGATCATCAGGCAGCGAGTTGATAGCTCTCGCCGGACCAGGCAGAGAAATGGGCCGCGAAAGCCTTCAGATCATCAACCGCTATCTGGTGCGCGGCGGCGAACTCCATCTGCTGCTCGACCGGTACTTCTCCAAGGAAGGCACTGACCTGCCCAGGATACTGCTTCGCCAGATCTAGATCCGAAAGACAATGAGCCAGCGCCACCCCGTCGAGCTGTTCGCTGTAGGGCGCGTTCACTGTCGTCAGAACCAAGGCCAGATGCTCACTCATAGTCATGCAAAATAGTCAATTCGTGGATGGGGCACAAGCTGCGAGACTCGGGCACTGCAAATGGCTCGCGAGACTCACAATCGTCCTTCCGTCGACCACAGTGACGCCTGAGCGGCCATGCGCGCGTAAACGGACGAGCTACAGACGCGCGCGGGATCGAGCGGCATTCGGCCAGCTGCGAACTGATCTTCGGAAGCACGACTCCGGCACGTCTCGCCCTTACGAAGCCGCAGGGCGAGATCGGCGGTGGCGCGATCGGTTCCGCGTCGACCTCACCAAAGGCTCTGAAGGTCCCCTCCCCGCGCTTGAAGCCGTAAGGTGTAAACGGCGGTACTGAACTTCAGCTTACGACTTCAATTGAAATCGGGAAATAAAAGCGACAGTCACAGGCGATATCTTCGGCAAGAAAGCTCACTATCGATAATGACCTCATATCGGGACTGTACAGCACCACGCCCTGGGGCGGTCAGGAGGCTAGAAATGGTTGATTTTCAGCCTCATCGAAGCCGTAGGAGCTACCCAAAGGGCCACTAGAGACGTTTACAAACGATCGTTTGTTGATATCTTCGGTGTTTGTACAAACGCCCTTTCCTAAGCTGAGAGACGCCGCAAATGGCCCGTGAAGCGCAAGATCGACGCTCCGGACGACCACAGGGCCGACAAATCGGGTACGCGCGCGTGTCGACGGACGAACAAGCGACGGAAGCGCAGGAAATTGAGCTGCGGTCGGCTGGCTGCGACGTGGTCGTTCAGGAACATGGATCCGGGGCCTCAAGAGCTCGCCCTGCCCTACTGCGGTTGATGAGCGATATCGGCGCCGGCGATGTCCTGGTCGTGGTGCGCCTCGATCGCCTCGCGCGCTCGGTAAGCCATCTTCTTCAGGTGATCGAGGATCTGACTGAGAAGGGCGCGCATTTCCGATCTCTCCGAGATCCGATCGACACGTCGACGCCACAGGGCATGTTTTCGCTACAGGTACTCGGCGCCGTTGCCCAACTCGAGCGTGCGCTGATTTCAGAGCGGACCAAGGCCGGCATTATCGCTGCACGATCGAAGGGGCGGCTGCCAGGCAATCCTGGTATCCGGGAGCGCAGGCCCGAAGCCCTGGCGAAGATGACAGCGGTACAAAAGGCAGCCTATGGCCGACGGCTACAATCAACGATGAACCAGTGGCTTCCGACGGTCCGCCGGATGCGACCCGACCACAACTGGGACGACATCGTTCGGGTCTTGAAGCAGCGCGGCCTCGACTGGACGCCTGAACGACTGCGGCGGGCAGTGAGGTGGCTCGTCACAGAGCACCTGGCCGACTCCACACTGCTAAAGCGGGCGTCTCCTCTGTCTCCCGAAGATCGCCTGATGACTCTCGTGGCAGGGATTTCGCAGTCTAACCCAAACCTGTCGCTCCGCGACATCGCTGGCCAGCTCGAGCGTCTGCATGAGCGAACCCCACGAGGAAGCGCAAAATGGTCTGCCTCCTCAGTCAAGAACCTGCTCGATCGAGCCCGACGGCTTGGACTCGTCGCCGAACTACCTGCGAACTGACCGCCATCCCGCTGCAGAACAGTCCTCAGTTTACGGTCTGTGGCTGACGCTCAACGTTCCCGAGCCGCTTGTACGCGGCCCAGGCATCAGCTGGAACGGCGCTGCCGGCCCGCGCCAGCCAAGCCGCACGATCGGATTCGGTAAGCGAATTCCACCACACCATCCCGGCGGTTTCATCGGGCGTCGGTTGCGGGTCATGTTCTTTTCTCATACCTTCGATGCTCGCATAAGACGCTCGTCCCGACAAGCGCCGCAGCGACCCGCCCAAGCTCATAAAGCGGATCGAAACCCGCCCACCTCATCATGATCCGCGCCCCGGCTTGTCGAGGCTGCGGCGCAACGCATTGCTGATTTCCAGCCGGGATTCGGTGCGCACGACCTTGCCCGCCATCTCCAAATCGACGGCAGCGGCTTCAGCTCCGGTTCCGGTCATTTTCGACGCGTCAAGCTTGGCCCGCAACAAGGCCATCACCATCGGCCAGACCGAGAACTTTCCGACCTTTGCTCGATCTGTCAGGCTGCGCAAATAGCCGCCGGCGCTGTTGATCTGGTCCTGCCGCTGGTAGATCGCGGCAATGGAAATTGCCGCCTGCTGCTCACCCATTGCCGTTCGCGCTTCCTCCCAGGCGCTCGGGCTGACGCCCATGGACGGTCGGGCAACCTCGGCCGCGGCCAGAAATTCACGCCAGTTGCGGATTCCGCCGCCGCCCTTCACCAGCCAAAGCATGTTCGGGCAGGCATCCAGCACGATCCCTAGCGGCAGTTCGCGTTTCGGTAGGCTCCGTACGTTGTCGGTGTCCGCAACGTTTCCGCCCGCTTCATCTTTATTTCCTGAGCCGCTTTCAGATTCAAATTTAGAGTCTGGTTTTGAATTCTGTATGTGGCGCCCATTTTGGGACTCATTGGCGTCCACTTTCTGTGTTTTTACAAATGATTCCAATGCTTCACGCACTTCAGCCCAAAGGCCTTCAAGTTCTTCGGCAATCACCTCGAGAGTCTGCCTAGGTGCAGTGCGTGGTATCTGACCAACAATCGCCTGGTAGGCCTGCTGGACCCTGCCCCAGTTCGCCGGAACGCCTTCCTCAATCCCCGCGTCGATCATCTTGACGATGTCACGGCGGCATATGGTTAGCCGCTCCTTAACGAGACGAAAGGCCTTCTTCTCAGATCTGACCGCTTCCGCAAGATCCTTGAACTCCTCAGCGCGCGCCACGATCGGCGAGATGTCAAAGCCATAGGCTTGCTCGATCTCGCCCGCCTGCCCTTTCCGGGCGAAGCGCTTGCCGTTTGGGCTGTCCCGACGGATGATCAATCCACACTCGACCAGAACGGCCAGGTGTCGCCGTAAGGTCGTTGGGGGCATGCCATTGGCGCGGCGGATCAGCTGCTCGTTGGATGGCCATACAACCAGTTCACTGTCGCCATAAAGTGCCGTGTCCGGATGGAACGACAACAGCGCGTCGAGAATAGCCAAAGCGCGATCAGTGGCGCCCAGAGCGATCCTGGCATCCTTGATATCTTGGAAGACATGCCATTTGTGGACGATCGCGTCCTTCGGCACGGCCCTTGCGGTGACTTGGCTTGAAATCATGCCAAGCGTCATCGGCCGCCGCCCAAAGGGCGTCGTCGCAATATTCGTCTCCATTTTCTTTCACCCTCGATTAGGCAAAAGAAACCTGCTCGCCAAAACGACGCCAATGACTCTTGACAGTGATTCGTGGAGATGCGATTCTCAGAGTGCTTAGTTCAGAGAGAGGCTTCCACGGCTTGCCGTTCGGGGGCCTTTTTCTTTTGCGGTTTCAGACTCCTTGTTTCGTGATGGACTTCCGAAAGGCCTCAAACAGGTCGTCCAGTTGTCCGGCGATAAACGCTGCGAAACGCGATCCTTCAGCCTCTCCCACCGCAATCATGGTAGTTTTTCCGTTGTCTTTGAGGCTGACGCTGACTGTTTTGTCTGGAGCAGCCCAGGATTTCATAGCAATCTTGGGCTTTGATGGCTTGGCCGGACCCGCAGGTTCTTTGATCGCATTATGATCCGATGGAAGCGTCTCAAGCAGAATAATGAATCTGTCGTCGGACGTTGCCTCGCGGAATTTGTTTTTGCGAATAAGATCGAAAGCTTTTGCGGGTAAGCCGTCTATGGAATAGCGGTTCGAGAATTCCTGCCATCGTCCTCGACCAATCCCGGGAGCTTTACCAATCGATTGCAGTATCTCCTTGTCGACCGATGAGGCGATTTTGATCATCTCGGAGACATGCGATTTTCCTGTCGACAGCGAAGCGCAGATGGTGTCCCGTTTGTATCCCGCTTCCTGCTGCGCAAGCGCAAAAGCGCACTTCTCAATGTATGAAAGATCCTCTCGAGCGGTGTTTTCTTCGCCTTGGAAAATGACTGCTTGTTCATCAGTTAACTCGCGGACGGCCGCTTTGAATCCGATCCCAAGCTGCTTAGCTGCCGCTAATCTTCTGCGACCATAGACGATTTGAAACTCGCCATCCTTGCCTTGTACTGGCCGAACCAGTCCAGGCACAATCTGACCGCGCTCCCGCATGGATTCAGTGATCTCAGCAATGGCGGAAATCTCGTAGGCGTCATCATATCGATCGGTAATAGACGACGGCCGTATTTTGTCGGGATCGAGTTCAATGATCTGTTCGCCTGACTTCAGTAACTTGTCGGCGATATCGCTACGTTCTTGCATTTGGCGAACACCAGCCGCCACCTTCATCAGGTGCGGCGATGACGTGCGGCGGCTGACGCCCTCCTCCGAATTGTCCTCCCCGAGTTGCCCCAAAACAGCAGCAAACATGCCCTTAGAATCTTTACGGCTCACTGTTCACGCCTCCATGCCATTGTGATGAGGCTTTCTATTTCCGCGTTCGCGGCATTGATCGATTCGATTGCACGATCATAAGTTTTAGGTGCCGAAAACCTCGATCGTTGCACTTCATAGAGGCTCTGCTTCCAAGTGAGAGCGTCCGCAACCGCAGTGGATTTGGAGACTGAATTCAGAAGTAAATCCTCGCCAAACACTTGGCGCATTAGGGCCTGCATGTTGGCTTGCGGGTGGTCGTTGGCCTCAAACTTTGTGATGAGGAATTTGGCGAAATCCCAACGTGCGCCTGCACCAGCCTCATCCAGGATTTGCATATAAGATGCGGCCAGCTCCAAAAACTTCCCTGTGGAGTCGACATCGAGCATGTGCGCTGGAACTGGGATTAGGACTCCGGTAGCGGCAGTGAGCGACGAAAGTGTCAGGAAATTGAGTGACGGCGCACAGTCGAGAAGGACGATGTCGTAGTTATCGACGATCTGTTCGAGCGCCTGTGACACTCGAAGCAGAAAACTGGTTCCACCGCTCTTGCGCATCTCAAGGGTGACGGCCGTCTCGAATTCTGTCAGCTCAAGACCGGCGCAGATGACGTCGAATCCGATGATATGCGTCTGATGAATAATCTTTTCCGTTGGCACCGGATCATCAAACCGAATCGCTGAGTAAAGGGTGTCACCTTCTCGGTAGTCAAATCCGGGTAACGCTCCTTGCAGACTTGTCAACGACGCCTGGGGATCCATGTCGACTGCGAGAACGCGATATCCACGTAGTGCCAACCAATGACCCAAGTGAATAGTGGTCGCTGTCTTGGACGATCCACCTTTGAAGTTCGTGATCGCGATGATCTGGCAATCCTCGCCTTTAACACGACGAGGATTGATCCATTTCTTCCGTGCCTTTTCCGCCAGGTGCATCCGAAGGTCCAGCACCTGCTCCACAGAATATAAGCGCTTTCCGGTGGTCGTTGTCTCTGGCTCAGGCCCCTGCCCTTTTAAGGAGACCTGCCGTATGTAAGCTTCAGTCACTCCTAGCAATGCTGCCACTTCCGTCGAAGTGAATTTGCGCATCGTACGAATCGCATCTGGAGGATACTGAGCCAGCGAAAGATTGTTGAGTGCCTTCTCGAGTTTCGTCGAAAAGGTATTCATGAACTGAAGGCTACTTAGATGCCGCGTCACCCAGATTCTCCTCTTGCACCCAGCGCCTATTGATAGCGACTGTGGTTAACAAGCTGTTAACGCCACGCCAACTACGCCAACTTTTCGAATTACGCGGTTTTTCCGTTACTGGAGGTATGCCCGATTCGGAGAATTCGAGCAAATGGACACAGGGCAGTTCCCAGCTGGGAACTTTTCGCTATCGCTGGCTTCCCTGTGCCGTCAAAGTTGCGCATCAGGCATTGAAAAAGACAGCTATGAAGTTGGTTACGCAGCATGGGGGCACGGGCGGGCCCCGTTGCCCGTTTTGTTCTCGTAGATAGTCGACGTTGGTGTACCGGTTGGCCTCTGGCTTCCGCGTACGGCCGCGAGCGACCTACAAAAGCGCAGGTAGGTTTCGGCGCATGGAGAGATACCCCCTCCCCCCACTTTGGCGCGGCGGCGAAATTCCCGTTGTGACGGAGGCACTGAGCTCGCGCAGTCCTAGGGAAGTCACCATCCTTTGCGTCGGGGACGATGGGTTGTGTTTGTAATGCAGCCATGCCGCGCCGCTTCCGATGTCACTTCGGTGAACGCCCCCAGGCAGACAAGTTAGACGCCCCACGGCCCCTACCCTGCAACGAGGCATTCCTTCCGGGCCGAGCGACTCTCGCGAATGGCAACTCAGCGGCTAGGATCTATCGCCAGGCGTCCCACGCGATTTGACAGCAATCAGCACCGTTTGGCACGTGGGCGTCCTGTCCACGCGCACTTTCCTCCAGCGTCGAGCAAGAGGCTCCTGCAGTCGCCAGGCAACTTCCCTCGGGGGCTAGTCCAAGTGTCGGCGAAGGATCCTGGAGAACTCATCGAGAAGCAACTTCTCGCACAACCCGTATTTTGAGTTCCCAGCTGGGAACAGCTCTTCAAGTTGGAGGCTTGCGCCCGCACCAATAAACCTTAGAAACCCATCAACTTGATGGTTGGATCTGTGGCGCCGGGGTGGATTGGCGCATCCAGAGGCACCTGCGGCTGGGGGGCGTACCGCACTCTACAATCCTGACGCCTTAGTTAGATTGACGCGGAAGCGATCGCGCCGGCGCTGGTATTTGCGTGTCATCTCTGCCGAGGCGTGACCAAGCTGCTTCTGCACGTAGCGCTCGTCAACCTCGGCAGAGGAGGCGAGGCCAGCGCGCAGCGAATGGCCGGAAAACTTTTGGCCGCGCTCGCCCTCGGAAAGATCACCGCGCACGCCGGCGGCCAAGGCCGCGCGTTTGACCAGCCGCGCCACCTCCTGATCGTTGAGCCGCTCGGCGCCCACAGCTTTGCCCTGCCCCGTGACGCGGCGGAAGAGGGGGCCATGCGCGATGCGGGCCAGCTTCAGCCAGGTCTGCAGGGCGACGACCGGGCAGGTGGCATCGGACGAGCCGCGGCCAATCTCGACCTCGCGCCAGCCGGTCTTGCCTCGCAGCGTAACCAGCACGCCCTTGTCCGGGAAAAATTCAATCCAGCCGCAGCCGTCCTCGGTTTGATCGCGCGCAACATCGAGGCCCACGATTTCGGAGCGGCGCAAGCCGCCGGCGAAGCCCAAAAGCAACATGGCGCGGCCGCGCAGACCGCGCAGCGTGCCACGATCGAGCGTTTCCAGCATGGCGACAAGATCGTCGCGCAGGATGGCTTCCTTTTGACGGGGAGGGGAGGCGTGTTTATTGCGGATGCCGGCGAGCACGGTGGCGATATGCCGGTCCTTCCGGTCGAGCGGTTGACCGCGTTGCGTATAGTTCCAGGTCAGCGACGACAGGCGGCGCTCAATGGTCGACACAGACTTTTTGTCCCGTTCCGATCCTGAGGCCTGGGCCGTGATGTAGAGGCCGACGACTTGTGGATCTGGCGGCAGCGGATCAAACGCCTGGCGCCGGCACCAGGCGCAAAAATGCTTCCAGTCGGCGGCATAGGCGCGACGGGTGTTTGCCGAACTCGCCGCCTCGACGTAATCGCGCGCGCGGTCGGCCAGCTTTTCGAGATGGGCAGGCAGTGATGCTCGTCGCGAGTCGAGGACCTGCGTGGGAGGAGCGGGAGCCTCATCCGGATGCCCCATTTCCATGACGACGTCGACAATGTCAGGCAGGTCGCTGGTGTCGACCGCGTCGATGGGCGTCATGAAATTACGGGGACTGCCCATCGAAACTCTCGATCATTTGAATGTCACAGTGGTGCGATTCTGAGAGCCCCAACGTGCGACCAAAGCGCCCAATTGTCCACCGCGAGGTGCTTGACCAGTAGCTCCCGAGATTTGCGCCGGTCGCGTACGACCACACGCTGGGTCGTGCTTTAGCATGACCGGGCGACGGACCATGTCCGATCCAGTGTTGACCCTCCTAGGGCCCTCTTTCTCAGTGCCGATCCTTGCCTTCATGTTCAACATCCCTTATGTTTCGTTCAACAGGAGAATCCAGGATGAGCGTACGTGGCGCAACGGCAGCCGAAAGCGAGGAGCGGATCGCCCACACCCGGAACCGTCTGGTGCTTGAGCAGGCGAGGGCGGTCGGCCTTCTCGGCGCGGCCAAGAACACACGCCTTTCCGGGAGGGTGCCGTCGGAATTGATCGAGGCGGCAAAAAAGCGCGCTCATGTGACCTCCGACACTGAACTGCTGGAGCTCGCCTTGTCGCGGCTGGCCCTCGAGGACGATTTTGGCGCCCAGCTCGTCCGCCGCAAGGGCAGCATCTCCGCAGACATTGATCTTGGCGTTTGATCTCGGGAGCGCACTGCGTTCCCTCAAACCACAGCGGCGTGCCGGCGGGCTGGAACGGCGGCCGGATTCCGCTCTGTCCTGGGCAGGGGACCAGCCGCCTGTCGGCGGTGCATTGCTTCTCGACACGAGCGTCTATCTGGATGTCCTTCAGGGGCGCACGCCCAAAGTGGTCGATGACCTTCTGATCTATAGGCTCTGTCAGCACTCGGCCGTCTGCCTTGCCGAGCTCAGCCACCTGTTCGGCCGGCTCGACCCAGCGCACCCCACGACGAAGTCGGTCCTGAAAGTGGTTGCAGGCACGATTGAAGACATTCCAGTGCACCGGCTGCATGCACCCGACGCCACCGCCTGGGGACGCGCCGGCATGCTTGCCGGCCTGCTGTTCCGGCTGAGCCGTCTGCCGAAAGGGGAGGGCCATGCACGCCGCTTCCTCAACGATGCGCTGATCTTTCACCAGGCCGGTCTGCTGGGCGCGACGGTCCTGACCGGCAATGTTGGGGATTTCGATTACCTCAACCAGCTTGTTCCGTCGGTGCGTGTGATCTTCTACCGGCCGGTGACAGACTTGCGCCCGCAGGGTTGAAAGCGTCTGTGGCAGATGCCCGTGCACCGTGATCGTCCAACCTCCTTTAATGACCACCAGTCTTCAAAAAGGTCGCTGACACTCTCCTGCGACCGTTGAACCGCGGGCGACAGCGGCCATTTCTAACGTAATGACAAACACGAACGATAATGCAATTATCGTTCGTTTTATTACGCCGACAGGTTGTGCGTTTTGGCGCGAAAATTCTAGCGCAAAGCGCACCGGCGCTTTACCCTCGAAATCATGATTCGCCTCAATCCCGCGACCGCCGCCCCAGCCGCGCCCCCTGCCCTTCCGGCCTGGGCGCTCGCGCCCGGCCGTAACGCTTGCGACGCCGACGCCGCTTTCCAGGCCGGCGCCGCCTTGGCTTCGCTCGATAGCCTCGCCCGCGCGCAGCCTGCCTGGTCCGGCGCCTGGCGCCAGCGGCTGGCGCTGAAATGCGCCGCCGCCAGCATGCGGCTGGCCGGGCGCGCGGAGGATGAGGCCGCCCTGCGCGACGCGTGGCACCTGCGCCCGGCTGGAGCCGATCCTGGTCCTGCCGGCGCCATCTTCGGCGCTTGGCGGCAGCTCGCGCTCATGCCGCCAGCCGCCGCTGTCGATCGCCTGGCACGGGTCACCGAGCAACTGGGTCTCCATCGAGACGTCGAGGCGCTGACCGCGCTTTGTGAACACATCGACGACCTGGCGCGCTCGGGGCGGCCGGCGCCGTTCGCCGCGGCAGCGATCGCCGCTCACGTCGTTGCCATGCGGCCCGATGCCGAGCTTTTTGCCTGGTGGCTCGCCGACCTGGTACTGGCGCAAAACCTGCGCTGGCCGCGGCCGCTGCCGCTGCTGCTGGCTCAGGCCTTTGGTCCGGCTTTTCGCGGCGAGGCCGGCGGCGGCAAACGGATCCGGCCCGGCGAAAAGGGGTTTGAGCGCGCGGTCTGCATTGCGCTGGTTCATGCTGCGACGGAGGCCTGCCGGTTGGCGACCGAGCTGTTGCGCCGCGCCGAAAAGCTGCTGGCGGCGGCACCAAAACTGCGCGCCAAAGGCGCCGGCGACGTGATCTTTCTGCTGCTCAGTGAAGACGCCGTCTCGGGCTCGCTGACGACGAAAAACCTGTCGCGGTTTGCGGCGCGCCGCCTGTTCGAGCGGCTGCAACAGCTCGACGCCGTGCGTGAGCTGTCCGGCCGCCCCACCTTCCGCCTGTTTGGACTTTAGCGATGAGCGAAGCGTCCGCCCGCCGCAAGGCAAACGATCAGCCGGCGTTGCTCGACACCGAGCTGGAACATCTGCCGGCGGAATTGCGCTGGCGCGAGTGGATGGGACGCGTCGAAGCGGCGATCTTTGCCGCAAATGAACCGGTGCAGCGAGAGGTGCTGGCGCGGGTTGTTGGGAGAAATTGCAATCTCGAGCTGATCATCGATGACATCCGCGCCGAACTCGCCGGCCGCCCCTATGAGCTGGTGTCAGTCGCTGGCGGCTGGCAGCACCGGACCAGAAAGGTTTTTGGCGATGCCATTCACGCAGCCTTCGGCACGGCCGCGGGGCAGGGGCCGAAAGAACTGTCGCAGTCGGAGGCGCTCGTGCTGATGTGCATTGCATACTTCCAGCCGATCACGCGTGGCGAGCTGTCTTCTTTCTTCGGCAAGGAGGTGTCGCGCGACCTGATCGGCGTGCTGCGCGCGCAGGATCTTATCGCTTCGGGTCCGCGCTCGCCGCAACCTGGCGCGCCCTATACTTATGTGACGACGAAAACTTTTCTCTCGCAGTTCGGGCTCGACACGCTGCGCCAGCTACCGGATTTCGAGGCGCTTGAGGACGCAGGGCTGCTGTCGAAGGAGAAGCTGCTGGCCGGCGATATTCCAGCCGGGCTGGCGAGCGGGGAGGGCGACGGCGAGGACGATGTCGTTGGGGACCAAGCGCCGTGACGGGGGACGTCGTCGCGTTGCGATCCCAGAGACGGTCGATAACTCAGCACCAGGACGACTGGTCGTGCGGCAACCGTTGATCGGGATCGTGAACCGCGACATGGTCGCCGTCGACAAGATTGGCCGGAAAGATCACCAGATTGGTGCCGCCGGCGTGACGCAGCGACGGAAACAGGATGCCGCGAAGTCCGGCGGTGATGACCAGATCCGCGAGCTTCCACGATGGCGGGATCTTCTTGTCGATGCGAGCGACCTGGCGCCAGGCACAATCCCACTCCTTCCACGGGCCGTCCCAGATGTCCGGGTCGAAACCCTGCGAAAGGTCGGCTACCTCGGCGAGCGTGATCTTGTAAGCGGCAAGGGTGGCGGGCGGGGTGATGCTGGCTCCCTGCTTGTATTCATCAAGCGCCGTCTGGGTCGCACGCGACAGATAAAGCGCTTCGATGCCTGGCCGGTTGAAACGACCGCCGTCCATCGCTGCGCCTGCACCGCTGGTGGGCAGGAAAGCCCATTTGGGAGTCAGATAGCGATGGAAGATTTCGTCTGGACCGATGCGGGTGATCCTCACCCGCGCGCACCATTCTCGAGATCCCGGATAAAGGCCAGAACCGCCTCGACCTGGCCGCCCGCGACGAGCTCGGCTGCGGTACGATGGCCATAGTCGGCGATCGGTTCATTGCGGTACCAAAAGATCGCCTTGTTGACGTCGCCGGTGAGTTCCGTCGCCGCCGAGATCACTTTCACCATCTCGCGCATCCGGCCCTGCAGGCGCTCCGATGAGGGATTGCGGAGCGTGTTGCGGTGGACACCGGTCAGCTGGGCCAAGTTGGCCACCTTCACGCCCAGCGCCTGCGACAGGCGCTTCGGCGAGATATAAGGCGTGCGCGGCTCCTGCAGGCTATCGACAAAGCCGGAAATCACCGTGGAATGTGCGAGCTGTGCGTGGGCCATGACAAATCTCCGACCTCTCATATGCACAATATATGCACATTCCGATGCATAGCAAGTGGACGGAGGCATCGTCTTGTCCCCAACATGGAGCTGACCGGTTCGGTTGCTCCCGGCGGCATGCGTAGCGCCGGCACCGATTCCACCGCACAGGCATCCGATGCCCAGGACGAAAGGATTGCACGCTTCTCCTGGACGTCCAGCGTCGCGTCAGTCAGCACGTCCTGAGGTCGCTCGAAATGCCGTGCTGGATGGAGCAACCGGTCAAGAAAAACATCAGGACCCTCGGGCCCGATTGGGGGAAAACTCGTCGAAATGGCTCCTTCCATCGATGGTCCTCCGCTTTGAATAGTCTCCTTTGTTGATGTCATCTTTGGTGGCTCTCGCGATTTTCACCAGCCAAAATTTTGGAGAGTTTCGAGCAAATTTCAATGGCCCGACAAGGCCAAATCCTCGCAGTTCAGCCCACGATCAACATTTTTTCGAACCGGTGAAACAATCGGCGTGAATGTCAGTTGTTGCGTCTGGGAAAAGTCGCGCGGCAGCGCCAGGGCGGTCGGGCAGGAGAATCAATCATGTCTTACATTGCCAGGAAGCGACTGAGCATGGGCCTCGTCGCAGGAATCTTGATGCTCTCGGCTGGCGGCTTTGCTCCGGTTTCAGCACAGGAAATCCCGAACGACTTCAGCGCAATCCTGCGTCAGAAGCTGCCGGCCGTGGTCGCGATCACGACGAGGCAGATCATCCAGGACCAAACGATGCTCGACGATTTTCTCAACCCCTTCGACAGCCGCGGGCCTGCCCAGCCGCAGGTGCGAGAAGCTCTCGGCTCCGGCTTCGTGGTCAGTCCGGAGGGCTACATCGTCACCAACAATCATGTCGTGGCCGACTCCACCGAAATCCACGTCGTATTCTCCGATAAGAAGACTTCGCGCGCGCGACTTGTGGGCCGCGATCCAGCAACCGACATCGCGGTGCTGAAGGTCGATCCACGCCCCAACATGACGACCACCGCCTGGGGTGACTCTGACGCAATGCAGCCGGGTGCCTGGACGATCGCGATTGGCAGTCCCTTCGGGCTCGGGGGAACCGTGACCGTCGGCGTTCTTTCCGCCCGCTCGCGCGACATCCAGGCCGGCCCTTACGACGATTTCCTCCAGACAGACGCCTCGATCAACAGAGGCAATTCCGGCGGCCCGCTGTTTAACGCGCGCGGCGAAGTGATCGGCGTCAACACGGCCATCGTCTCGCCATCGGGCGGCAGCATCGGCATCGGTTTCGCCGTGCCGTCCCGAACTGCACGAAGCGTCGCCGATCAGCTGATCCGTACCGGCCGGATCGACCGCGGCTTCATCGGAGTGCGTCTCCAGGAGGTGACGCCGTCGCTTGCCCAAGCGCTTGGGATATCGAGCACCAAGGGAGCGCTGGTCGCCTCGGTCGAGCCCGGCAGTCCGGCGGAGAAGGCCGGCCTACAATCGGGCGATGTAATCACCCGGTTCAGCGGCAAGGACATCCAGGGCGTCCATGACTTGACACTGGCGGCAGCGAACGAAAAGCCAGGGTCGAAAGCGACGCTGACAAGGAACCGCGGCGGCTCCCAGCAGGAGGTGGAGCTGACCGTCGGCCAACGCAAGGACGAGGAGGTGCAGACCGGTGCCGTTCCGAGTCCGGAAGCGGCGGACCAACGCCTCGGGCTGTCGCTCAGCACCATTCCGGACGAAGCCCGCCAGCAACTCGGTCTGCAGCCGGGTACCACCGGCGTGTTTATCCAGGAAGTGGCGCCGAATAGCCCCGCCGCCGAGAACGGCCTTCGACCTGGCGACGTGATTGTCTCGGCCAACAACCGGGATGTGGCACAGCCGTCAGATATCCAGGAGGAGTGGGCAAGATCCCGGCAGCAGCACAAGCCCATTCTGTTGGGCATAAACAGGCAAGGACAATCGCTCTTCATTGCCCTAGCTGCTTCCTGACGTAGCGTGCGTCGAAACCAAAAATGTGGCAAAGTTTCCGTTCCGTATCCGAAAGAACGGAATCAGGTCGCCGGAGCCCAAACATCACTCCAGCCGCCTCCTCCCATCTCGCGCGCGGCAAAAAGCAGCCAGCCGGCCGTGGCTCCCATCATCGTCCGCACTTGAGCAGCTCGTGCCGAGCCCGTGTCAATTTTGACGCACTCCGTTCCTATATAGCGTGATAGAAGACCTTCGCCGCGTTGGCGATGATGAAGACCGGCCTTGCCGGAACCGCGCAGCGAGCGCCCTTCCCGAAGACGCCATATGACCACATCTCGCACGGTCATTGTTGAGACGGCAGCGTCAAAGTTCGCCGCATCAGTTGCAACGAGTTCTGGAAAATCAGGCCGGACTTGATGCCAGCGAATGATAACGTCAGGTCGGCTCGCCGTGTTCTGCATCGCTCGTTGTCGATGGGTGGCGATCATAATCGATGGGCGGGGCAACATAACTTCGGCCTCGGCTCTGCCGAACTCCCTGCCGATTTGGAATGCCGCTGAAAGCTGTCTCATGAACGGAGGGCTGCACGTATTTTGGAGGCATCGTTGGATCTTCCCGCTTTCATTTAGTCGACAATAGCTGGTCCGCTTGGAACGGCAGTCCGTCACCGTTCAAAAGCCACCCGTCGAGGCGGCCCTTTCATTAGGAACCCCTCCACATGACCAAACCCACCCCAACGCGCCGCGGCGCCAACACCGACGTGCGTGCGACCGTGAAGCGGCAGCACCTGCAGGTTCAACACTGGCTTTCGCAGGCGATGCCGTCTTTGTCGCGGTCTAGCTTGCGGCCCCAAGAGCAGTTGGCTGGGTACCAACTTGCTTCATCGCACGAGCTGATTTGGGAACAGGTGCGCCGCGGCTCGCATGAATAGCCGCTTTGTGCGACCTGATGGCGGTTGATTAAGCCAAGCGGCTGGTTAGAAAGCGGCCGGTTGTCGGCATGCGCTAGACGCCACACCCAAGGCGCCTGAAAAGTTCCGGCCCACAGACCGAGCTTTGCCGCCTCTGCCTTCGCCTGCTGCCCCGCATAGGCGCCGTGGCTGTAGAGGGGCCAGTCCAGTGCCAAGCCCTGCTCGACAAGCCAGCGCTGAACGCTACGACCGCCCGCCCGATCGCAGTTCCCGACAAGACGCCCGTACCGATCACGATCGACAAAACTGCAATGCAGCGGTCGCGAAGCTGCCAGGAACTTGTCCAAGGCTTGGGCAGCGCGGCGCCCGCATGGGTAGTCAAAGCCCTTGGCGTCGTCGCAGTGCTGACGGCTCTCGGGCGCGTCGATGCCATTGAAACGAATCCTTTGGCCTGCAATCTCTACTGTGTCGCCATCGATCACCGAGGCGCGGCCTTCCATGTGGCCAGGCAATGGTTCTGTCCAGTTTGTTATCGTGCTCTGTTGGCCGGCGGTGCTCTGGATCGCGAATTGGGTGACTGCGGCGGCAAGCGTGCCGGCGCCGAGGAAGATCAGCCCCAAGAGGGGTCGCGGCAGCCGCCGTAACGGCATTCTTCTGCCGGCGCGCCTTCGCCAGCGGTCAGCCTGATTGGCGCCTTGATAACGGTGGCCTTTGCCCACGCCCGCTCTCCCGGAAGAGAGAATGCCGCCATTCCGGGCGAGAGTCCAGAAGCTGCACTAGCCGGTCGGCAACTGGTCAACGCGGGGGGCACCGGCTCAGCCTTTCAACCGTCTCAACTATGGCCTTCGCAAGCGGGCATCAAGGTCCGCGTGAAGCACCTCCGGGGCGAGGAAGACCTTCGGCACGCCTCGCTGCAGGATTTTTGGGATGAAGACTAGAACGCCGTTTGTGTCTCCAAGACGCGACAACGCAAAGTTCACCGGCCCGGCCAAGCGCCGACTATTTGACAAGCGCGCAAATGGCGTATGCTGTCAGCGTCCAAGCTGTTGGGGACGTAGCGGCTACATGCGCTTGTGCTACCCACCCTGGAGCTGGGGAAGTAACCGGCAAGCTCCTAGAAATTAGAGCATTTGAATTTGACGCGCTGGCACCGCCACCTATGACGACTTTTGGCTTGGGACACCAAGCCTGTGCGGATTTGTCTGGGCTTGTATCACTCGCGCTTGCATACTGGGTGATTTCCCAACCGCCGACGCCGTCCTTCCCCGCCGGACCCTCAGCCCCCATTGCACCTCTAGGTCCCTGCTTGCCGGGAAGACCTTGTGGACCGACAGGCCCTTGGGGCCCTGGGGGGCCTGCCGTTGTGCAACCTGCAAGGAGGGCGACGCATGCTAGAGCGGTAATAATTCTCATGACCACCTTCCCGGTTTCCCGGTGAGTTGACGACAAAAAACATTCGCCAAATCAACCGAATGTACCACCACGCGATTGTCGTGGATAGGAACGCGATCGGCGGCTAACGGAACGTCGCATATGCGCCGTGACGACGGGCGGCCAGCAATCGTAGCGTAGAGTGTTGACGCGCCTTCCTTGCCGTTGAAGCTCTCGATGAAGCCGTATCCGGCATGATGTTCTTGGTGCCATCGTTTGTTCGGTACGTCAGGTTCGTTAAGCTTGGCGCATCCGGGCCACGGGGCACCGGGAGCACGCAAGTGCGGGCAGGCCGGCGTATGCAGATGAACTGCGAGTTCGAGCACATTATCTGGCCGCCCCTACGACTCGCCCGGATGCGCTGCGAGTGCGGATCCGTATTTGTCGTGTTGCCCGCTCGCTCCCTGTTCGTGACCAACGATGGAGGGAACCGTGCGTATTATCGGCATGGACATACACCGCGTAACCGCCGAGGTCGTGTCGTTGCTTGATGGCGAGATCGTCAAGCTCGGCCGCGTTCAAATGCTGCGCAATAAGCTCGAGGAGTTCGCCAGGAAGGAACTCACCCACGATGATCATGTGGTGATCGAGGCGACAGGCAATGCTGCTGCCGTCGCTGAAGTGCTGTCGCCCTACGTCCATCGGATCGTGATCGCCAATCCCAAGCAGGTGCACATGATCGCGCACGCGAAGGTGAAGACTGACACGATCGACGCACTGTCCTTGCGAAGCTCTACGCCTCGGGCTTTCTGCCGGAGGTCTGGGTTCCGGATCCGGGGACCCTTGCCCTCCGAAGACAGGTCACCAGGCGGACACAGCTGGTTCGCCAGCGTTCGCGGCTGAAGAACCTGATCCAGTCAATCCTCCACGCCCACCTGATCCCGCCGTGTCCGCATGGGAACCTCGTCGGGATCAGCGGGCGCAAATGGCTGACGAGGCAAATATTGCCTGCGGATGAGCGCGCCGCCATCGAGCGCCACCTCGGCTTGATTAACCAGATCAACGAGACGTTGACGGTGGTCGAGGCGGATATCGCCGTACATGCCCTTCAGGATCCGACAATCCGCCGCCTGATGACGTTGCCCGGCCTCGACGTCACCGTGGCTGCGAGCGTTGCCGCGGCAATCGGCGACATACGGCGCTTCAGCGATCCACAGAAGCTCGTTGACTATCTTGGCCTCAATCCGAGCGTGCGGCAGTCCGGTGAGGGGCCAGCCTATGACGGGCGCATCACGAAGCAGGGCCGCGGCCATGCGCGGGGGATGCTGGTCGAGGCGGCATGGGCGGCTGTGCGATCGCCAGGACCTCTTCGCGCCTCCCACAAGCGGATCGCCTCGCGCCGCGGGAAGCACATCGCGGCCGTCGCCACTGCGCGCAAGCTTGCAATGATCATCTGGCACATGCTGAGCAAGGATACCGCAAAAAAGCCTCGGCGCTGGGTCGTTGCGCCGAGGCTTTGGGCACGTACAAGCTACACCAACATGTCCGTTTATAAACGTGCGCTAATAATGTAAAAAACGGTGAACCACGCACAGGCGGAAGGGCGCACGCTCAAAGCTGGGGTGAAGCGGCAATATCAGTCATGACAAGTTGCGCACCCTGATTGTTCCACCTGGCTTTCGACCGAACGAGGGGACGAGGATGTCGGCTGTGTTGATTTGGCAAGATGATGTACTCCGTCACCGCTCATGCCGATGAAGGGAGGCTTGAACCGCAAATCTCGAAATGTCTAGTGATGGCCACTGGGACCCCGCACATTCGGGGATTCGAAGCTGATTTTCAGGTGGTGCTAAGCAAGGCCGGCAAGGTGGAGACGATCACCGTTATGCTAGGTATGCTCATACATCGCGCTTTGCTCTGAGTGGCGGCCCAGCAGCTTGGGTTAGGGGGGCCGCTGGGCCTGACCAGCGAGCGTTCGGGAATGCTCGACTGGCCGGTTAGTATTTTAGATAAATCTAATATAATCGAACCATGCGAACGAAGTACGCGGCGGTAAGAAAGTGGCTGGCGTCCGATTCACTTACCGCGCGGTTTTGCCTTGGGTTCTGGCGAGCTTTCGGAGGGGTTTGCAGCCAATTTTGCAGATCGCCGATCTGTTACCCACAGGGACTTTTTCCTCGCCACCAAATCGTCACGATCGCCCTCAGCGGTCGCTCGGCTATGCATCGCAGCTATGGCGTAGTCGGCTCTGTTGGTTCGATAGTCTTCTTTTTGGACAGTCATCGTTTGCTCCCAGTTTCATAGCCCCTCTTTTTGCCC
>NZ_JAMYMF010000036.1:0-78959 GCF_040318415.1 Mesorhizobium sp. M1163 | reverse complement strand
GCTAAACACGGGGGCTGCGCGGCGGACACGCCGACGTCACAGCTACTGCCACGCCATTTTTGCAGAACTTGACGCACACAACTCGATGGGGAGAAGAGGCTGGCGCCAGCGCTGGGCGACTTCCTCTCCCCTCGGGGAGAGGTCGGATTGCCCCGGATTGCCCTTCGCAATTCGGTTGGCAATCCGGGTGAGGGGGCGCTTGCCCATACGCGATAGCGAACGGGGAGAAGAAACGCTAATCCACCCACATCCCGGTTCGTTTGTGCCAGTCGGCGATCGACTCTTCCGGGTAGACATCGAAGACCTTGTCGCCCTTGCCGATATCGGGCTCGACCCAGTTCGCCTTGTATTTCAGCATCAGATGCACCTTCTCCGGCGGCTTCGGCAGGTTTGTGTCGATTGCCGAGGCAAACGGATGCACCAGCTCCGGCCAGGTTGGATCGTAGAGCCAGAGTGCCGTCCCGCATTTCGTGCAGAAGTTCCGTTCGCCCGTCGAGATCTCGCGTTGCGGGTGCTCGTCGTCCTCGATCTCGGCCCGGTAGACGCCGAGATGGCGCTTGCCCTCGATTTTCAGCGTCTCGTAATCGGCGCCGAGATTGATGGCGAAACCGCCGCCGCCCTGCTGCTTGCGGCAGATCGAGCAGTAGCACAGCATGAACGGCACCGGCGTGTGGCTTTCCACCTCGAAACGCACGGCATTGCACCGGCAGGACCCTTTGAGCAGAAGCGGCATGAAAAACTCCGATGAAACTGATTCTGAACTTGTCAGGATGGTGCCGGTAGCGGCGATGACAAGGGGAAATCCCGGTGACATGATCGCGCCATGGACAACGAGCGCATAGAAGAGCTTTTCGAAGTGCTCGGCCCGGTCAGCATCCGCAAGCTGTTCGGCGGCAAGGGCATCTATTTCGATGGCGTCATCGTCGCCATTGTCATCCGTGGCGAATTGATGCTGAAGGCCGACGCCGAAAGCGCCCCGGATTTCGAAGCGGCCGGCTGCCGGCAATGGACCTATACCGGCTCGCGCCACGGAAAGCTGGTGTCGATGCCCTATTGGAGCGTTCCCGACAGCGCGTTCGACGATCCCGACGAGATGGCGATCTGGGCGCGCCGCGCCTACGAGGCAGGACGGCGCGCCGGCAAATAGGCTGCACCATGCTTCGGCAATTCTGGGCCGCATTTCACGCCAGGTTCCGCGCCTCGGGCACGAGCGCCAGCGCTTCGGCAAAGCCGGCGCTGGTGAAAGCGGCGCTCTCGACGGTGAGCATAGCTGCGGCAACGCCTTCGCACAGTGCCGCGCGCAGCGTCAGGCCGCGCAGCCGGGCGGCGATCGTGGCACCTGCCAGCGCGTCGCCGGCGCCGCTCATATCCGCCCGCTTGTGTATCGGCGGTGGCAGGATCAAAAATGCGCCGGTTTCGTCGAAACCGAGCACTGGATCATCGCCGGCGGTGACCGCGCCGCTCTTCAGGCCGGCGCGTCTCAGCCCGTCGACGACGCCTTGATCGTCAGCATCGATGTCGACGCCGGCGAGCACGCCAGCCTCGTGCCGGTTCATGAAGGCGAGTGCCAGAAGATCAAGCACCGGCGTCAGCCGCGCCGCTTTGCTGGGCGAGACGGCAAGCGCAAACACCGGCTTGCCGGCGGCGAGTGCCGCCAGCCGCGCCACTGCGGAAGACGGCAGGTTGGCGTCGCACAGCACCGCGTCGGCCGAACCGATCGCGTCTCGCACCTTGGCGCGGCGGATCTGCTTGGGAAGCGCCAGCTCGTAGAGCACCATGTCGGCAAGGCCGGCGATCAGCCCGCCGTCGCTATCGACCAGCATCGTATGGCTTGGCGTCGCGCGGTCGAGGAACACCGCCGACAAATCGGCAATGCCGGCGTCGGTGACGGCGCGTAAAACCGTGTCGCCCAGGGCATCGCCGCCGCGCACCGAAAGCAGCGAGGCCGAGACGCCGCGCCGCACCGCACAGCGCAAGGCGTTGAAGGCGGCGCCGCCGACATGCTCGCGCATCGTGCCGGGATTGGAAGCGGCCGGCACGAAGGCGCCGGCAACCCGGCCGCGCCGCTCGATATAGGCGCCACCCACGGCCAGGATCGTCGGGGATTTCATCATGCCGGCAAAATGCCCTTTGCTGTGCCCCGGGAGGAGACTAGGTCGCCGGGCGGAACCCTGCAATCGCGGGTGCGATTCGGATGGTGACGGCAACGGCGCCGCATGCGAGGCGGGATACGTCCGGAAGCAAAATTGCGAAACAAAAATAGAACAAATATGGATATCCGTTATTTTTCAAATCCTTGGGCTCATTGACAAATGAGAACAAACGAGGTACATTCTTTTAAGGATTGCGGGATTGTCCGGCCTCCATTGACGACCACGGGGTGATGTATCATGGCTCAGAATTCTTTGCGGCTTGTAGAGGACAAAGCGGTGGACAAATCAAAGGCTCTGGATGCGGCGCTGTCGCAAATCGAGCGTGCCTTCGGCAAGGGTTCGATCATGCGGCTCGGCGCGAACGAGCAGGTCGTCGAGATCGAAACGGTGCCGACCGGCTCGCTTGGGTTGGACATCGCGCTTGGCGTCGGCGGCCTGCCGCGCGGCCGCATCGTCGAGATCTACGGACCGGAAAGCTCGGGCAAGACGACGCTGGCGCTGCACACGGTGGCCGAAGCCCAGAAGAAGGGCGGCATCTGCGCCTTTGTCGATGCCGAGCATGCGCTCGATCCGGTCTATGCCCGCAAGCTCGGCGTCGATCTCGAAAACCTGCTGATCTCGCAGCCCGATACCGGCGAACAGGCGCTGGAGATCTGCGACACGCTGGTGCGCTCCGGCGCCATCGACGTGCTGGTGGTCGATTCGGTGGCGGCGCTGACGCCGCGGGCCGAAATCGAAGGCGAGATGGGCGATTCGCTGCCCGGCCTGCAGGCCCGCCTGATGAGCCAGGCACTGCGCAAGCTCACCGCCTCGATCTCGCGCTCCAACACCATGGTCATCTTCATCAACCAGATCCGCATGAAGATCGGCGTCATGTTTGGTTCGCCCGAGACGACGACCGGCGGCAACGCGCTGAAATTCTATGCCTCGGTCCGCCTCGACATCCGCCGCATCGGCTCGGTCAAGGATCGCGACGAGGTCGTCGGCAACCAGACCCGCGTCAAGGTCGTCAAGAACAAGCTGGCGCCGCCCTTCAAGGTGGTCGAGTTCGACATCATGTATGGCGAGGGCGTCTCCAAGACCGGCGAGCTGGTCGATCTCGGCGTCAAGGCTGGCGTGGTCGAAAAGTCGGGCGCCTGGTTCTCCTATAATTCGCAGCGTCTCGGCCAGGGCCGCGAAAACGCAAAACTGTTCCTGCGCGACAATCCCGACACGGCGCGCGAGATCGAATTGGCGCTGAGGCAGAATGCCGGATTGATCGCCGAGAAATTCCTTGAGAACGGCGGCTCCGAAAGCAGCGACGACGGTTTCGAGGACGACGCCGGGGCGATGTAGGAAAAGCGACGCCTCCCGGAGCGTCAGCCAGGTTTGGATTTGATGTTTTGATTTTGAGTTTGCGTAATCGGTACATTTTGAACCGCCGGCCCCGTGCCGGCGGTTGGCGTTTGCCGGCGAGTCAGACGCATTTCAAAGCGCCGGTGAAAGCCGGGATTTGAGCCCATTTGGTGTTTCTGGACAGGCTGCGGTGCGACCGCTAAAAGGCCATGTCTATTTTCCGCCGGCAGCCGGCGGTTCTCTCGAAAAGGCAGTATTCATGAGTGGCGTCAACGAGATCCGGTCGGCATTTCTCGACTATTTTCGCAAGGAAGGTCACGAGGTCGTCGCGTCGAGCCCGCTAGTGCCGCGCAACGACCCGACGCTGATGTTCACCAATGCCGGCATGGTGCAGTTCAAGAACGTTTTCACCGGTCTGGAGAAGCGGCCCTATTCGCGTGCGACGACTGCCCAGAAGAGTGTTCGTGCCGGCGGCAAGCACAACGACCTCGACAATGTCGGCTACACCGCGCGACACCTGACCTTCTTCGAGATGCTCGGCAATTTCTCCTTCGGCGATTATTTCAAGGAGCGCGCCATAGAGCTTGCCTGGAACCTGATCACCAGGGAGTTCGGGCTGAAGAAGGACAAGCTGCTGGTCACCGTCTATCACAACGACGACGAGGCCGCCTCCTACTGGAAGAAGATCGCCGGTCTTTCCGACGATCGCATCATCCGCATCGCGACCTCGGACAATTTCTGGGCAATGGGCGACACCGGACCTTGCGGGCCGTGTTCGGAGATATTCATCGACCGTGGCGAGCACATCTGGGGTGGCCCTCCCGGCAGTCCCGAGGAGGATGGCGACCGTTTCCTCGAATTCTGGAACCTGGTGTTCATGCAGTATGAACAGGTGACGAAGGACGAGCGCGTCGACCTGCCGCGTCCGTCGATCGACACGGGCATGGGCCTCGAGCGCATGGCCTCCATCCTGCAAGGGGTTGAAAGCGTCTTCGAGACCGACCTGTTCCGCCACCTGATCGACGCTGCGTCGTCGGCGCTTGGCCGCGGTCCGGATGCGGACACCGTCGCATCGTTCCGCGTCATCGCCGACCACTTGCGTTCGTCCTGCTTCCTGGTCGCCGACGGTGTGCTGCCGTCCAACGAAGGGCGGGGCTACGTGCTTCGTCGCATCATGCGCCGCGCCATGCGCCACGCGCAGTTGCTCGGCTCGAATGAGCCGCTGATGTGGAAGCTGGTGCCGGCGCTGGTCCGCGAGATGAGCCAAGCCTACCCGGAACTGGCGCGCGGCGAGCAGATGATCACCGAGACGCTGAAGCTTGAGGAAACTCGTTTTCGCAAGACGCTGGTGCGAGGCTTGGGCTTGCTTTCGGAGGCGACGGAAAAGTTGGTCTCCGGCGACATGCTGGATGGCGAGACAGCGTTCAAGCTCTACGACACCTATGGCTTTCCGCTCGATCTGACGCAGGACGCGCTGCGCCAGCGCAACATCTCGGTCAACCTTGCCGGCTTCACCGAGGCGATGGAGCGGCAGAAGGCGGAGGCGCGCAAAAGCTGGGCTGGTTCCGGTGAGGCCGCAACCGAAACGGTATGGTTCGCGGTGCGTGAGGAGAACGGCGCCACCGAATTCCTGGGCTATGAGACCGAGCAGGCGGAAGGCCTCGTCCAGGCGCTGGTCAGGGACGGCAAGACCGTCGACAGTGCCGGCAAAGGCGACGCCGTTGCCGTGGTTGTCAACCAGACGCCGTTCTATGGCGAGTCCGGTGGCCAGATGGGCGATACCGGCGTCATTTCAGGCGACGGGTTCTCGATCGAGATATCCGATACGCAGAAGAAGGCCGATGGGCTTTTCGTCCATGTCGGCAAGGTGGCCAACGGCACGGTCAAGACGGGCGCGACCGTCGAGCTGAGGGTGGACCACGCGCGCCGCTCCAGGCTGCGCGCGAACCATTCCGCCACGCATCTGATCCATGAGGCGCTGCGCGAGGTGCTGGGTACCCATGTGGCGCAGAAGGGCTCACTGGTCGCGCCCGAGCGTCTGCGCTTCGACATCTCCCACAACAAGCCGATCTCGCCGGACGAGCTCGAAGAGGTCGAGCGCATGGCAAACGAAATCGTCGTTCAGAATAGCCCTGTAACCACGCGCCTGATGTCGGTCGACGACGCCATTGCCGAAGGCGCCATGGCGCTGTTTGGCGAGAAATATGGCGATGAGGTGCGCGTCGTTTCGATGGGCACAGGCCTGCATGGCGCCAAGGCCAACCGGCCCTATTCGGTCGAGCTATGCGGCGGCACCCATGTCAGGGCGACCGGCGATATCGGCCTGGTGCGCATCGTGTCCGACAGCGCGGTCGCTGCCGGCGTGCGCCGCATCGAGGCGTTGACCGGCGAGGCGGCCAGAAAGCATCTCGACGAGCAGGACAAGCGGCTGAAGGCGGCCGCCGCCGCGCTGAAGATTTCGCCGGCCGATGTGCCGGCCCGCGTCGAGGCACTGCTCGACGAGCGCAAGAAGCTCGAAAAGGAGCTGACCGAGGCGCGCAAGAAACTGGCGCTCGGCGATCGCTCGCCAGCCGGTGTGCCTGCGGAAAACGAAACGATTGCCGGTGTCGGTTTTCTCGGCAAGGCGGTATCGGGCGTCTCGCCAAAGGATTTGAAGCCGCTGGCCGATGCCGGCAAGAAGTCGCTCGGCTCCGGCGTCGTCGTCTTTGTCGGCGCCGGCGAGGACAACAAGGCGAGCGTCGTCGTCGCGGTCACCGATGATCTGACCGGCCGCTTCAGCGCAATCGATCTGGTGCGCGTCGCGTCCGCGGCATTGGGCGGGCAGGGCGGCGGCGGTCGACCCGATATGGCCCAGGCGGGCGGCCCGGACGGCTCGAAGGCCGAAGACGCGATCGCTGCGGTGAAAGCGGCTCTCGAGGCGGCGTGAACCTGCACCGGGGGCGGGCACGGCCGAAATGGCGCGCCGCCCAGCGGACATCCTTGAGGGCCTGATATGCCGACGCTGACGATGTATCAGGTCGACGCCTTTGCCGAACAGGCCTTCCAGGGCAACCCTGCCGCCGTTCTCCTTTTGGAGGAGTGGCTGCCGGAGCAGGTAATGCAGGCCATCGCCAACGAAAACAATCTTGCTGAAACCGCGTTTGTGCGGGCGAATGGCAAAGGTTGGGATTTGCGCTGGTTCACGCCGGTCCATGAAGTCGACTTCTGCGGCCATGCCACTCTTGCGGCCGCCCATGTGCTGACCACGGAATACAGTGGTCAGGGCGAAATGGCCTTCGCCACCCGGGTGGGCGAACTGCGGGTTTCCCGGCGGGAAGAGACCTATCAACTCGATCTGCCCTGTTTTCCGCCGCAGCCCATCGAGGAAGAGTTGAAGTCGGCCCTGCAAGCGATATTGCCTCTGGTTCCGGTTGCAGGGTTCCGCAATTTCGAGAACCTGTTTGTCGAGCTTGACGACGAGACAAGCGTGCGATCTTTCGTTCCCGATCTGCTCAGGATCGGACGTTTTCATCCTCTCGGCTTGGTCATTACCGCGCCTGGGCAGGCCCATGATTTCGTCTCGCGTTATTTCGTGCCCGGAGCGGGCATTCCCGAGGATCCGGTAACCGGTTCAATTCATGCGACGCTGGTGCCTTACTGGGCTGAAAAACTCGGCAAGACGCATCTATCGGCATTCCAATGCTCGCAGCGCGGCGGGCATTTGCAATGCGAACTGGCCGGAGATCGTGTGCTGATCACAGGCCGTGCGAAGACCTTCATGAAGGCGGAAATCTACCTTCCCGATTGAGCGGCCTGGCTCGGGTTCCTCGCCCCGCTTGCGGGGAGAGGTGGCCGCGAAGCGGCCGGAGAGGGGCCTGCGCCATCAGACGAAAAGGAAGCCTGTATCGGACATATGCAAGACGTTCGAGGAGGGGTGCCGAGTTCCCCTCTCCGTCTCGGCTTCGCCGAGCCACCTCTCCCCGCAAGCGGGGCGAGGAACCCAAGTCCTGCCAGATTGCCGTGCCCTGGAGCCGGTTTACCCTGCCTTTTCGGTGTTCGCAAAACTCGGGCGTTGAGTGATGTGCGCATACCAATCCCGGATCCCGGCAAACTCGGCCAGCAGTTTTCGCCCCTCGGCGACCTTGGCGAAATAGCCGATGATCGGTGCGGCGTGCAGGTCGGCCAGCGTCAGGTCCGTCCCCAACAGCCAAGGCCCTTCGGCTTTCAGCGAAGACAGCGCCTGCAATGCCGTTCTCGCCTGCCTCAACCCGTTGGCGATCACGGCATCGTCGGGCGGCGTTTTTTCCAGCCGCTCGACAGCGACATCCCAGACCATGGCCCTGTAGGCGTAGGCGTCGAGCAGGCCGGTGATCTGGTTCATGCGTGCTCGAGGCCGGGCTCCGGCCGGCTGCAGCGCCGGGCCGTCAAAGGCCTCGTCGACATAACGGGCAATCGCGCCGGTCTCGTAGAGGCGAAAGCCGTCATGCTCGAAGGCTGGGATGCGGCCGAACGGCTGGTGCTCGAAATACCAGCCGGGAATGCCGTCCGCGGCAAAGATGTCGAGGGGCACCAGCTGGTAGCCGGCGCCCTTTTCCTCGAGCACCAGCCGGACGATGCGCACATAGACGCTGTAGTCCCCGCCGTAGACGACCGGCTTGTCCATGTCGAAGGAGCTCAGGCCATCGCCTTCTGCAAATTCTCGTCGATCTTGTCGAGGAAGCCGGTGGTCGAAAGCCATGGCTGGTCGGGGCCGATCAGCAGCGAAAGATCCTTGGTCATGAAGCCGGACTCGACCGTCTGGATGCAGACCCTTTCCAGCGTCTCGGCAAAGCGCTTCAGTTCGGCATTGTCGTCGAGCTTGGCGCGGTGGGCGAGGCCGCGCGTCCAGGCAAAGATCGAGGCGATCGAATTGGTCGAGGTCTCCTCGCCCTTCTGGTGCTGGCGATAGTGGCGGGTGACGGTGCCGTGCGCGGCTTCCGCCTCGACGGTCTTGCCGTCCGGCGTCATCAGCACCGAGGTCATCAGGCCGAGCGAGCCGAAGCCTTGCGCTACCGTGTCCGACTGCACGTCGCCGTCATAGTTCTTGCAGGCCCAGACATAGCCACCCGACCATTTCAGGCTCGAGGCCACCATGTCGTCGATCAGCCGGTGCTCGTACCAGAGCTTCTTCGCTTTGAATTCTGCTTCGAACTCCGCCTCGTAGACCTCCTGGAAGATGTCCTTGAAGCGGCCGTCATAGGCCTTGAGGATGGTGTTCTTGGTCGAGAGGTACACGGGGTAATTACGCAGCAGGCCGTAGTTCAGCGAGGCGCGGGCGAATTCGCGGATCGACTCGTCGAGATTGTACATGGCCATGGCGACGCCGGCGCCGGGTGCGTCGAACACATCGTGCTCGATCACCTGGCCATCCTCGCCGACGAACTTGATCGTCAGCTTGCCCTTGCCGGGAAAGCGGAAGTCGGTGGCGCGGTACTGGTCGCCGAAGGCGTGGCGGCCGACGATGATCGGCTTGGTCCAGCCGGGCACCAGCCGCGGCACGTTCTTCATGATGATCGGCTCGCGAAAGATGGTGCCGCCGAGGATGTTGCGGATGGTGCCGTTCGGCGACTTCCACATCTTCTTCAGCTTGAATTCCTCGACGCGCTGCTCGTCGGGCGTGATCGTCGCGCATTTCACGCCGACGCCGTATTTCTTGATGGCGTTGGCCGAATCGATGGTCACCTGGTCGTTGGTGGCGTCGCGGTGCTCGATGCCGAGATCGTAATATTCGAGCTTGAGGTCGAGATAAGGGTGGATCAGCTTGTCCTTGATGAACTGCCAGATGATGCGGGTCATCTCGTCGCCGTCGAGTTCGACGACCGGGTTCGCCACCTTGATCTTCGCCATGGAAAGAATGCCTCGCTTTTGGGGAACGGAACGGCCTTGCCCGCACGGCTGCCGACCCTGGGATGCGGCCCGTATATCAAAGGCTTTTTGGCCGTGCAAACGGCGAACCGCGCCGTAGTGCCGGCATTCTTTGCGAAAGCTTCATTTTCGCCGCCAAATGTGGCAGGGGACTGCGAAATGCCGCAAACAGCAGTTCATTGACAACCATGCCCGCCACCCAGGATCCCGATATCCCTCTTGCCTCCGGAACTCCAGCGTCCGGACCGGCGATCATCCTGGTCGAGCCGCAGCTCGGCGAGAATATCGGCATGGTTGCGCGCGCCATGGCCAATTTCGGCCTTGCCGAGCTGCGGCTCGTCAATCCGCGCGACGGCTGGCCCAGCGAGAAGGCGCGTGCCACCGCAAGCCGCGCCGACCACGTCATCGATGCCGTCACGGTGTTCGACGACCTGGCCTCGGCAGTCGCCGACTTGAACTTCGTCTTCGCCACCACGGCGCGCGCGCGCGACAATTTCAAGCCGGTGCGCGGTCCGGTCGAGGCGGGCAGGGCGCTCCGGGCGCGGCAGCGGGCCGGCCAGCGCACCGGCATCCTGTTCGGCCGCGAGCGCTTCGGCCTCTATAATGACGAGGTCGGCCTTGCCGACGAGATCGTCACCTTCCCCGTCGATCCAGCCTTCTCCTCACTCAACATCGCCCAGGCGGCCCTGCTGATGTCCTATGAATGGATGAAGTCCGGCCTGGAAGACGAGACCAGGACCAACTTCTCCGGCCCCGAAATGCCGCCGGCCACCAAGGAAGAATTGCACGGCCTGTTTGCGTATCTGGAAGGCGCACTGGAGGCGCGCGGCTATTTCCGCCCGGCAGCGAAGAAGCCGAAGATGGTCGACAATTTGCGCGCAGTGCTGACCCGCCCCGGCTTTGCCGAGCCGGAGCTCAAGGTGCTGCGCGGTATAATATCATCGCTGGACAGGTTCTCGCCGGCCATGCCGCGCGGCGACGGATCGCCCGGCGACGACCCCAGGCGGCTTCCGGCGGCCGTGGCACGCGCCGGCAAGGCGAAAGACAAAGACTAGGCTTGCGAATGCAGCTGTCTTACCAGTAACCGAATTTTATTTGGTTTGATCCATGGTTTTTAAAACGATGGATCCTCGGATGTTTAGCTCGGATATCGGTCGTCTTCGCTTTTTCTTCTATTCCGCGGCCTTGCTGGTTGCGGAAATCGTGACCTTTGTGCTGTGCGTCGTGCTGACCATCGGCATCGAGGGCTTGGCCAATTCGAAACCAGGTCCTTCCAGGGAAGGGCTGGCCGCGGCCGTTCTCGTTACCTCGCTGGTGATTGTTCTGTTCCGCGCGAATTTCGCCTGGCGCCGAAGCCGCGACGCGCAAGGGTCGGGTTGGATCCTTTGGTCGTATATCGTGTTCTCGACCCTGTTCGCGATTCTGCAGGCCGGCACTGTTCTTGTCGTGAAATTTGACGGCGAAGATTCGCATTCCGGCCTTAACCTGCTGGGACTCGCTCTCGTCGGGCTGTGGGCCGTCATCTTGGCGGCCAAGCCGGCAGGCGGTGGCTCTGCGGATATGGCGTCATCCCTGAGTTTCGACGATTTCGACCCGCCCGGGCCACTGCGTGGCGGCGGCGTGCCCCATTCAGAGTCGGCCGCCGGCGTAACGGCCCAGGCTCCGGCCCACGCCATGCGGGCCGCACCGGTGCCGTCGAACCACCCTGCATCTCACCCTGCGTCTCTGGCAAACGGCCGGCCGCGGGCCGGCGGCTTCGGCAAGCGGGGCCTTGCCTGAACGTCTCGCCGCATCAAGGCCATGATGGTTCCAGATAGAAGCGTCAGAGATAAAGCATCATGGCCGAAGCAAAAAGCATGGGCCGGCATTCTCTCGTGATCTCGTTTTGTGATCCCCGGCCCTTAGTGATTCCCAGCCCTTAGTGACTCAATGACAATGACCGATCCATCAAGCGCCCGTCCGATCCTGATGTTCGATTCCGGCATTGGCGGGCTCACCGTGCTGCGTGAGGCGCGCGTCCTGATGCCTGACCGCCGCTTCATCTATGTCGCCGACGACGCGGCGTTTCCCTTCGGCGCCTGGGAGGAACCGGCGCTGAGAACACACATCCTGGAGTTGTTCGCCAGGCTGCTCGAACGGTTTTCGCCGGCCATTTCGGTCATCGCCTGCAACACCGCCTCGACGCTGGTCATCGATGCGTTGCGCGAAAGGTTTCCAGGCCACCCTTTCGTCGGCACCGTGCCGGCCATCAAGCCGGCGGCGGAACGCACGCGCTCAGGCCTGGTTTCGGTGCTGGCGACGCCCGGCACCGTCAAGCGCCAGTACACGCGCGACCTGATCAGTAAATGGGCGCAGAAATGCCATGTCCGCCTGGTCGGCAGCGACAGGCTGGCGGGATTGGCCGAAGCCTATATGCGCGACGGTTTTGTCGACGAGGACGCCGTCCGCGCCGAGATCGCGCCGTGCTTCGTCGAGCATGACGGGCTGCGCACCGACATCGTCGTGCTTGCCTGCACCCATTATCCTTTTTTGGCCAACCGCATGCGCAAGACAGCACCTTGGCCGGTCGACTGGCTCGACCCGGCCGAGGCGATCGCACGCCGCGCGCTGTCGCTGCTCGCCGATACCGAGGCCCGTTATCGCAGAGAGGCACTGCCGGAAGGCGCCGACCTTGCATTCTTCACCTCGAACAGCGCCGATTTCCCGACGCGCCGGCTGATGCAGGGATTTGGCCTGGCGGTATCCTGACCCCAGGCACTTTGGTGGTCCGGGAACATCAGCCCAGGGCGATGCGTTCTTTTCTCATTGAGGAACAGGAGAAACGATCATGCCAGCCACCTCGAAAGCCCAGCAGAAAGCCGCCGGTGCTGCACTGTCCGCCAAGCGCGGCGAGACCAAGAAGAGCGAGCTCAAAGGCGCGTCGAAGGGAATGTATAAATCGATGAGCGAAAAACAGCTCGAGGAATTCGCCGAGACCAAGCGCAAGGGCCTGCCGGAAAAGAAGTCGAAACACTGATCGACTGACCATTCTGGCGGCGGATGCCGGTCGATAAAAAGCCCGCGGCTGAGCCGCGGGCCCTGAAGTCTCAACGGGCGAGGGCGAAAATTACCAGTTCCAGCCCCAACCGCAGCGCCGCACCTTGTAGCGGATGACCTTGCGATGACCGTGCCGCCACACCACCTTCTTCTTGACCACGATGCGGCAGACCTGGTGATGCCTGTGGCCATGCCAATGCCGGGCCTGCGCCGGCTCGGGCGCGACCGCCATCGTGCCGGCCATCACCGCGGCGCCTACCAGCGTAAGGAAGAACTTCTTCATGCGAATTCCAGCTCCTCTGACTTCAGTCCCTTCCTGATGCCGCTGGCGCAACCTCCCGCCACATCCGGCACGTTCTACAACCGCAACACTATCCGGTTCGGCGATTCGCGCCAGCCGGAAGCTTGACAGCGGTTAAATCTCCGTTTAACCAGCCCACCAACACCGGGCCGTAATGCCCGGTGGTTTTCTTTATGTGTGCAAGACGTTTGGGAAGCCGATTTTGCTTTCCTTATGTCTTGTTTGAAATGACGTGTCCCGTGGGTTTTCCGTCGCGTTGCGTGGAAAACCCTGTCAGGTCTCGAAAACGGAGGCCAGAGGAGGGCGCGTTTCCTTCACCCGGACCATGAGGTTCCGGGTGTGTTGTTTTGAAAGGGAATGCGATGAGCAAGCGCGAATCCGCGAAGTACAAGATCGACCGCCGTCTTGGCGAAAACATCTGGGGCCGCCCGAAGTCCCCGGTCAACAAGCGTGAATACGGCCCCGGCCAGCATGGCCAGCGCCGCAAGGGAAAGCTTTCCGATTTCGGCCTGCAACTGCGCGCCAAGCAGAAGCTGAAGGGCCACTATGGCGACGTTTCGGAAAAGCAGTTCCGCAAGGTCTATGAAGAGGCGGACCGCCGCAAGGGCGACACCTCGGAGAACCTGATCGGCCTGCTCGAATCGCGCCTCGACGCAGTCGTCTACCGCGCCAAGTTCGTACCGACCATCTTTGCGGCGCGCCAGTTCGTCAATCACGGCCACGTCAACGTCAACGGCAAGCGCGTCAACATCGGCTCGTACCGCTGCAAGCCGGGCGACGTCATCGAAGTGCGCGAGAAGTCGAAGCAGCTGGTCATCGTGCTGGAATCGGTGGGCCTGGCCGAGCGCGACGTGCCCGATTACATCGAGGCCGACCACAACAAGATGACCGCCGCCTTCACGCGCATCCCCGGCCTGGCGGACGTTCCGTTTGCCGTGCAGATGGAACCGAATCTGGTCGTCGAATTCTATTCGCGCTGATCGGCGCGTTCGTACGCGATACAATCGAAGGCCGCCCTATCGGGGCGGCCTTTTCTTTTTTCGTTCCTTTTTCGCGGCGTGATTCCGAAATCGATTTCGATTTTCGGTTCGATGCGCTACTGCGGGCGGCAACAGGACTTTAGGGCCGACGCGCCGTGAACATGCAGCCAGACGCCGAAACGCTCGAACCGGTCGCCGACGCCGAAGGCGGCTTTCATCCGCTGTTTGCCGATGTGCCGTCCTCCGTCGAGTTCAACAAGCTGCGCAAGCGGCTGCTGCGGCTTGCCCGCCAGGCGATCGACGATTTCTCAATGGTGAGGCCCGGCGACCGCTGGCTGGTCGCTCTGTCGGGCGGCAAGGATTCCTACGGCCTGCTTGCCGTGCTGCTCGATCTCAAATGGCGCGGGCTGCTGCCGATCGAGCTGTTGGCCTGCAATCTCGACCAGGGCCAGCCGAACTTTCCCAAGCACATATTGCCCGACTATCTCGACAGCCATGCCATTCCGCATCGCATCGAATATCAGGACACCTATTCTGTGGTCACCGACAAGCTGGCCGAGGGCAGCACCTATTGCTCACTGTGTTCGCGGCTGCGGCGCGGCCATCTCTATCGCATTGCCCGCGAGGAGGGCTGCTCGGCGCTGGTGCTCGGCCACCACCGCGAGGACATTCTGGAAACCTTCTTCATGAACCTGTTCCATGGCGGGCGCCTCGCCGCCATGCCGCCGAAACTGCTCAATGACGAAGGCGACGTCATGGTGCTGCGGCCGCTCGCCTATTGTGCGGAAGCCGATCTCGAGAAATTCGCCGGCGCCATGAAATTCCCGATAATTCCGTGCGACCTGTGCGGTAGCCAGGAAGGCCTGCAGCGCAACGCCATGAAAGCGATGCTCGACGACATCGAGAAGCGCATGCCCGGCCGCAAGGACACCATGATCCGTGCCATGAGCAATGTGCGGCGCTCGCATCTGCTCGACAGAACGCTGTTCGATTTCGCCGCCCTCAACGATGCTCTTAACGCAAAGCAAGACGGTCCCCATGACATTTGACGACAGCGCGATCGACTGGCTTGCCGACCTTCTGTCGGACGCTGCCGTCGCCGAGATCATGCCGCGCTTTCGCCGGTTGAGTGAGGGCGATGTGCGTCGCAAGACCTCGGCCGCCGATCTTGTGACCGAGGCCGACGTGAATGCCGAGCGGCTCATCACCGCCAGGCTGCTTCAGCGTTATCCCAAGGCGATGATCGTCGGTGAGGAGGCCTGCTCCGACGACCCGACGCTGCTCAACGGTCTTGGCGATGCCGAACTCGCCTTCGTCGTCGACCCGGTCGACGGCACCTTCAACTTCGCCTCCGGCGTGCCGCTGTTCGGCGTCATGCTTGGCGTCGTGGTCAAGGGCGAGACGGTCGCCGGCATCATCCACGATCCCGTCGGCAAGGACTGGCTGGTCGGCGTCAGCGGCGCTGGCAGCCATATTCGGCACGCGCATGGCAATTTCGAAAAAGTCCATGTCGCCAACCCGGCGCCGATATCGGAAATGACTGGAGCGGTCTCGTGGCACTATCTACCCGAGCCGGACCGCTCACGCCTGGCGCGCAATCAGACCAAGTCGCTGTCGCAGTTCAACTATCGCTGCGCAGCCCACGAATACCGCCTGCTGGCCAGCGGCCACGGCCATTTCGTCGTCTATAACAAGCTGATGCCGTGGGACCATCTGGCCGGCGTGCTGATCCATGCCGAGGCCGGAGGTTATGCCGCGCGCTTCGACGGCAGCGCCTATCTGCCCTCACATGTCGGAGGTGGCCTGCTGGTTGCGCCGGACAGGGAAAGCTGGCGGGAGCTGCGCCGCGAGCTCTGGGCGGAATAATTTTACCCGCCAGCGCGTAAAACTAGACCGGCGGGTTTTGCGGCTGGAACAGCCTGCCGCGCTCGGCGATGAGAATCATCAGCAGCGCCGCCACCGACACGCTGCAGAACCCGGCGGCCAGCGGCGTCACCGTACCGTTGAAGGCCTGGCCGATCAGCGTGCCGAGGATGCCGCCAAGAAATGTCTGCATGAACCCGAGGATCGACGAGGCAGTGCCGGCCAGGTGACCGAGCGGCTCCATGGCGAGCGCGTTGAAGTTGGCGCCGAGCGCGCCGAACGGGACCATGGCGCAGGCAAAGAAAGCAATGAATAGCCAGAGCGGCATCTTCATTTCGATGGAAACGACCAGCCAGGCAAGGCTGATGGCCAGAAACAGCAGCAGCGCGCTTTGCGACAGACGGCGCATGCCGATGCGGCCGACGAGGCGCGAGTTGAGGTAGTTCGAAAAAGCAAGCACGCCGGCAACCCCCGCGAAGATGACCGGGAACATCTCGCCGACATCGAACACGCTGACATAGATCTGCTGGGCCGAGGCGATGAAGCCGAACATGGCGCCGAAGATGAAGGTGCTGGCGAAGGCGTAGCAGAGCGCGATGCGGTTGGTGAGAACGATGCGGAAGCCGCCGATGACGGAGGACAGCGTCAGCGGCCGGCGATATTCCGGGTGTAGCGTCTCGGGCAGGCGCAACAGCGACCAGGCGGACACGATCAGCGCGCCGGCCGCCATGGTGACGAAGATCACGTGCCAGGTCGCAAACAGCATGATGAACTGGCCGATACCGGGTGCCACAACCGGAATTGCCATGAACACCATGAAGATCAAGGACATGACTTCGGCCATGCGCCTTCCGTCGAACGTATCGCGCACGATCGAGACGGCAATGACGCGCGTCGCCGCCGCGCCAATGCCTTGCACGGCCCGGCATAGCAGAAGCGTGGCGAATGACGGGGCGACTGCAGCAGCGCCCGCCGCCGCAACATAGATCACCAGCCCGGCAACCAGCGGAGCGCGGCGCCCGAAGCGGTCCGAGACGGGCCCGAAGAACAGTTGCCCACCGCCGAAGCCCAGTATGTAGGCGGTGATCACATATTGCCGGTGGTTTTCATTTTCGACGCCGAGCGAGGCGCCGATCTGCTGCAGCGCCGGCAACATGATGTCGATGGCCAGCGAATTGAGCGCCATCAGCGCCGCGCATAGCGCGATGAATTCCCAGCGCGGAATAGGCAAGGTGCTTGCCTTTTGCTGCGCTTGTGCTTGCTGATCCACGGCCAGTCCGATCTTCAAACGAAAATGCGCCGGCTGGCCGACGCATCCATTCGTTCATTGCCCCGATAGCGGGCAGAACTTTTGCCAAGGTGCCCGGCGCTTAGCGCATGACCCCGAAAATCGCCGTCGATCTTGGGAGAGCCATACGCAAAACAGAAGTCAGGCGGCGCCTTTGACGCTGACGCCCTTTTCGACGAGGAAGGTCTGCAATTCGCCCGCCTGGAACATCTCGCGGATGATGTCGCAGCCGCCGACGAATTCGCCCTTGACGTAGAGCTGAGGGATGGTCGGCCAGTTGGAATAGTCCTTGATGCCTTGCCGTAGCTCGGCCGACGTCAGCACGTCGACACCCTTATAGTCGGCGCCGATATAGTCGAGGATCTGCACGACCTGGCCGGAAAATCCGCATTGCGGGAAGCCGGGCGTGCCTTTCATGAAGAGAACAACGTCGTTGCCCTTCACTTCATTGTCGATGTAGTCGTTGATGCCGCTCATGGAATACCCTTTCATGCCTGTGGGAGTCAGGCTCGAACATTACCCTTCAAATAAACCCATGGGTTGCGCGAAACAAGATGTTTGCCGCCTTGCCATGCAAATGGCGCAAAGGAACGTCTGATCTTGTGCCAAGCCGTTGGCCACCATCTTTCCCGAGGCGCGATGAAAAGACGATATCTCGCCGGGTTCCTCCTCGCCGTTCTGCTCGCCGCACTGGCCTTGATTTGGTGGGCCAGGTCGCCGAGACAGCCACCCCTCGTCGTCGGCGGTGAATTGCCGGCGCCGTGCCGCGACGCGAGCTTCGAGGCGGCCGCCTACGTCGTCTGCGAAATCGATCTGCGCCGCTATGACATCGGTGTGTTCCACGTAGGCCTCGACGGCAAGGCCTTCGGTTCCCTGGACAAATTCGACAAGGCGATGGCGGATCAGGGCCGGCCGGTGCTGCTCGCCATGAACGCCGGCATGTATCACCAAGATCTGACCCCAGTCGGCCTTCTCGTCGAAGACGGCCGGGAGAAGGCGCCGCTCAACGCCGCCGACAGCGAAGGCAATTTCTTCCTGAAACCGAATGGCGTATTCGTGGTCCGCAAGGACGGCAAGGCGGCGGTCATGGAGACAAGTGCCTATGCCGCGGCCAGGCCGGACGTGATGGTCGCAACGCAATCCGGCCCGATGCTGGTGATCGACGGACGGCTTCATCCTCGATTCGAGCAGAACGGCACATCGCGCTATATCCGCAACGGCGTCGGCGTGCGTGACGAAAACACCGTCGTGCTGGCGATCTCGCGCTCTGAAGTCAGCCTCGGCAGCTTCGCACGGCTGTTTCGAGATGCGCTCAATTGCCCCAATGCGCTTTTCTTCGACGGGGTCGTTTCGGCGCTGTCGAATGGCGAGCGGATGATTGTTGGTGGAAACTATCCGGCCGGGCCGATCATTGCCGTGACCGGCAAGGCGCTTGCGAGCCGGTAACTGGACGGGAGTTTAGTCCGGCACGCTGGTCTGCAGGGCAAGCGCGTGCAGCACGCCGCCCATGTTGCCCTTCAGCGCGTCATAGACCATCTGGTGCTGCTGGACGCGGCTTTTGCCGCGAAAGCTTTCGGCCACCACCTCCGCCGCATAATGGTCGCCATCGCCGGCCAGATCGCGAATCGTCACCTTGGCGTCCGGAATGCCTTCCTTGATCAGCCGTTCGATGTCGTGGGCGTTCATTGCCATGCGAGGATTCCTTGTTCAGGTCGTGAACTCATAGATATGGTCGAAACGGCGGATGAACCACAGTGAAACGGCTCCACTCGATCACATCACGGGTCCACGACCTCATTTGCCATGAAGCGAGGGAACCAGGATTCGTGGGCAGCGGTCAATTCACTGACCGGTATCGCACGTGCCTCGCCCAGCTTCAGTTCGCTGCCGCCGGTCGAGCCGATCCACGGTGCAAAAATGCCGAGCTTGCTTTGCTGTTCGCGAATGGCATCCCACGCCTCGCTCTGCGGGTCGATCGACAGCGTCAGCAGATAGCGGCCCTGATCCTCGCCGAACCAGACCGGGATCGGATCGGTGCCGATCAGGCGGGGGATGGTCGCGCCGATGCCGGAGGCCATCGCCATCTCGGCCAACGCCACCGCGATGCCGCCATCGGAAACGTCATGCGCCGCGGTAACGACGCCCGACGCAATCAGCGCCCGCACATGGTCACCGACGCGCTTTTCGTGATCGAGATCGACGGGCGGCGGCGGGCCGTCGGCACGGCCATGGATGTCGCGCATATAGACCGATTGGCCAAGATGCGTGCCCCACATGGTCGGTGCGCCGACCAGCACGATCATCTGGCCTTCGGCGGCAAAGCCGATCCGCACCATTTTCGACCAATCGGCAATCAGCCCGACGCCGCCGATGGTTGGTGTCGGCAGTATGCCTTGGCCGTTGGTCTCATTGTAGAGCGAGACGTTGCCGGAGACGATCGGGAAGCCCAGCGCCCTGCAGGCATCGCCAATACCTTTCACCGCGCCGACCAACTGACCCATGATCTCCGGCCGTTCCGGATTGCCGAAATTAAGGTTGTCGGTGGCCGCGAGCGGCAAGGCACCGGTGGCGGTAAGATTGCGCCAGCATTCGGCCACCGCCTGCTTGCCTCCCTCGTAGGGGTCGGCCTCGCAATAGCGCGGCGTCACGTCGGAGGAGAAGGCGAGCGCCTTGGTCGGATGACCGTCGACCCGCACGACGCCGGCATCGCCGCCGGGAAGCTGCAACGAATTGCCTTGGATCAGCGTGTCGTACTGCTCCCACACCCAGCGGCGCGAGGACAGGTCCGGCCCGCCAAGCAGCTTCAGCAAAGCCTCGGCCACATCGCTTTGCGGTGCATCGCCGGCGCCCAATGGCGCCGGCTTCTTCGGCTCGACCCAGGGACGGTCATATTCCGGCGCCTGGTCGCCGAGATCCTTGATCGGCAGGTTGGCGACCTCGTCGCCCTGGTGCAGCACGCGGAAGCGCAGATCGTCGGTGGTCTTGCCGACGATGGCAAAGTCGAGGCCCCATTTGTGGAAGATCGCCTCGGCCTGTTTTTCCTTTTCGGGGCGCAGCACCATCAGCATGCGCTCCTGGCTCTCCGAAAGCATCATCTCATAAGCGCTCATGCGCTCTTCACGCACCGGCACCTTGTCGAGATCGAGCTCAATGCCGAGGTCGCCCTTGGCGCCCATTTCGACCGCCGAGCAGGTGAGGCCAGCGGCACCCATGTCCTGGATGGCGATAACGGCGCCGGACGCCATCAGTTCGAGGCAGGCTTCGAGCAGGCATTTTTCGGTGAAGGGATCGCCAACCTGGACCGTGGGCCGCTTCTCGTCGATCTTGTCGTCGAATTCGGCCGAGGCCATGGTGGCGCCGCCGACGCCGTCGCGCCCGGTCTTGGCGCCGAGATAGACGACCGGCAGGCCGACCCCCTTGGCTTCCGACAGGAAGATCGCATCGGTTTTCGCAAGACCCGCGGCAAACGCGTTGACCAGGATATTGCCATTATAGCGGGCGTCGAAATTGACTTCACCGCCGACCGTCGGCACGCCGAAGGAATTGCCGTAGCCACCGACGCCGGAAACGACGCCGGCAACGAGGTGTCTGGTTTTGGGATGATCCGGCGCACCGAAGCGCAGCGCGTTCATCGCCGCTATCGGCCGCGCGCCCATGGTGAACACGTCGCGCAGGATGCCGCCGACGCCGGTCGCCGCTCCCTGATAAGGCTCGATATAGGAGGGATGGTTATGGCTCTCCATCTTGAAGACGACGCAGTCGCCGTCGCCGATGTCGACCACGCCGGCATTCTCGCCCGGGCCCTGGATGACTTGCGGCCCGGTGGTCGGCAGCGTACGCAGCCATTTTTTCGAGGATTTGTAGGAACAATGCTCGTTCCACATCGCGGAAAAAATACCGAGTTCGGTAAAGCTCGGCTCGCGCCCGACCAGGTCGAGGATGCGTTGGTACTCGTCGGGCTTCAGCCCGTGCGCGGCAATGAGTTCCGGAGTGATCGGCACGGAATTGGAAATGGTCATGATCGGCAATTTGTGTCCCTGGGATCGAGTCCCGTCTTATCGCAAGCTTTGCAGCCGATACACCCCGCCGGATGACTAAAACGACGGAAAGCAACAGCTGACCGCAAGTAGCGAAAGATCGCCACTCGACCCGCCGGTTTCAAGCCGGTTCAGGAAAAGCTGTCGTAGCCGGCGCGGCCTTCGTCCAGAAGCCGCCGGATAACCGCGACGCCGTGCGCGATATCGTCCCGCTGCCGCGGCTGCGAGATGCCAAACCGCACGCCGTGAAAGGCCTGTTCGGAACGCCCCGCCTTGAACTCGTCCTCGTCGTCGATGAGCACGCCATGTTCGAGGCAAGCCTGTTTGAAAGTGCCGGAAAGCCATGGGTCGGGCAAAGTGAGCCAGACGAAGGGCACATTATCCAGCGCCTTGAAGTCGAAGCCGTCGAGTGTCTCGCGCACGATCGCAATGCGCGCACCGATCTCGGCAATGCTGCGCTTGCGCATCTCGGCCGCCTGGCCGGACAGCACCAGCCGGCTGCCCACCTCCGCCAGCAGAAAGGGCAGGCCGCCCGTCATCATCTTATGGGCAACCCGGATGCGGTGACGATAGGCCGGCGGGCAAGCGAGCCAACCGCCGCGAACACCCGCCGCGACCGATTTCGACAGGCCGCCGGCAACGATGGTCCGTTCGGGAGCATATTCGGCCAATAGAGGTGTCGGGTCGTCGGTCAGTCCGCCATAGAGATCGTCCTCGATCAGGACGACATTATATTGACGGGCGACATGCGCGATTGCCTCGCGGCGCGATGCCGACAGCGTTGTCAGCGTCGGATTCTTGGCCGTCGGCATCAAAAACATCATCTTCGGATGCTTTTGTGCGCAGACGCGCTCGAAATCCTGGGGATCGATGCCCTCGTCGTCAGCCGCCACCAGTGCGGTCCGGCGACCGATAAGGCCGGCGCTGCGGGAAATCTGCGAATAGGTGAGGTGCTCGAAGACGACATAGTCGCCGGGGGCGGTGAGCCCCGCAATTGTTGCCATCACCGCGGCGTGGGTGCCGAGCGTGGGGACAATGGCATCCGCCGCCGGGCGATAGGAATTGCGCGACAGCCAGCGCCTGCCGGCCTCGAACCAGCGGTCCGGGAAATCACGCGTGTAGCTTGAAATCTCATGCGGATGGTCTTGCGCCGTGCGTGTCAACACATCGGCGACGATGGCACCCTGGCCGACATCCGGTGCGGCGGTGCTATCGAAGCGCAGCTTGTCGCCGGGCGCATCCATATAGCGCGTGCCTTGTTCGACCGGCTCCAGGAAATCCGGCTTTGCGCTTTCCGACTGCTGAGCGAGAACATAGGTTCCGCGGCCGACCTCGCCGCTGACCAATCCCCGCTCGCGCAGCAATTGATAGGCCCTGCCGACCGTGCCGACGGTCGTGCCGATGTCGTATGCCAGATCGCGCTGCGGCGGCAGCTTTGCCCCTGCACCGATCAGGCCGCGGTCGATGTCCGTCTCGATGGAATCGGCAAGCCGCTGATAGAGCGGGCCGGTACCCGCGGTAAGATCTGGAAGCCAAGTTGTCATGGTGACAATTTTTTACATTGCACCAGGATGTGAGTCAATACATATCAGATCGGCGGCGAGAAGGGTACAATCCGAAGTTTTGGCAGAAAGAAAATGGCTACAATAGAGACAATCCGCCCCGTTAGGGCTGAATTGCAGATGCAGGTGGCGCCTCCGTTAGGCCGGCCAACCTATGTTGGTCGGCTGGTGCGTACGCTCGGATCCTTCGCGAGATGGATTGGCAGGCTAATGGATCGTCGGCGCAGCCGGCTGGTCCTGCTCGAGATGACCGACGACCAGCTCAAGGACATAGGCATTACGCGTTGTGATGCCCATCGTGAGGGCCTCAGGCCGTTCTGGGACTGAGGGTTGAGGCACCGCACTTTAGCGGACGCCCGCCGCCCTGAGCCTCGATACGCCGTGGTCCACAAGCACGGCCACGATACACAGAACCAGAAAAAGCCCGGTGATGGCCAGAGCCGAGACGGCGACGCTGGCCGCCCCGTGTTTGGAGACGTCGAGGAATGGATAGGGTACTTCGCCGACGATCGGCGCCCGCAGCAGCGCGTAGGCCAGATAGGCGATCGGATAGATCATCCACCACGAGATGTCACGCCATCGCGTCGAGCCGTCGGCGCCCGCCACAAGCCACCACAGCACGAACACCACCGGCGTCACATAGTGCAGGAGCACGTCGCAGAGCAGGAACAGCCCTTGCGGCTGCCAAAGCTGCGCCAGGACCGTGGCGTAGATAATGAGGACCAGGCTTATGGCGACGGCTACGCCCGCCCCTATCCGTGGCCCGGCAAAGGCCGGAAACCAGGCATAACCCGTCGACGACAGCAACGACGCATGGACGAGCACCGCGCCGATGTTGGTCAGGATGGTGAAGAAGCTGAAATAGAAGACCAGCGAGCCGACAAAGCCGCGGCCGGCTTCCATTGATGCCGGGACGGTGATGCAGAGCTGCAGGACGAGCCCGGCCAGGCCGACGACCAGACCGGTGATCTGCAGCAAGCGACCCATTGGGCTAGGCAGCAGCGCCACAGGCCGGATTGCCCGCCTGCCAGCGGGCAATGTCCGAGCCGATGCGGCCGCCGAGCGGTTCCGCCATCAATGGGCCGAACACGTCGACGCGGCTCGAATTGCCTTGCGCCTGCACGACCAGCAACGGCTTTCCGCCATAATGTTTGGCCGGCACCAGCAGGAAGCGCGGCGTGCCGCTGAACGAATTCAGCTCGTTGGCCATCTGATAGGATTTGAAGGCAGGGTCCTTGCTGGCGATCCAGCATTTGTGGGCAGCTATTGCCACCTGCTCCATGGCAAGCAGTGACGCGCTCTTGCCTGCCGGCGCCGGCGTGCTCTTCGGGCTTGACTGGCAGGAGGCGAGTACAAGACCGGCGGCAGCGGCGAGGGCGAGGCTGGCGAGTGTCGATCGCATGGTCAAGCGGCGCCCATCTCGAGTTCTGACAGAAAGATCTTCAGACCGTCTGTCATCTCACCCCAGACGCGCGACAGCGCCGGATGCTGCAAGGCGATTTGCTCATAGGCATCGAATTTCGGATGGGCGTCAAGCAGGTCGGGGCGGCCGGTCGTCGCCCTGAAATTGTTGAAGACGAAGCGGGTCGGCGTCAGCCACGCATCGGCGAAGGAGATGTCGTCGCCGAGCGCGAACGGGCCATGCGCCATGCGGGCCTCGATTGCCGCAAGCCCGTGATGCAATCGGGCGAACTGTGCCTTGATGTCCGCCTCGTTGCGCTGCGGCACGAAATAGAGCTCGAACAGCTTCATCGTTGGGGCGAGCACGTCAAGGTCGGTGATGCGGGCGAACATGCGCACCAACGCCCGGTCTTTCGAATCCTTGGGCAGCAGCGCTGGCTCGGGAAAGCGCTCCTCCAGATATTCGGCAATGACCACGGATTCGACGATCGTTTCGCCCGAGCCGGTGATCAGCACTGGAATCCGATTGAGCGGGGAGATGGCACGGAATGCCTCGGGAATGGGAAACCCAGGCGGCGGTGCAATGACCTTGAGCGGCACGTTCTTGATGTAGGCCAGCGCCCGCACGATCGACGAATAGGGCGACAGCGGTCGCGAATAGAGTTTCATGACCGTCGCTCCAGGAGGAAGATTGAATGCATCAAGCGGCGATGCCCAGCGCGCTTTCGAACAGCGCCCGGCCGTCGCTGCCGCCATGCGCCGCTTCAATCAGGTTCTCGGGATGCGGCATCAGGCCGAGCACATTGCCACGGCCGTTGACAATGCCGGCAATGTCGTTGATCGAGCCGTTGGGATTGGTGCCTTCGGCATATCGGAACACCACCTGGCCTTCGCCTTCGAGGCGGGCCAGCGTTTCGGCATCAGCAAAATAATTGCCGTCATGATGCGCCACCGGCGCGCGGATGACCTGGCCCGGCTGATAGCGGCGGGTGAACATCGTGTTGGCATTGACGATCTGCAGCTTGACTTGCCGGCAGACGAATTTCAGCGAGGTGTTGCGCATCAATGCACCCGGCAACAGGCCGGCCTCGACCAGGATCTGGAAGCCGTTGCAGACGCCGATGACCGTGACGCCCTTGGCCGCCTTTTCGGCCACAGCCCGCATCACCGGCATGCGCGCGGCAATAGCGCCGCAGCGCAGATAATCGCCAAAGGAAAAGCCGCCGGGAATGGCGATCAGGTCGACATCGGGAATTTCAGTGTCGGTCTGCCAGACGGTGACCGGCGGCGTGCCGGAAATCTTGGTCAGCGCCGCGATCATGTCACGGTCGCGATTAAGGCCGGGGAGCAGGACGACGGCTGATTTCATGAGAATTCATGCTCGTTGAGTTGGAACAGATATCGCGGCAAAACATGGCTGGTCAGCCAGACGCCATTTTCGGAAAGAAAAAATAAGGCGCCGTTTTTGGCCATGTTTTCCGAGTCGATCCGCAGGATAACACTTCTCCCCTTGCGGCGCTGTGCGACGATCACAGCTGTTTCAATGTCTTTTGACAAATGAACGTGCTGCCGAGACTGGCTGATCAAGCCTTCTCGTAAGATGCTGGGGAGAAACTCTTCCTTGGTGCCGTGATATAAGACTGTTGGAGGAATTGATGGCGACAGGCCGAGATCAATCTCGACACTGTGGCCTTGAACCGCACGGACACGATCACCGTCGATTGCAAAGCGCTTTTTCGGGTTCTCGTCGATGATCCGAACAACCTCGGCGGCGGATGTGCCGAACTTCGCCTGAATCGCCGCGCAAAGTTTGTTGAAATCAGTCCAACCGTTCTCATCCAAAGTCAGCCCCGCTTCATGGGGAGCATGGCGTAAAACAAGACTCATGAACTTCGATATCTGGATGTCTTTCGACAAGCTCAGCCGATCTCCACCGCGTAATTCTCAATCACCGTATTCGCCAGAAGCTTGTCGCACATAGCTTTCAGATCGGCCTCGGCCTTGGCCTTGTCGCCCTCGGCAAGCTCGATATCGAAAACCTTGCCTTGCCGCACCTGGCCGACGCCGCCGAAACCCATTCCGGAAAGCGCATGCTCGATTGCCTTGCCTTGTGGGTCGAGCACGCCGTTCTTGAGGGTTACGGTAATGCGGGCCTTGATCACGCTGGACATGCTCCTGTTCACCTGTTGAGCGGGCAAGCCGTCAGTGCGGCTTGCCTTTGACACCGTCGGTCGATGCGACGAGCACCGGTCCGGCAGGGCGCGGCGGTTCGTTCTCGTTCATGATGCCGAGGCGGCGGGCAACTTCCTGATAGGCTTCGACGAGCCCGCCCATGTCGCGGCGGAAGCGGTCCTTGTCGAGCTTGTCCTGGGTCGCCACGTCCCACAGCCGGCAGGAATCCGGCGAGATCTCGTCGGCGACGACGATGCGCATCATATCGCCTTCGAACAGGCGGCCGCATTCGATTTTGAAATCGACGAGCTGGATCCCGACGCCCATGAACAGGCCGGAAAGGAAGTCGTTGACGCGAATGGCCAGCGCCATGACGTCGTCGATCTCCTGCGGGCTCGCCCAGCCGAAGGCGGTGATGTGCTCTTCCGATACCATCGGATCGTCGAGCGCATCGGCCTTGTAATAGAATTCGATGATCGAGCGCGGCAGCACGGTGCCTTCCTCGATGCCCAAGCGCTTGGCCAGCGAGCCGGCGGCGACGTTGCGCACCACCACTTCGAGCGGGATGATCTCGACTTCCTTGATCAGCTGCTCGCGCATGTTGAGCCGGCGGATGAAGTGGGTCGGAATGCCCATCCGGTTGAGATGATTGAAGATGTGCTCGGAAATGCGGTTGTTGAGCACGCCTTTGCCATCGACGATTTCATGCTTCTTCTTGTTGAAAGCGGTGGCGTCGTCCTTGAAGAACTGGATCAGCGTGCCAGGCTCCGGTCCCTCATAAAGGATCTTGGCCTTGCCTTCATAAATGCGGCGGCGATTTTTCATCTGATTTTTCTCTGGATTTGCGGGCAGGCGGCAAGCGACCAGTTCCTGTCCGTCTGCCTAAAATAAGATGGCGACGGTGGGGTTCAATGCCGGTGTCTATCCCAATCGCACTGTTTGCTCAATCGGCAAATCCTTTCAATCAACCGCTTTCGGGGACCGAAATGCCGCAGCGCAGCAGGCAATGTAGCATATTGACCGGCCGGCGCCCTTTTGGTTTGTGCTCCGGCAACACATATTGGCACAACGAATCGGATTTCACGGAGGGATGCCATGAGCAGCATGAAAGACCGCGAAGAGGGCTTTGAGCGCAAATTCGCATTCGACGAGGAACTTCGATTCAAGGCTGCGGCACGCCGCAACAGAGCGCTCGGCCTGTGGGCTGCCGAAAAGCTCGGCAAGTCAGGCGCCGAGGCCGACGCCTATGCCAGGGAAGTGGTCGTCAGCGACATCGAGGAAGCCGGCGATCACGACGTTTTCCGCAAGATACGCAAGGATTTCGATGCAGCCGGCATCGACCAGTCGGACCATCAGATCCGCCGCACCATGGATGAATTGATGGCGCAGGCGATTGAGCAGATCAAGAACACCTGATCCTTCCACCGACATCGATCGAATGCTGGACCAATCGACCGCCCGGCCTAACCGGGCGGTTTTTCTTTGCCTTTGCGGTCATTTCCGGCTGAATTGCTGCAAGCAAAGAGGAAATCACCAATGTCCCTGAAGTCACGCCTGGCGGCCGACGAGACGCTGTTCACCGCATGGTCCGGCGTGCCGGATGCCCTGACTGTCGAGATATTGGCCAGACAAGGGTTCGACGCGGTTACGCTCGACATGCAGCATGGTGGCCATCACGAGGACAGCGTGCTGCGCGGGCTTGTGCCGGTGCTGGCGGCCAACAAGCCGGCGCTGGTGCGCATCCCGGTCGGCCGCTTCGACATGGCCAGCCGCGCGCTCGACTTCGGCGCCGAGGCTGTGATCGCCCCGATGGTGAATTCGGTGGCGGACGCAAAGCTGTTTGCCGCCGCCATGAAATACCCGCCACTCGGCGAGCGCTCCTGGGGGCCGACCTATGCCTTTCCGCGCCATGGCAAGGGCGATTATGCCGACTGGCTGCGCGACAGTAACCAGCGCACCATGGCGTTCGCCATGGTCGAAACGCGCGCCGCGCTTGATGCACTCGACGGCATTCTCGACACGCCGGGTATCGACGGGATCTTCCTCGGCCCGTCGGATTTCTCGATCGCCTGGTCGAAGGGAACCACCGTCAGTTCGACGCTGGAGAGCATGATGGAGACCGTCGCCTCGATCGCCGAGCGCACCCGCAAAGCCGGCAAGCATGCGGCGATCTATGTGATGGAACCGGCCATCGCCGGTCGCGTGGTGTCGATGGGTTACCGGCTGCTGGCGATGGGTTCCGAGCATTCGCTGATTTCGCTTGGGGCAAAGACCCTGCTGAGCAGCGTCAGGGGTTCAATCGCTTCCTAGAGATCCGTCAGGAATTTCGCGAACGTCATCGACCCTTCGGGCCAGGGGCCAAAGCCGGAATCCGCGTTGAGATGGCCGGCATCGCCGGCGTCGATGAACAGCGAGCCCCAAGCCGCGGCAATGTCCTCGGCGACGCCGAAGGCGCAGAACGGGTCGTTGCGGCTGGCGATCACCACCGACGGAAACGGCAGCGGGTCACGCGGATAGGGACCGAAGGTCATCAGGTGCCTCGGCTTTATCTTTGGATTGGCGACATCGGGCGGCGCCACGAAAAAAGCGCCGGCGACCGGCCGCTCGAACCGAGACAAGGCCTGGATGACCGCGGCGACGCCAAGCGAATGGGCGACGATGACGACCGGCCGCTCGGCCTCGTTAACCGCCTTGGCGACACCGGCCGTCCAATCCTCGCGCACCGGTTTCGACCATTCCGCCTGTTCGACGCGGCGCGCTGTCGATAGTTTCGACTGCCAGCGGCTCTGCCAATGATCGGGGCCGGAATTGGTGTAGCCCGGCACGATGAGAATATCTGCTTCCCTGACTTTCATGGCGCGCATGTAGCGAGAGGCGCTGTCGGGTGCAACCGGGTATAAACTCAACAGCGACACGCAAACGGCCTCTCACGAGCCCGGTTCTGCTCGCTATTGTGAACACCATGTTCGCTTCTTGCGCTCTTGTGTGAACGATCGCGATCGACGATCTGTCGCCAGGAAAGAATGGCTGTTCCGAGATTTTGGCACGGACACGGCGTAGAATGATTGATGGCGCCGGGTTCCTCTGTTGGAAGCTTGTCGAGCGCCGCCTGAACGGAGCACTTTGATGAGCGAACTGCCTTTTGCCGCGACGACCCCGGTCAGCGTTGCCCGCGTCGGCTTGCGGGCGCGCCATGCAGAAAATCTCGCTGCCTACTATCGCAAAGTCGTCGGTTTGCAGGAACTGAGCCGCTCCGGCGGCACGATCACGCTCGGCGCAGTCAATCGTCCTTTGCTCGACATCGAAGCGGATCCGGCTGCGAAACCGGATGACCCGCGCAGCGCCGGTCTTTTCCACACCGCCTTCCTACTACCCAGTCGGGCCGATCTCGGCCGCTGGATCAATCACGCCATCGCCGGCAAGATTGGCATCGAGGGCGCGTCCGATCATCTGGTCAGCGAGGCGCTTTATCTGACCGACCCGGAAGGCAACGGCATCGAGATCTATGCCGACCGCCGTCCGCAGGACTGGAAATGGAACGGCGACAAGATCGCGATGGCGACGGAGCGGCTGAACATCCCTTCGGTGGTTGCCGAAGTGCCGGCCGGCGACACCGGCTGGCAGGGCGCGCCGGAAAACAGCATTATCGGCCACGTCCATTTGCGGGTCGGCAGGCCGGAAGAAGCCGAAGCATGGTGGCACCAGGAGTTCGGTTTCGACACGGTGGCAAAATATGGTGGCGCGGCGGTGTTCCTGTCGTCCGGCGGCTATCATCACCACATTGGCGCAAATGCGTGGCAGAGCCCGGGTGCCGGTCGCCGAGATCCCTCCCGCTCCGGCCTGGCCTGGGTCGAGATGCGTTCGGACAATGCCGCGAGCGACACTACCCGCGAGGATCCGTGGGGCACAGTGATAAGGACGGTTCCCGGTAAGGCGTAGGCTAGAGGTTAGCCTTCTCGAGTAAGCGTCCTAGCATCAGCAGGCCCGCTGGCCATACGCCCAGGCGGGCCTCGTTTCCCATATGGCCGAGATCGCCGGCATCGGCGATATCCGCGCCCCAGGCTGCGGCAAAAGCGGTCGCCTTGTCGAAGGTGACGCGCGGGTCGCTGCGGCTCGCCACCACCAATGCCGGGAAGGGCAGGCGCTTCAGCGGCATCGGCGCGAACGGGCGCACCGCGTCGAATGAGGGATCGGTATCCTCGACATTGGTCGCGGCGACCAGGAACGCCGCCGCGACCTTGTCGAGCTGGCTTTGACTGGCCCCGGAAGCCCACTTCACCGCCGTCGCCACTGCCAGCGAATGTGCAAGCAGCACGATGCGGCGCGGTGCGGCGGCCACCGCAGCATCCACCTGGCCGATCCAGTCTTCAGGCTTCGGCCGGTCCCACTCTGCCTGCAGCACGCGGCTCGAATTGGGGAGCACCCTGCACCAATGCGACATCCAATGATCCGGTCCGGAATTGCCGCGGCCGGGCAGGGCAAGAAAATCGAAATCTCCGGCCGCCGAAATCATCAGGCTTCTCCGAACACTCGGCTGAAGATCGTGTCGACATGCTTGGTATGATAGCCCAAGTCGAATTTCTCGCGGATCTCGGCCTCAGGCAGGGCTGCAACAACGTCCTTGTCGGCCAAAAGTTCCTCAAGGAAATCAGCGCCTTGCTCCCACACCTTCATGGCATTGCGCTGCACCAGCCGGTAGGCTTCCTCACGCGAAATGCCGGCTTGCGTCAGCGCCAGCAGCACGCGCTGCGAATGCACGAGGCCGCGGAACTTGTTCATGTTCTTCAGCATGTTGTCGGGGTAGACCAGCAGTTTGTCGATGACGCTGGTCAGCCGTGACAGCGCGAAATCGAGCGTCACCGTCGCGTCGGGCCCGATCATGCGCTCGACCGACGAGTGCGAGATGTCGCGCTCGTGCCACAGCGCCACATTCTCCATTGCCGGCAGCGCGAAGGAGCGCACCATGCGAGCAAGGCCGGTGAGGTTCTCGGTCAGCACCGGGTTGCGCTTGTGCGGCATCGCCGACGAGCCCTTTTGTCCGGGCGAAAAATACTCCTCCGCCTCCAGTACCTCGGTGCGCTGCAGATGGCGCATCTCGATCGCCAGCCGCTCGATCGACGAGGCGATGACGCCGAGCGTGGCGAAGAACATCGCATGGCGGTCGCGCGGGATCACCTGCGTCGACACCGGCTCGGGCTTCAGCCCAAGTTTCTTGGCCACGTACTCTTCGACATAGGGGTCGATATTGGCGAAGGTGCCGACCGCACCCGAGATGGCGCAGGTGGCGATGTCCTCGCGTGCGTGCACCAGCCTCTCGCGGCAGCGCGAGAATTCGGCATAGGCCTGCGCCAGCTTGACGCCGAAAGTGGTCGGCTCGGCATGGATGCCGTGGCTGCGGCCGATGGTAATCGTATCCTTGTGCTCGAAGGCGCGGCGCTTGAGCGCCGCAAGCAGCCCGTCAATGTCGGCCAGGAGGATGTCGCTGGCCCGGGTGAGCTGCACGGCAAAACAGGTGTCGAGAACGTCGGAGGATGTCATGCCCTGATGGATGAAGCGGGCATCCGGCCCGACGAATTCGGCAAGATGGGTGAGAAAGGCGATGACGTCGTGCTTGGTGACGCGTTCGATCTCGTCGATGGCTTCGACATCGAATTTCGCCGCCCCGCCTTTCTCCCAAATGGTCTTGGCGGCCTCCTTCGGGATGACGCCGAGCTCGGCCAATGCGTCGCAGGCGTAGGCCTCGATCTCGAACCAGATGCGGAACCGGGTTTCGGGCGACCAGATGGCCACCATTTCCGGCCGGGAGTAGCGAGGGATCATCAGTCGGTCCTGACTTGCAAGAGCATTTGCCCGCGTCCTAACAGAGGCAAGCAAAATGCTCAACGTTGCTGGCGCGCAAACCAGACACTGGCGACAGCCAGCGCAATGAAACCGAGCGGAAAATACAGCCGGATGCCGAGGACGACGAACTGGTAGAGCGCCGTCAACATCGTGAACACGAACTGGAAAACCCAGGTGATGGTGAGCGCGGGCGCATGCCATTGGACATAGTAGGAGCGGTATTGCAGCCCAAAGAGGCCGCCGGTGAAGGCGATAGTCACGGTGAGAAGGCAGACGAAGGCGGCAGCGAGGGCGATCTCCCAGTTGCGTCCGAGGGAGACGAGTCGCGCCAGAAACAGCCCAACCGGGAAGGCCAGCGCGCCGCCGGCAGCATAAAGCAGCGAGACGAAGCGGACCTTCGCCGGGGTCTCCCAATCGTACAGCTGCAGATTGAGCAGCGCGCTGGCGCCCATCGCCATGGCCCACAACAAGGCACCGACAAAAGCGGTGCGCAGCGGCGGCAAGGAGCGGCGGAGACGGCGCAGAGCGCGATAGCGCATGGCGGGGAACGTCACAGGCGACCGGTTACCGCGATCCAGCGATAGTCCGGCCCTTCGAAGCCGTATTGGCGCACCGCGATCAGCACGGCATAGGCGCTGAGGCTATCCAGTGAAAATGTCTGGACCGCGCCGATCTGGTGCCCATTCGGACAGCCGCGGCTTTGCGGGATTGATTTGTCCTCGTGAATAATCCTCGTCTGGCCGCCGTCCTTCGCCTCGATGCGCAGCAGGCGAAAGCCGTTGATCTCGCCCTGGCTCTGGCAGCGTTCGGTGTCATTCATGCCGATCTGGTCGAGCCGGAACTCGAGCGGATCGTCGACCGGCGAAAAGATCGGGCGCGGATTGACCACCATGCGGAAGGGATCGGCAGAAAGCTCGGTCACCGGGTTGAAGCCGGCGGTGATGCCGCGATTTGCCGTGAGTTCCGCCTGACTGACGATCGCTTCGCCCTTTTGCCGAGCCTGCAGCCGCGCTGCGTCCACCATGGCATTCTCGTCTTCGAGCCGGACTCGGATCGGCGATCCCTTGAGAAAACTGTCGTCGGCCGTGTCGATGTAATAGCGGTTGGCATACGGGAATCCCGATCCGTCCTGGACGCCATATTCTTCGAAGGCGAAGATGCCGCGGTCACGGCTGAAGCCGAGGATCTCAAGCTCGGCGACATCGCCTGCGTAGGCAGCGACCGAAGTTGCAAGCTGGGCGAACAGGCAGACGGCAAACAGGGCAAGATTTCGCATGGGGCTTTCCGTTCAGGCAGTCGACGTCGTTAAATTCCCTATCACGATGCTGTCAAAAGATCGTGCTAACTGAAACACGAAGTCGATGCATCCAATCCGGCTGTCGTTTGTTATTGTCGGCAGCTTCACCGCATCGTGCCTTCCGAAAATCAGAATCGATTTTCGGAAGGGCACGATGCATTGATTCAAAATGTTTAGAGCATCCTTTGCGCGTCCAAAGGACGCGCGGCGCCCTAAGGGAGACCCCCATGACCGATGCAGCCAAGATCCGCGAACGTATGGAAGTGATCGGCGCCGACGGCGTCCATGTCGGCACCGTCGACAAGGTCGACGGGGATCGCATCAAGCTGACCAAGCGCGACAGCGGCGAGGGCGCTCACAGGGGCCATCACCACTTCATTCCTCTCAGCCTCGTCGCCGAGGTCGAGGGCCAGAAGGTGCGCCTGTCGGCAAACTCGGATGTTGCGGTCACGTTCGAGGAAGAAAAATCCGACCCCACCTGATCATAGTCCAGTCTGACTACTGCTCACCGAATGAGCGTCGGCGCGTTCAGCGCGACGACCAGACCGGGAAGAGATCGCCCTCGGCCGGCGTCGCGGCAAAGACGCCGCGGCTGATGGCGCGCGCCATCGTCGCGCCGGCAGCTGCGTAGAGATCGATTGCATCGTTGGGCCCGAGCTCGATGCCGCTCTTGCCCGTTGCCAGCGCGAAGACCAGATCGCCGTCGGCGGGCGTGTGCGTCGGCCAAATGGCACGGACAAAGCCGTCATGCGCTGATATCGCCAGGCGTTTGGCGGCGGCCTTGGTGAGGACCGCATCAGTGGCGATCACGGCGATGGTCGTGTTGGCGCCGGTTTCCGCCTGCTCTGCGGCATGCTTGTCACGGAACTTCAGCAGGATCTTTCTGGCACCGTCAGGCATCGGGTGGGGATAGCCTAAGCCGCCGAACTCGTCGCCGATCTCGAACGGTGCCGCCCAGAAATGGCGGGTCCCGGCGACCGTCACCGAGCCGGTCGGGTTGACGGCGGCGAGCGCGCCGATGGTGACGCCGCTGTCCAGCATTGTCGAGGCCGAGCCGAGCCCGCCCTTCAGACCGGAGCTCAGCGCGCCGGCACCCGCGCCGGCGGTGCCGAGCGCAAAGTCTATCGCGGCGGCTTGCGCGGCTTCGTAGCCGAGGTCGCGGTAAGGCGGATACCGGCCCCAATCCTTGTCGCCGCCATTGCGCAGGTCGAACAGGATCGCCGCCGGCACGATCGGCACGCGAAAGCCGCCGACCTCGACGCCGATGCCTCTTTCGCGCAATGCCGCCTGTACCCCCGACGCGGCGTCGAGGCCAAAGGCCGAACCGCCCGAAAGCACCACGGCGTGGATGGCATGGATTGAATTGTGCGGCTCGAGCAGGTCGGTTTCGCGGGTGCCCGGCGCACCGCCCAGGATTTGCACGCCGGCCACGGCCGGTTCGTCGCAGATGACGGTGGTCACACCGGATTTCAGCTTGGCATTCGCCGCATTGCCAACCCGCAAGCCGGCAACGTCGGTGATGAGATTGCGCGGACCGGTATGGAACATTATTGGCTCTCCGCCCGCACGAAACGGCCGCCGTCGAAACGGTAGGCGCGATAAGGATTTTGCGTCAGGTCGCCTTTCTCGTCAAAGCGGATCGGCCCGATCGCCGTAGTGAAGTCATGTCCAGTAAGCAGGTCAGCCAGGCTTTTGCCGGAGGTTTCGGAAGCCGCAAAGGCCTCGCGGGCGATCTCGACCGCGGCATAGGCGGGAAGCGTATAACCATCCGGCACGATGTTTTGTGCGACAAAGCTTTGCAGCACCTTGGGGTCGGCGACGTCAACCCATTCGGGCGGCGCGATCATTAGCGTGCCGACGGCGTAAGGCACGTCGCCGAGCGGCGCGCGCAGCGCTTCACCGCCGGCAAACACCATGCCGGTATCGAGCTGGCCGGCGTCGCGGCCCATAATGGCGACATCATCGCCGTCACCGCCGGCAAAGACATGCGTTGCGCCGGCTTTCTTCAGTCGGCCGATCAGGCCGATCTGGTTGTCGAGCTGCGGCCGGAACGTGTCGACGAACACTGGCTTCAATGCCGCCTGCTCGGCGGCAGACCGAAACGTCTCGGCCATTTCGCGGCCATAGATCGTGCCATCGTCGACGATAGCGAACAGCTCGTTCTGCCATAGGCGGGTGAGGGTGGCGGCGACGGCATTGCGCTCGTCGTCGCTGCGCGGCCCGAGACGATAGATCGGCCATCCCGTCTTGGCGCGCCGGTCGGTCAGGCTTTCCGTGCGCACGCCGACGGTGATCACCGGGATGTCGGCATCCTTGAGGATCGGCAGAGCCGCCTCGATTGCGTCGGTGCACAGAAAACCGATGACGACCTTGACCTTGGCCGCGGCGAATTCCCGCGCGGCGGCAACGCCGCCAGCGGCCGTGCAGGCGTCATCGATCGTCCTGATCTCGGTATCACTCGCTTCAGCCGCCATTGTCGCGCCTGCCTCGATCTGTTTGCCGAGGATCGCCGACGGCCCCGACAAAGGCGCCGCGACGCCGATCAGCAGCGTCTCGGCACTCGCACTACCGGCGAGCGAGAGCCAGGCCAGCACCGCTATCGTGGTTGTCCAAGGTCGCATGCGAGCGAAGAATTCCTCCGCGCCGATCGCGTGTTTTGCCGGCGCCAATGCCGTCAAGACCTAAAGGCTGGCCAGCTTTGGCGCAACACGCGAATTCGGGATATAGCTCAAGCACTTCGCTTGTGGCATGCAATATGCGGTCATATATAACGGCTGGTTCTGACTCACGGAAAATCATCGGTGCTGAAGAAGAATGAAATCGGGCCGCAGGCCTACCGCGACGCTATGGCCCATTTTGCCGGCCATGTGCATGTGGTCACCACTGATGGCCCGGCGGGCAAGCGTGGCGCGACGGTGATCGCGGCCTGCTCGGTGTCGGACACGCCGCCGACCATCCTGGTCTGCCTCAATCGTGAAAATCCCAAGAACGAGCCGTTTGTGAAAAACGGCAAATTTGCCCTGAACACGCTGGCTTCGGATCAGGAGCCGCTGTCGATCGGCTTTTCCGGCATCACCGGCCTGCCGGTCGAGGAGCGTTTCGCATTGGCCGAATGGGACGTCATCTCGACCGGTGCGCCGACGTTGAAGGGCGCGCTTGCCGTCTTCGACTGCGAGCTGATCGACACCAAGGATTTGGCCACTCATCGTGTGCTTTTTGGCAAGGTGACAGGCCTGCGCACCGGCGATAATTTGCGGCCGCTGATCTATCACGACCGCAGCTACCACGCTCTGTAGAGGCTTTGATGGCCGCGTCCATGGAGATCAAATGACCGAGCTGAAATCGCGCCCCGTGCCGCGGACCATCGACGAGACGCTCGATCTGTTGACCGGTGCGGATTATGTGGCGGACCGGTCGCTGGCGACTGTGCTGTTTTTGTCGCTGCGCATGAAGCGTCCGCTGTTCCTTGAGGGTGAGGCGGGCGTCGGCAAGACCGAGATCGCCAAGGTGCTGGCCGAGGCCCTTGGCCGTAGGCTGATCCGCCTGCAATGCTATGAAGGGCTCGATGTCTCGTCTGCCGTCTACGAGTGGAACTACGCCGCGCAGATGATCGAAATCCGCATGGAGGAGGCGGCCGGCAAGGTCGACCGCTCCGACATGGAACGCAACGTCTTTTCCGAAAAGTATCTGATCCGCCGCCCGGTGCTCGATGCGCTGACTGGCAAGGCGGGCGCCGCACCGGTGTTCCTGATCGACGAACTCGACCGCACCGACGAGGCCTTCGAGGCATTCCTGCTCGAAATCCTTTCCGATTTCCAGGTGACGGTGCCCGAACTCGGCACCATCAAGGCGGAGGAGCCGCCGATCGTCATCATCACCACCAACCGCACGCGCGAAATCCACGACGCGCTGAAGCGGCGCTGCCTTTATCACTGGGTCGATTATCCCAATGCCGAGCGCGAGCTTGAGATCGTCCGCCGAAAGGTGCCGCAGGCCAACAGCCGGCTTTCGGCCGAGGTCGTTTCATTCATCCAGAAGCTGCGTCAGATCGAGCTGTTCAAGGTGCCCGGCGTCGCCGAGACCATTGACTGGGCCGGCGCGCTGACCGAACTCGACAAGGTGGCGTTGGACCCTGAGACGGTTTCCGACACGATTGGCGTGCTGCTGAAATACCAGGACGATATTGCCCGCATCGGTGAGGGCGAAGGCCGGCGCATCCTCAACGAGGTCAAGGCCGAGCTGTCGGCGGCGGAGTAGGGCGATGCCGCGTGCGGAACCCAAAGAGGCAACGGCGGACGGGCGGATCGCCGACAACGTCGTCTATTTCTCCCGCACCTTGCGCAAGGCCGGTATGCGTGTCGGACCGGCCTCGGTCAAAGACGCCATCGAGGCAGTGCTCGCTGCCGGCATCGGCTCGCGTGACGATTTCTACTGGACGCTGCACGCCGTGCTGGTCTCGAGGCACGAAGATCACGCCACCTTCGACGAGACCTTCCGGCTGTTCTGGAAGTCGCACGAGCTGATCGAAAAGATGCTGGCGATCTTTTCGCCGATCGCTCCCGACAACAAAGGGAAGCAAAAACCCCGCGCGGCCGAGAACCGCGTCAGCCAGGCGATGTTCGAGGGTCACCAGAAGAACCAGCCGGCGCAGGAAGTTCCCGAGATCGAGGTCGACGCGCGCTTCACCTTCTCCGGCAACGAGGTGCTGAGAGGCAAGGATTTTGCCCAGATGAGCGCCGCCGAGATGGCCGACGCCAAGATAGCGATCGCCCAGTTGCGGCTGCCCGTCGACATGGTTCGGACGCGGCGTTTCAAAGCCGATGCGCATGGCCGCCGTATCGATCCGCGCGCCATGATGCGCTCGGCTGCGCGCACCGGCGGCGAGTTGATCCTGCCTAAATTCCGCTCGCCCCGCGAAGTCCATCCGCCGCTGGTGGTGCTTGCCGACATTTCCGGTTCTATGAGCCAGTACACGCGGATCTTCCTGCATTTCCTGCATGCGCTGACGGAAAAGCGCCGGCGCGTGCACGCCTTCGTCTTCGGCACCAGGCTTACCAATCTGACCCGTCAGATGCGGCATCGCGATCCCGATGCCGCACTCGCCGACTGTTCTGCCGCGGTAAAGGACTGGTCGGGCGGCACGCGCATCGGCGATACGCTGGCAGAATTCAACCGTTTTTGGTCGCGCCGCGTGCTGGGGCAAGGCGCGGTGGTACTGCTGATCACCGATGGGCTGGAGCGCGACGAGGTCGCCGGCCTGTCGGAGGAAATGGAACGGCTGCATAAATCCTGCCGGCGGCTGATCTGGCTGAACCCGCTGCTGCGCTTCGACGGCTTCGAGGCGCGCGCCCGCGGCGTCAGGGCGATGCTGCCGCATGTCGACGAATTCCGTTCGGTGCACAATCTCGACGCGCTCGCCGATCTCTGTGCGTCGCTGGACAAGAATTCGGTGCGTTCGGTCGACCCGCGCCGGTGGATCCAGGCTGGCGCGAAGCGCGTCGCATAACCACATGTCTCCCAGGGAGAAAATCATGGAACACAGTGTCTATCTCGATGAAGCCCGCGACCCGCTGATCATCGCGGAGGGCTGGATGAAGGACGGCAAGGACGTCGCCATTGCCACCGTGGTCGAAACCTGGGGTTCGGCACCGCGGCCGGTCGGTAGCCATCTGGTCATCGACACCGAAGGCAATTTCCATGGCTCCGTTTCGGGCGGCTGCGTCGAAGGCGCAGTGGTGACCGAAGCAATCGACGTCATCGATAGCGGCAAGGCGAAGATGCTGGAGTTCGGGGTCGCCGATGAGACTGCGTGGCAGGTCGGCCTGTCCTGTGGCGGCCGCATCAAGGTCTATGTCGAAAGATTGGGCTGATTGTCGATGGATCCTTACGCGCTGAAGACACTCAACGCCGAACGTCGTGCCCGCCGCGCGGCGATTTTGGTAACCGATCTTGGTGACGGCCGGGACCGTATCGTGCGCGAGGGCGACCAGGTTGCCGGCGAACTCGGGGCAGCCATCGCCAAGGCATTCCGCACCGGCAATTCCGGGTCGGTCGAAGCTGAGGGACGGGCCTTCTTCCTCAACGCACATCTGCCGCAGCCACGCCTGGTGGTGATCGGCGCCGTCCACATCAGCCAGGCGCTTGCACCGATGGCCAGGATCGCCGGCTATCCCGTCGAGATCATCGATCCGCGCACGGCGTTTGCCACGTCCGACCGCTTTCCCGACATCGCGCTGCATGCCGAATGGCCGGAGGATGTCCTGAAGCGTCAGCCGCTCGACGGCTATACCGCGCTGGCTGCCCTCACTCATGATCCGAAGATCGACGATTTCGCGCTGAAGGCGGCGCTCGACGCCAACTGCTTCTATGTCGGGGCGCTTGGCAGTCGCAAGACCCATGCGAAACGCGTCGAACGCTTGCTGGCCTTGGGCGCGACCGCCGACCAGATCGCCCGCATTCATGCACCGATCGGCCTCGACATTGGGGCTGCCAGCCCGGCCGAGATCGCCGTCGCGGTGTTGGCGCAAGCGATCCACGCCTTTCGCTCTCGCGGCCTCGAATCCAAAGGCGCGGTCGCGTGAAATTTGGTCCCGTTCCGATCGATGCGGCCGAAGGGGCAGTGCTGGCGCACGCCACCACAGCCGGAGAGCGCCGCTTCCGCAAGGCGCACAGGCTAAGCGCCGAGGATGTGTCCCTGTTGAAGGCCTCCGGGATTTCCGAGGTCGTCGCGGCGGTGTTGGCGCCCGATGATCTCAGCGAGGATGCCGCGGCCGAAAAGCTCGCCGCATATATGATCCATCGCAACATCGAGGCGAAGCGCGCTGCGACCGGCAGGGTCAACCTCCACGCGCAGGCTGCCGGCATATTCACCGTCGACGCGGCGATGATCGACGCCATCAATGCCGTCGATCCGACGATTACCATCGCCACGCTGGCGCAGCATGCGCCGGTCGAAAAAGGTCAGATGGTTGCGACGGTGAAAATCATTCCGTTTGCGGTCGCCTTCGCTTTGGTCGATGCGGTGGCAAGGATCTGCGCCGAGGGCGAGATTTTTGCGGTCAACGCCTATCAGCCGGTGCGCGTCGGCCTCATCCAGACGGTGCTGCCCGGCATCAAGCCGAGCGTGCTCGACAAGACGCTGCGCGTCACCGAAGCGCGCCTGGCGCGTTCGGGCAGCCGGCTGACGACGGAGCGTCGAACCCCGCATGAGGTCAGCCCCGTCGCCGAGGCTGCCGCCTCGCTGATCCGCGACAACGATATGGTGGTGATCTTCGGCGCCTCGGCGATGGCCGATTTCGGCGACGTCGTGCCCGCCGCCATCGAAAGGGCAAGCGGCACCGTCATTCGCGCCGGCATGCCGGTCGATCCTGGCAATCTGCTGGTGCTCGGCAATCTAGGCGGCAAGCGCATCATCGGTGCGCCCGGTTGCGCCCGTAGCCCCAAGGAGAACGGCTTCGACTGGGTGCTCGACCGGCTGATTGCTGGTCTCGACGTGACCGCCAGGGATATTGCCGGCATGGGCGTTGGCGGGCTGCTGATGGAAATTCCGACGCGGCCGCAGCCGCGCGAGCCGCTGCCGGCCAAAGCAGAACCAAGGGTCGAGACGGTGCTTCTGGCGGCCGGCCGCTCCAGCCGCATGAGCGGGCCGAACAAGCTTTTGGCGCTGTTCGACGGCAAGCCCCTGGTCCGCCGCACCGCCGAACGCGCGGTCGGTTCGAAAGCCGCGGCCACCATCGTCGTCACCGGCCACGAGCGCGAGCGCGTGCGCAGCGCACTGTCGGGCATGGATGTGACCTTCGCCGACAATCCGGATTTCGCCGAGGGTCTGTCTTCGTCGCTGAAGGCAGGCATCGCCAAGGTTTCTGGCGACGCCGCCGGCGCCCTGATCGTCCTCGGCGATATGCCGGGCGTCGCCTCGGCCGACCTCGACAGGCTGATCGAGGCGTTCCGCAAGTCCGAAGGGCGATCGGTGGTGCGCGCCTCTCATAATGGCCGGCGCGGCAACCCGGTGCTGCTGCCGCGCTCGCTGTTCGCCGCCATCGCTCACCTCGAAGGCGATACCGGTGCCCGTCATCTGGTCGAGGCCGAAGGGCTCGACGTCATCGATGTCGAGATCGGCGAAGGGGCGGCCGTCGATGTCGACACGCGCGAGGCGCTGGAAAGCGCCGGCGGCGTGCTGCAGGATTGACAAACCGAAGCCGAAAAACGCATGGCTGCGGGATGGCCTTTCGTTCTTGCTTCCGGTTCCGCTTGCCCCCCTCTGGCCTCCCGGCCCTGCTGATCGCGATTTTTTTGTCGCTCTCTTGTGCCGCCTACGCCAACGCTCTCGAACTCAAACCCTTCAAGGATGATCTGTTCGCCTATCCGGCGACGCTCTCATCCGAAAACAACGGCGCCTATACGGTCATCGACTATCGTGAGTTGCGCGACATCAACGCCCGTGACGAAGTGCCTGAGCGTCGTGTGCACGCGCAATACACCGATACCGGCGTGCGCAAGGTGCAGCAGGATCTGTTGCTGAAGACCGACGCTGGAGATGTCCGCCACATTGCCGTCGGCAAAGTCGGGGGCGCCAGCATCATCGTGCTTTACCTGCACGGGCAGGGCGGCAGCCGTAAGCAGGGCACCGACGACATCACCTTTGGCGGCAATTTCAACCGCATCAAGAACCTGATGGCCGGCAATGGCGGCCTCTATCTGTCGCCGGATTTTTCCGACTTCGGCGACACCGGTGCCGCCCAGATCGCTGCGTTGATCGGCCACTATGCCGAGCAGTCGCCGGGCGCAAAAATCTTCGTCGCCTGTGGCTCGATGGGCGGTTCGTTATGCTGGAAGCTGGCCGATCGCAAGGACACCGGCGGGCGCATCGACGGGCTGCTGCTGCTCGGCTCGCTGTGGGATGAGAGTTTCTTCTCAAGCCCCGCATTCAAGCGTCGTGTGCCGGTCTTCTTCGGCCAGGGTAGCAAGGACCCGGTGTTTCCAATCGAGAAACAGGAAGGCTTCTTCCGATCGATCCTAGCCAAATCGAGAACCTATCCGACCCGCTTCGTCCGTTTTGAAACTGGCACGCATGGCACGCCAATCCGCATGACCGACTGGCGGGGTACACTCAACTGGATGTTATCGAAGGCCCCCTAGGGCGCGGTGTTGTAGTCGACGACCGTCTGCGGATTTTCCTCGCCGTCGTAAGACGCGTCGACGTCGTACTGGACCAGGGAAAAATCGCCGTTGCGAAACAGATATGTCCCCGATGAAGAGGCATCGCCGATGCCACGCCATTTGTTGAACGTAGCGATCGTCTTGGTCTCTTCGTCGTAATCGGAATTGGTTGCCCAGCCGGAGGTCTGGAAGCCAACTATGGTCATGCCCAGCAGTTTGCCTTCGCTGTCGTTGTTTTCGTAGCGAATGTCCATTTCGGGTTCGGCGAACTGCAATTGCCTGACGCCGAGCACGTCGTCGCTCATGTAATAAATAGAGCTTTCGTTATAGGCCGCGGCCGAGCAGGAGAAGTGGAAAAGCCGCGTTTCCCTTTCGGGATCACTGGCAGCCGCATCCTTGTCTTTATACTGGATCGAGAAAATGTCCGGCTCGGTGCTTAGAAACTCCTTGTCACATTGGTCGCCATAGGTGGCGCCAAACGCCTTTTTGGCCTGCTCAAGCGCCGCGTCCTTCTTCGGCGGCGGCGGTCCTTCGCCGCAGCTTGCCGGCACGGCATCTTCGAAATCGGCCCTTGACGGTTTCAGCGCACCCTTGTCGATGAAGATCGGGCGAAATGGCGGTTCCTGGATCGAGGCGTTGATCTGTCGCAGCGTATAGCAGCCGGCAAAGACATTTTGGCTGCCGTCCTTGGCCGTCGCCCGAATGGCGACCGGAACGCTGTAATAGATACTGCCGGCAGCACCGTCTTCGGACACACCACCGGTTTTTACGTCGACCGTGTCGGTGCCGTCATAGCCTTTGACGAAGGAGTTGAAATCCTTGGCCGGCTTGGTGTCGCCGAAATAGTCCCAGGCGCGCGCGAATTCGTGCCGGCTGATGGCACTATAAAGCGACCGGATGACCGCTTCGGCATTCGACCTGTCGTCGATATAAGGCGCGTCTGCGGCGAGCGCCGATTGGCCGGCAAGAGAGATAAAAGCGGCCGTTGCGAAAAGGGCGCGTCTCATCGGGAACCTCCACTCGATGAAAAATCCTATCATATCGATTGCGGCGACGTGGTGACGCTTGAACAATCGCGTGCGAAAGCGCTACCTCTCGCCGTCGGCAGTCGGGCCGCGTGGAGATTTCTTGTGACCATATCAATGTATGAAGCATCCGTGCCGGTATTTTCGGCGAGGCTGAAGGCACTGGCCAACGTCCTGAGCATTGCCGAGCAAAATGCGGCTGACCGGAAGATCGATCCGCAGGTGTATCTCACGGCGAGGCTGGCGCCGGACATGTTCGCCCTGACCAGGCAGGTACAGATTGCCACCGATCACGCCAAGGGCGCGCCGTCGCGGCTGGCCGGGCGTGAGGTGCCAAAATACGAGGACAATGAGGCGAGCTTCGCCGATCTGCAGGCCCGCCTTAGCAAGACATTGGCTCATCTCGCGACATTTTCGGCGGCCGAATTCGATGGTTCAGATGACAGGATGGTCGAACTGAGGCTTGCGGGACGCGAGGTTTCGATGCCAGGAATGCAGTATCTGTTGCATGCCGCCATGCCCAATTTCTATTTCCACCTGACCACTGCCTATGACATCCTGCGCCACAACGGCGTGCCGTTGGGCAAGTCGATCTTCCTCGGATTGCGTTGAGATTCGCTCAGGAGATATCCCGGCCGCGCCGGGATATCTCGCGGTGCACTGTTTAGCGCAAGGACATTTCCCGGGCGATGCGTGGGAAATCGGCCGGCTTGACCCCGATATCGGCGCGATCGGCATTGCTCATCGAATGGAGTAGCGCCAGTGCCGCGCGATAGCGCAGCTGTTCCCGCGGACGCGGACGGGCGAACATTTCAGTGAAGAATCCCATGATTCAAGCCCCTCTATTGAAACCTCCGCGGCCTTCAATATAGGCGGATCATGACGATTGTGCAGTGCAGCATTCGCATGGCAGCCATGCTGCCCCGATCTTTTTTGACATAATTCGGCTGGTCCGGCGAAACTTCTGCGGCACTTCGACCGTATGCGTCAGTGCCGGCATTTGGCCGGTTTTTCCTCGCCATTCCTGGCGAACTTCCGGACTGCATGCACATGCAGTCCGGCTTTTTATTGGCCGTGGGGATAAACCCCGTTCGCCGGCATCCTGGGAAAGTCGCCTGGCCTGCCGGCGGCGGGCTTGGAAGCGGCCGGCGCTTTCCTGTATGCTATTGCTTCCTCCTCGCGCAGCCGCGCAAAATTCCCGCCGGAGAACCTCCATGCACAAACGCCGCCTCGGCCAGACCGATCTTTTCGTGTCGCAGATCTGCCTCGGCTCGATGACCTGGGGCCAGCAGAACACCGAGGCGGACGGTCACGCTCAGATGGATTTGGCGTTTGCGCGCGGCGTCAATTTCATCGACACCGCCGAACTCTATCCGATCCCGCCCAAGGCCGAGACGCAGGGCCGCACCGAGACAATCATCGGCAACTGGATGAAGGAGAAGCGCAATCGCGGCCAGGTGATCATCGCCTCGAAAGTGGTTGGCCGCACCGCCAACACCTGGTTTCGCGGCGACCGCCCGTCGAAGCTGGTGCGCGCCGACATCTTCGACGCTATTGATAAGTCACTCGCCAGGCTCAACACCGATTACATCGATCTCTACCAGATCCATTGGCCGGAACGCGACGTACCGTGGGGCGCCAATCCGAACCGCATCGGCGCCGTGCCGCGACGCTCCGATGCCGCCGGCGTGCCGGAGGGCGAGACGCCGATCGCCGAGACGCTTGGTGTGTTCGACGAGCTGGTGAAGGCCGGCAAGATCCGCCACTTCGGCCTGTCGAACGAGAATTCCTGGGGCGTCATGCGTTTCATTGCCGAAGCCGACAAGGGCCTCGGCCCGCGCGTCGTCTCGTTGCAGAACGCCTATAATTTCGTCAACCGCACCTTCGAGGTGAACCTTGCCGAAGTCTGCGAGCGCGAGCAGGTGTCGCTGCTTGCCTATTCGCCGCTGGCGCAAGGCTATTTGACCGGCAAATACGATCATGGCGCGCGGCCGCAGGGCTCGCGCTCGCAGTTGTTCAACCGCGGCCAGCGCTACGAGACGCCGAATGCTGCCGAAGTGCAGCTCGAATACAACCGGTTGGCGCGCACCTTCGGCATGGAGCCGGCCCTGTTTGCCAATGCCTATGTCTCGAACCGGCCCTTGGTCACTTCGAACATCATCGGTGCCACCACCATTTCGCAACTCGAAATGGCGCTCTCTTCCGCCAACGTGGTCTGGACCGAGGACATGCAGAAAGCCGTCGATGCGATCCACCAGCGCGTCGGCAATCCGTGCCCGTGAGGCGTCGAGACGTGATCGTCCGATGATCATAAGGGGAGGGGAACAGCCATGGACTTCCGGATCGACGCGGTGCGCGCAAAATTTCCGGCCTTGTCGCTGACCGACAAGGGCCGCAGGCGCATCTATCTCGACAATCCTGCCGGCACGCAGGTGCCGCAGGCGGTGGCGGACGCGGTGTCACGCTGCCTGCTGACCACCAATGCCAATCTCGGCGGCTTCTTCGAGACCACCATCGCGGCACAAGACATCGTCGACGAGGCCCATCTGGCGATGGCGGATTTCCTTGGCGCGGCAAGTCCGCGGGAAATCATCATCGGCGCCAACATGACGACGTTGACCTACCACATGTCGCGAACGCTTGGCCGTACGATGAAACCCGGCGACGAGATCATCCTCACCCGCATGGACCATGAGGGCAACATCTCACCCTGGCTGCAACTGGCTGAAGACCTTGGCCTTGTCGTGCGCTGGCTACCTTTCGACCAGCAGAGCTGGCAGATCGAGGAGGCGGCGCTCGCCGCGCTGCTTTCCGAGAGGACGCGGCTCATCGCGCTCAACTACGCCAGCAATCTCACCGGGTCGATCAACCGGGTGAAGGCGTTGACCCGCACTGCCAGGCAGGCCGGTGCGTTGGTCTACGTTGATGCCGTGCAGTTCGCCCCGCATGGCCTGATCGACGTCCAAAATCTCGGCTGTGATTTCCTGATCTGCTCGGCCTACAAGTTCTTCGGCCCACATATGGGAATTTTGTGGGGCAGGCTGGACGTCGTCGATGCGCTGAAGCCGTACAAATGCCGTTGCTCGTCCAATGCCTTGCCGGAGCGCTTCGAGCTCGGCACGCCGCAAATTGAATTGATGGCCGGCCTGTCGGCGGCGGTCGATTATCTTGCCGAGCTGGGCGCGGCGGCCGGCGATCAAGCATCGCGCCGCCAGAAAATAACCAAGGCCTTCGAATTGTCGATCGCTTACGAGAACCCGCTGGCGCAACGGCTGATCGACGGTCTGTCGGATATTGCCGGCCTGACCATCCACGGCATCACCGATCCGAAGCGGATCAATGAGCGCGTGCCGACGGTGTCCTTCACCGTCCAAGGCATCGTGCCGGAGGCGATCGTGCGGCAGATGAATGCGGAAAACATCTTCCTATGGTCCGGCCACAACTACGCCTGGGAGATTGTGCACCAGCTCGGCATTCCGGCCGACCAGGGCGTCGTGCGCATAGGCATCGCTCATTACAACACTTCAGCCGAGATCGACGAGACGCTGGAGAGTGTGCACCGCGTTGTCGCCATGCTGAGGCAGGAACGATCCTGAGCGCGCCGCGCGGGCCGATCATCGCTTGTGGGCGCCGCCAAAACCGGTGAGGAAGGCGGTGAGATTGTCGCCGAGCTCGTCGCAGAGATAGCCGCCTTCCTGGACGATGACTGTCGATAGGCCGAGACCGGCGATGGCCTCGCCAATGCGCGAGAAACCGGGCGTGCTCACCGACAGCCCACCGAACGGATCGCCCTCGAAGGCGTCGAGGCCGAGCGCCACCACCAGCGCTTCTGGCGCAAAGGCGCGGATACGCTGGAAAGCCACGTCCAGTGCTTCGACGAATGCGGCGTCGCCGGATTTGCGCGGCAGCGGCAGGTTGAGATTGTAGCCGAGGCCGGCGCCTTCGCCGCGCTCGTCGGCATGGCCCCAGAAAAACGGATAGAAGCGCACCGGGTCGGCATGCAGCGACACGGTGAGCACGTCCGGCCGGGCATAGAAGATGCCCTGCGTGCCATTGCCGTGATGCAGGTCGACGTCGAGGATCGCCACCCGCGCCGCTTGCTTGCGCAGAACCCGTGCGGCGACCGCCGAATTGTTGATGAAGCAGAAGCCGCCGGCGACCTCGGCAAAGGCGTGATGGCCGGGCGGACGGCAGAGCGCATAGGCTGAAGGCACGCCCGACATCACCGCCTCGGCTGCTTCAACCGCGCTCCAGGCGCTCCACAGTGCGCTCTGCCACGTCTCGCCGGAGATCGGGCAGGCGGTGTCGGCCATGTGGTAGCCGGCCTGGCCGACTGCCGAGGCAGGATAGGAGCCGTGCCGCGCGATCGGATGGATGTTGGGAATGACCTCGGCAGAGGCACCCTCGATGCGCTGCCAGCGCGCGAAGATATGCTGGAGGAAATCGAGATATTCGGGCGTATGCACCGCCGCAATCGGGCCGAGCCCGTGATCCCGCGGCCGTTCGATCGTGCAGCCGGCAGCCTTTGCGCCGGCTAGCAATCGCTCGACCCGTTCCGGCTTTTCCGGATTGGGCTGCGGCGCGCCGCTTGAGAGGAACGCCTTCGGGTCGTGGCGCTTCTGTTCTTCGGCATAGAAGGCTTTCATGTTGGCTCCTCCGGTGCATCGGCGAAGGCGAAAAAGGCGTCGCCGACGATCTTCTGCACCTGCTCGTAGCTCGACCAGGCAATGCCCAAACGTTCGTAAAAAGCCTTGGCGGTCTCGTTGTCGGTATCGACGGACAGCCTGAGATAGACGCCGCCTGCCTTCCGGCACTGCGCCGCCACCCGGCGCAGCAGGCGCTCGCCGATCCTGCGGCCGCGAAACCGGTCCTCGACGTAGAGGTCCTGCACATAGACGCCGGGTCGTCCCATCCATGTCGAGAAGATCGGAAAATGCAGGCAAAGCCCGGCAAATTCGCCGCCGACTTCGGCGATCAAGGTCGAGAAGGCAGGCTTTTCGCCAAAGCCATAGGTGCGGAGATCCGCAGCTGTCGAGGTGATCTCCTGATGTGCGCCGACATGCGCGCCGAGCCGTAGGAGTGCGGCGTGGATGGTTTCGACGTCCTCCACCCGGCCGGGGCGGATAAGCACGTTTGTGGATGGCGTACTCACGGCAGGCAGGGCGCCCAGGCACCCCCCTCTGTCCTGCCGGACATCTCCCCCTCAAGGGGGGAGATTGGATGTCGCGCCGGGTTTCGCCATTCACCAACGTTGCAGGGTGGGCAGCGAGATCGAAGCTGCCGATCTCTCCTCTTGAGGGGGAGATGGCCGGCAGGCCAGAGGGGGGTGTGCCGGAGCGCAACCATCAGAACGCCACACGGTCGCCGCCCTTGAGCGCCAGCATCTGCCGCGCCTCGGCCGGCGTCGCGACGTCCAGCGACAGCCCGTCGAGCACGCTGCGGATACGGCGGACCTGGTCGGCATTGGACTTGGCCAGTTGGCGCCCGTCGTAGAGGCTGTCCTCCAGCCCGACGCGAACGTTGCCGCCCATCGCCGCCGCAATCGAGATCATCGGCATCTGATGGCGTCCGGCGGCCAGCACCGAAAACTGGTAGCTGTCGCCGAACAGTTTGTCGGCGATGCGCTTCATGTGGATCAGGTTTTCGGGATCGGCGCCGATGCCACCGAGGATGCCGAACACGAACTGGATGAACAGCGGTCCCGACACCAGCCCGCGGTCGCGGAAATGCGCCAGCGAGTAGAGGTGGCCGACATCGTAGCACTCGAATTCAAAGCGCGTGCCGCATCCGCGCCCAAGCTTTTCGAGCACCGTCTCCATGTCGGCAAAGGTGTTCTTGAAGATCGTGTCGCGGGTCGCCTCGAGCAGCTTCGGCTCCCATTCGTGCTGCCACTCCCGCGGCCGCTCGAGCATGGGGAACAGCGCGAAATTCATCGAGCCCATGTTGAGCGAGCACATTTCCGGCTCCGCCCTGAGCGGGGCGGCCAACCGCTGGTCGAGCGTCATCAGCGAGGAGCCACCGGTGGTGATGTTGATCACTGCGTCGGTCGCCTGCTTGATGCGCGGCAGGAACTGCATGAACACCTCGGGGTCGGCGGTCGGCCTTCCATCCTTGGGGTCGCGGGCGTGAAGATGCAGGATCGAGGCACCGGCTTCGGCGGCGGCGATCGCGTCGGCGGCGATCTGGTCCGGCGTCACCGGCAGATGCGGCGACATCGATGGTGTGTGCACCGACCCGGTGACGGCGCAGGTGATAATGATTTTTCGCGGCGCCATGGTTCGCCCCTCAGCCTTCGACCGGCAGGTCGAGTTCACCGGCCAGCACTTCGAGCGAGTCGCCGATGATGGCTACGATCTCGCCGATCTGCGCGGCGGTGACGATCATCGGCGGCGCGACCATGAAATTGTCGCCGTCGACGCCGCCCTTGACCTTGCGTCCGTAGATGATCAGTCCGCGCTCATAGGCGAGGTCGAGCAGCCGCTGGGTGGCCTTCTTTGCCGGCTCGATCGGCCTCAGCGTATCTGGGTCGGCGACCATTTCGGCACCTGTGAGCAGGCCCTTGCCGCGGACGTCGGCGATGAACGGAAACCGCTTCGCCAATCCCTTCAGCTCGTCCATCAAAAGCTTGCCCATATCGGCCGCATTGGCGATCAGGCCGAGACGGTCCATCTCGCCGAGTACGGCGAGCCCGGCGGCGCAGGCGAGCGGGTTGCCGGCATAGGTATGGCCATGCTGGAAGCCGCCCGATGCGAGCAATGGCTGCACCAGCCGCATCGGTGCCGCCAGCGCGCCGAGCGGCGCGTAGCCCGAGCCCAGCCCCTTCGACAGCGCAACGATGTCGGGCTTGCAGTTCCAGTGGTCGCCGCCGAGGAATTTTCCGGTGCGACCGGCGCCGCTCATCACCTCGTCATGGATGAGCAGGATGCCGTAGCGATCGCAGATCTCGCGGATGCGCGGATAGTAGCTGTCCGGCGCCACCAGTGCTGCCGTGGCAGCGCCACCGACCGGCTCCATGATGAAGGCGAGCACGCTGTCCGGCCCCTCGGCGAGAATCTTCTCCTCCAGCATGTCGGCATAGCGGATGCCGCGCTGTTCCATCGAAAGATTGTCGCGGTCGCGCCAGGCGATGGGCGCCGGCACGGTCGGCATCACTTGCATCATCGGCGCAAATGTTTCGGCCAGCGCATCGTCGCCGGTGACGGCGAGCGCACCCAGCGTGCCGCCATGATAGGACGGAAAACGCGTGATCACCTTCCAGCGGCTGGGCTGGCCGGTGGCGACCGCCCATTGCCGCGCCAGCTTGACGCAGGATTCCGTTGCCTCCGAGCCGCCGGAGACGAAAAAGATGCGGTCCAGGCCCTCGGGGAGTTTGGCCGCCAGTTGCCGCGCGAGCTCCTCGGCCGGTTCGTTCTCGAAATGCAGGCGGTAGGCGAAGGTGGCGCGGTCCATCTGCCGTTTCATCGCGTCGAGCACGTTGCGGTTGGAGTGGCCGATATTGGCGACCATCGGCCCGCTCGATCCGTCGATGAAGCGGCGGCCATCCTGCGTCCACATGTAGATGCCTTCGGCGCGGTCGATCAGCGGCCGACGCAGGCTGGACAGATAAAACAGATGCGAGGCTTCGCGGGCTTCCGGGACAGGGGACTTCAGCATGTCATGGCTTTCCAAGATAGCGGTCGAGGACATTTCTGGTGACGCGCTCGACCATCGCGTCCTGCCTTAGCAGGCCGGCGACCCATTCGCAGCTTCCTGCGTGAAACACCTCGCCCTTGCCGCGCGGGAAATTGACGATCATGCCGTTGCCGCGTTTGACCTTGTCGAGATTGGCGTCGCTTGCCTCGCCGAACAGCGTTTCGGCGGTGAAGCGACCGTCCTCGTCGCCGAGGAACTGGTCCTCGAACGGAATGTCGGCGCTTTCCTCGACCTGGGCAGCCATGCCGACCGCGAGCACCTGCAGGCCGTCCGGTGCGCCGCTGTCGGGCGTGGGGTAGGGCAGGCCGCCGCGGATCTCGAAATCGAGCCCGTCGACCTCGTAGCCATAGACATGGCTGTCGGCGCCGAGCAGGTCGCCATAGTAGATGCCGGTGCCGGCAAACGCCCAATGCTCAGGCCGGTAGACCGGAAAGCCGCGTACGCCGCGCGGCGCGCAGCCGCCCCAGCCCGCATAGACGCCTCTTGTCGCATTGAGGCCGAAGGTCGCCGCACCCGGCCGGCCGATTTCCGGCGCTTCCCAGGAATTGGTGGCGCGCCTTATATCGCCGCCGCGATAGGCCGGGTCCTCTGCGCGAGCGCGGTATTTGTAGCAGACCTGCCGGCGGCCTTCGTCCTCCAGCCTGGTCTGCCACATGAAATTGCCGGCGAAGCGCGCCGCATGGCCGCCGCGCTCGACATAGGTGTCGACCGCATCGCGCATCTCCCAGGTCCAGTATTCGTCGTGGCCGACGAAGACGACGCAGTCGTAGCCGTCGAGAATGTCGGGCGAAAAATGCAGATCGTGCTGGCTGGCAAGATCGACGGCGTAGCCGGCACGCTCGGCGAAGCGGAAGAAATGGCTGTCATAGCTTGCCCAGCCGGACGAGGCGTATTTCTTCGAATGGCCGGTGGCAAACGCCCATTCCATATGCGGATAGCGCGGCACGGTTTTCGGCGGCACGGCGACTTCGAGCGGCACGCGCGGCGCGTCCCTGGGCAGCACGACGAAGCCGCGGCACCAAGGCCGCTGCGTCGACACCATTCGTGCATACTTGTCGCGGCCTGGCCCGGTGATGCCTTCGTAATGGTTGGAACCGCCCCATGTGTTGTAGGCGAGCCAGGTGCCGGTGGCCGCCACCTGCAGCACACGACCAAGCTTCTTGCCGGGCTGCGGCGCGACGATGAAAAGATGATGGCAGCGGATCGGGTTGCCGTCGCGAGCGTCGGCTTCAAGCGTGACGCGATAGGCACCGGACGGCCAGTCGTCGCCGATGCGAAATTCGAACGATGCTTGCCAGCCGCAGCCCTCGACCGAACACTGATCCGGCGTATCCTGCCAGCGCGCCGCGATACCGGCCTCCTCGAACGTCGTCACTTCCATGCCGCCGTCACGGACGACCACAATGCCGAAGCTGGCGGCCGTCGAGCTGACATGCAGCGCCACCATGTCGCCGGGGCGGTAGGAAAAACGATCGCTATAGCACCAGATCTCGCCGCGCCCGCCATCCATGCCCGGCCATTCCCAGTAATGGCTGCGCACCGCCTGGCGTCGCTGCTCCGGCGTCAGTCCGAAATCGGGAAACTCGGTCGGCAGATGGTTCATGGACACCGCTAAGGTCGAAAGGCCGCCATTTCGGCCATCCGCCGGCCAAGCGTCAATTGGAAACGATCGGGCCAGCCATCGCCGGGCTGCTCCCTTGGCCTTGCCGGACAAACAGACTATCTCACAAACCGCGGCCTTGTCCGCCACGGGAGCCGATATGCTGAGAGTGCAAAAGGTTAGGGTCAACGACATTTACGTGCCGACCGCGCGCAAGAAGACGCTGCATCCCGAGACCGTCCGCCATCTGGCCGAGGACATTCTGGAAAACGGCATGAAGACGCCGATCCAGGTGCGCCATGACGGCAAGCGCCACATCCTCGTCGAAGGCCTGCACCGGTTGGAAGCGGCCAAGTGGCTGGGCGAGACCGAGATCGACGCCTACCTCGTCCAAGCCAAGCGCCACTGAAGCCACTCGGTTCCGTCGTTCGAATCTCCGGTCCCGCGGATTTTTTCTCGCGGACCCGTGTCGGCTTGCGTCTTGTCGGTTCGTCCTAGACACGAAAGCCAAACCCGACATGTGAGGAAACACCATGACCACCAAGCTCGACATCGCCCCCAACTCCGACCGCGAACTGGTTCTCGCCCGCATCATCGATGCACCGCGCGAGAACGTCTATCGCTGCTGGACCGAGCCGAAGCTGTTGACGCAATGGTTTGCGCCGAAGCCGTGGACGACGCCGCGCGCTGAGATGGACGTTCGCGCCGGCGGCACCAGCCTGGTCGTCATGGCCGGTCCCGACGGCAACGAGTTTGCGAACCCCGGCGTCTTCCTCGAAGTCGTGCCGGGCAGGAAGCTCGTCTTCACCGATGCCTATACCAAGGCGTGGGAGCCTTCCGCCAAACCGTTCATGACCGGCATTGTGACACTCGAGGACGAGGGCACGGGCAAGACCCGCTACGTCGCCCGGGTTGCGCATTGGTCGGTCGCCGACCGCGAACAGCACGAGAAAATGGGTTTTCACGAGGGCTGGGGCCAGTGCGCCGAACAGCTCGAGGAAGTCGCAAAGCGACTTTGATGCAAACGGGAGAGGGAGACTGACATGTCCAGATCGATATTTTTCGCCATTTTCGCTTCGGCCGCCGCGCTGTTTGCGGCGCCGGGCACCATCAACGCTGAGGAGGCCAAGCCCGCCATGACGACCGCAACCGCAACATTGCCGAAGCCGGAAAAATCCGGCCTGCTGCCGATCAACGGTTTGAACTATTATTACGCCGTCTATGGTAAGGGAGAGCCGCTGCTTCTGCTGCATGGCGGGCTCGGCACGACGGATATGTTCGCGCCGATCCTGCCGAAGCTTACCGAAAACCGCACCGTCATCGGCGTCGACCTGCAGGGCCATGGCCGCACCGCACTCGGCGACCGGCCGCTCAGCCTGGAGGCGATGGGCGACGACATGGCGGCGATCGTCAAGGCGCTCGGCTACGACAAGGTCGACGTCATGGGTTATTCGCTGGGTGGCGGCGTCGCCTTCCGCATGGCCGTGCAGCATCCCGAGGCGGTGCGCCGGCTGGTGCTGGTCTCGACCCCCTACGCCGCGGACGGCTTCTATGCCGAGATGCGTGGCCAGCAGGCACAGGTCGGCGCGGCGATGGCTGACATGATGAAGGACACGCCGATGTACAAATCCTACGTCGCCGTTGCGCCGCATCCGGAGGATTTTCCGAAACTCCTCGATCAACTTGGCGCCTATATGCGCAAGGACTACGATTATTCCGCCGACGTGCCGAAGCTGAAAATGCCGGTGATGCTGGTGTTTGGCGACAGCGACATGTACCGGCCCGAGCACGAGATCAAATTCTACCAGATGCTCGGCGGCGGATTGAAGGACGCCGGCTGGATGCGCGAGAACCTGTCGCAGAACCGCCTGGCGATCGTGCCGAACCGCACCCACTACGATGTGTTCTTCGCGCCGGAACTGACACCTGCCGCGCTGCCGTTCCTTAATGGCGAGACCAAGGTCAAGACCTGGGACGAAGTCGTCAACGAAACGAACTGACACGCAGTCAATTGTCTGCCGGCCGTCTCCCGCGAGACGGCCGGCATTTCGTCGATGAGGCCTTGGCGCGGCGCATCGAGCCAATCGTGTATCGGCCGCATCACAGCTATAGATGGCGCCATCAAAGCTTTTCAATTGACGCTGCCACGCCTATCGATAGGTATCGCCTATCCTTACAGGGAAGGGACGCGGGCGATGGCTGGATATCAGGGTGGATGTTTGTGCGGCGCGGTGCGCTACCGCGCCGAGGCGGCACCGATCAATGAGCGGATCTGCCATTGCCGGTTGTGCCAGAAGGCGCTGGGTGCCGCCTTCAACGCGCGCATGCTGTTCCGTATCGACGATGTGACGGTCGACGGTCCGCTGGCGATGGTGAATTCCTCGCCCGATCTCAAGCGCGGCTTTTGCCCGCGCTGCGGCACGACGATGTTTTCCCGGCGCGATTCCGCCGGCATCATCGGCGTCACCACCGGCTCGCTCGATGACCCCTCAGTGTTCAGGCCCGAGATGCATATCTGGACCGCCTCGAAGCAGCCCTGGGTGCAGATCGACGACGGCCTGCCGCAATATGAAGGCGCGCCACCTCCGGTTTGAGGTGAAATCTGGACAAAATTTAATCCAAAGCGACACGAGATAGCCGGCAAAGCGTCATTGGCGGGCCATCATTGCTGCCTATCTATTGCGTGCGGGCGGCAGTCGAGGAGGCGACGGAATGAACGACAGCATCAACACCCTGGACGAACTCTTGAGCGATCCGATGATCAAGCTGGTGATGGAGCGCGACCGCGTGCAACCGGCGCAACTTCGCACGCTGCTCGAAGAAAAAGTCCGGCGGGCGGACGATGATGTGGCGGTCAACGATCGTTTTGTACCGCCGGCCCACCTGATGGCCACGACCTGCCACAAGCTGTGGCTGTGCGGCTAGGGTCTTGAAGCGGTTAGCCGGAATTTGCCGGCAAATAGCTGTAATGGCTGCGGAAATAAGCGAGTTTGAAGCCGAGACGTGCATAGTTGCGATAGGCCGGCCCGTCGCGTTCGGCTTGCGGCGCCTCGATATCGGCCACGAACAGTTTTGCACCGGCCGCAAGTCCGTCGCGCACCATCGCTTCGCCGAGCATTGCATCGAGATCGAAGCTCGGCGCCATGATGCCGGGCACCGGCGCGTCGATGCCGCTCCAGGCCATGCCGTCGGTGCCGATGAACATCGAGCGCACCGCCGCCGCGCCGTCGCGCCGCAGCATGTAATGGTGCCAGCCGCGCCGGCCGGCCAGCGCCAGTAACCACGGTGAGGTCGGCAACCGGTATTGGCTGTCGATGAACCCAGCCCATTCCCTTGCCGTTGCCGGCGTCACCCGCTCGACCGAGACATCCTCCGTCGGGAAAAGCGGCTCCGCTGGCAACGGCGTGGCGTCGCGAAAGATGCGTTCCCAGCCTCCCTGACGCTGCAGGCCGCGCGCCTCGAGCCAGCAGCTGAGCGTCGCGGGCTCGGTGTGTGGGTTGGTGTAGAACCAGGGCCGCAGAATGCCGGCGTCGCGATAATGCCTCAGAAGCGTATCGAGCCGGCTCTCGGTGGCCGCGCTATCGACACCAAGGTTCTTGACGCAGTTGAAATGGATGAACGGGATCGTCGTGCAGGTGGTCCAGACGAGATCGCCATCTTCGGCGATGGCTAGGCCTTGCCTTGCGGCAAAGTCTGCCGGGGCGGCGCGATAGAGATCGAGCCAGGCATCGACCTCAGCGCGTTCGATGACGCGGCTGAGATCGCCGGATATCTCGTCGATCCCGATGGCGGGCGAGCGTGGCTCCGGCGTGACTAAGGGCTGCAATTCTGACAAGGCGGCGGGCTGCATGACTCCCTCCCAAGTATGGCCTTACATCGTAAGATTAGCGAAGACTAATCTCACGCAGTGAGTTGTCAAGCGGGATTGCGAAGCCAGCGACGTGGCCGAACGGTGGAAGGGCAGCGTCCCTTTGCCCGCCGACGTCTCGACGAGAGCCCTAACAATTCGATTCAAACTTTGTTGGTAGTTTCTTGTTAGGAATCCAGCTTGGTTTGTCCGGCGGCGTTGTCCTGCCTTCGGTCTGTTGTGTTTTGCGTACAGGTCCAGATGCGGATATCAGGCGTCGTCATCTTTTCGATCGCAGCGCTGTGCCTTGCCGGTTGCACGTCGACCTCCGGCGTCGATGCGCTGCAAGTGCCGTCCAGCGAGACCACCAGCTCGGTTGTGCGGCCACCCGCGCCGGTGGCATCCGTGGCGAAAACTGATGCTGCGCCCGCTTTTGCCGAACAGGAGCAGGACGAACAGCCGGTCGCGATGGACGTACCCGATCAGGACGTCGAACCGCCGGCCGAGGTGATCGCGCTGATGTCGCCGCCGAAGCGGCTGACACGCGCAGCACCGGCAATGCTTGCAGAGCCGGTCACGCGCTATGGTTTTCGCGACGCCAAGCCGATCAATTTCGGCAAGTCCTCCTCGCCAAGGCGCCTTGCCGTCCATGGCGTCGACGTTTCGCGCTGGCAGGGCAATGTGAACTGGCAAAAGCTGCGCGCCCAGGGCGCCAATTTCGCCTACATCAAGGCGACCGACGGCGGCGATCATATCGACCCGATGTTTACCAGGAACTGGCGCAATGCCGACGCCGCCGGCCTGAAGCGCGGCGCCTATCATTTCTTCTACTGGTGCCGCACCGCCGGCGAGCAGGCGGACTGGTTCATCCGCAACGTGCCGAGGGTCGAGGGTGCGCTGCCGCCGGTGATCGACGTCGAGTGGAACGGCGAATCCAGCTGCAAGCGCCGCCCGTCCCGGCAAAAGGTGCTGGAGAAGATGCAGGTGTTCATGGACAAGCTCGAGCGCCACTACGGCCAGCGGCCGATCATCTACACCGCGCCCGACTTCTACCGCGACAATCTGCGCGGCGCATTCCCAGATTATCCATTCTGGCTGCGCGCCGTGGCGGCGCATCCGTCAAAGGTCTATCCCGGCCGCAAATGGCTGTTCTGGCAATATTCCGGCTCCGGCCTGTCGCACGGTGTGAGAGGCCGCATCGACCTCAACGTGTTCCACGGCGACGAGAGGGCGTGGCGCGACTGGGTCGGTGGACGGCAGATGGTGGCGGAAGTGGAGTAGCGCGGCCGGTCGGGTGCCTGGCTTCCACTGTCGGCATCGCGCCGCCGGGCCACGGCATGGATCCTAGGGTCTCCGCAACGTCGCTTCGCTCCTGCTCCGCCCTAGGATGACGAAGGGAGGGATGTTCCCGCCAATTACCGGCTTTGGCGATTGGCCTCCAGGCCCCGTGTCTTCGTCATCCTAGGGCGGAGCGAACGCGAAGCGGAGCGCAGACCCTAGGATCCATGCCGTGCCATCAAAGCGAAACGCGTGGTAGATAACTACCAGCCCCAGTTCGGCTGGCGGCTCTACGCCTCTACATATTCCGCCAGGCTGACCCCTTTGGGCACATCCAGCCCGTCGGCCCGCAGGCCTTCGATATGAAAGCGTATTGCGTCACGAATTTCGGCTTCAACCTCAGGCACCGTCGCACCGGTGGCGATGCAGCCGGGCAGATCCGGAACATAAGCGGAAAAATTGTTTCCGGCTTTTTCAATCACCACCGCGTACCGCATGTTGTCACTCCTTCAGACCGGACTGGTATAGGATGCTGTTCAGGGTTCCTGGCGCTGCTCACCTTCTCCCCGGAACGACGGGAGAAGGTGGAGCATGCCAGATGATTACTTAAGCCGTTTCCGACTAGCCACTTCGTCAGCAATTAGCCTCGCCCGAATTGACTGCCACCTGTCTGCGATCTCTTGGCACGACGCCGCCAGCAGCTTTCTGCGTTGACTGAAACTACCAGGTGCAGTGAAGATCTTCTGCGCAAACACATCAATCACAAAACAGAACTCTGCTCGTGGTTCTCCGGCTTCTTGGAAGCATTCCTCCGCGTACCAATGGAGAAGTGCCCCATGCAGTGCCGACGTTTCTGTCGACAATGGTAGAGTCTTGCAGAGATAGGGTTTAACCAAGCCGAAGCCAAATTCCTTCTTTCCTGTCTGTGGTACCTTCGCCGAGTTTGTCGGTCGGACGCTAACAGAGACACCGCTGAGAAAGAACTTTGGCTGGCTATCCGGAATGCCGGTTAATTTCGCAGCAGTAGGTAGCTTGGCCAAGCTCATAGTGCGACAAAGTTCAATTGCATCGTGAGCAGTAAGAAGCCTTTGCTCATCGTGCGAGGTAGCAGGTTGGCGCGACAGCAAAGCCCTGTCGAGCTGCGACAGTCGGCTGTCATCCTGACCGTGAGTTTCAATGAAATGCATCATTGCGCGCTCAATCTCATTGTAGCGCGTGTCGAGGAGGAAGTTCTTGGGTCTGATGATATCTTCAATGATCACAGATCGTCGAGTGGATCGAGCGAAGCAATACTCAATCAATTTATTGGCGCTAATTTGCGGTTCGGTTTTCATAATGAGAGGGCCTTTCTGGAGCCGTTAAAAAGTCACACTGCTACCGATGCCTTCTCGACTCCTCGATCAGAATCTCCATATAATAACCTTGCTACAGGAGATGGGATTCTGATCTCGTCGCCCCGCGTGGGCTTCGGCTTATTCGCGGCATCCAAGGCCGGCCTGGGAGGGTCGGCTTTGGTGTTTTAAGAGGATGTCACATAAGGACATCCTTATGCGTCGTACCTTTTTTGTTCTCCTTACCATTTCGGCCCGATCTTGCGACCGGGCCGACGATGTTCATTTAGCGTTTCAGATTCCCTCAACTACACCCGCTCGTCGCCCCACAAGTATCGCACTTCTCGCACGTCCCGTTCCGCACCATCGTGAAATTATGGCACTCCGAGCATTCGTTGCCGGTGTAGCCCTGCATCAGCGATTGCTGGCGCCGGTTGGCGGCGAGCGCTTTGGCTTCGGCTGCTTCTTTCGCGGCCTCGTCGGTGAACAGCTCCGTCGGGTCGGAGGCTTCCGCGTAGACGATGTCCTCGACCAGTTCCCTGGCGCGCTCCTCGTAGTCGCGCTTGTAGGCGATGGCTTCGTCGCTGGCCGGCTTCAACGTCAGCACGTTGGAGCCGGAGAAGGCGGTTGGGGCGGTACGGGACGGAGTTCCGGAGCCCGCGCCGGCAAAGCCCTTGGGCTCCGCACCCATGCCCGACACCAGCTTGACCGGCGAGGCACCGCGGGTGAGACCCTTGGAGAAGGGCGTCGCCTTGCCTTCGTTGATGCCGCGTCCGAGTGCAGTCTTGTCGAAATCCGACTGGTCGACATGGGCGAGATCGTGGCGGCCGAGATAGGAGACAGCCAGTTCGCGGAACACGTAGTCGAGGATCGACGTGGCGTTCTTGATCGCGTCGTTGCCCTGCACCATGCCGGCCGGCTCGAACTTGGTGAAGGTGAAGGCCTCGACATATTCGTCGAGCGGCACGCCATATTGCAGGCCGAGCGAGATGGCGATGGCGAAGTTGTTCATCATCGCCCGGAAGGCCGCACCTTCCTTGTGCATGTCGATGAAGATCTCGCCGATACGGCCGTCGTCGAACTCGCCGGTCCTGAGATAGACCTTGTGGCCGCCGACGACCGCCTTCTGGGTATAGCCCTTGCGGCGGTTCGGCAGTTTCTCGCGGTCGCGGTAGAGACGCTCGACGACGCGCTCGACGATCTTCTCGGTCACCTGAACGGCGCGCTGCGCGGCCGGTGCCGCGATCAGCTGCTCGACGGCTTCGTCCTCGTCCTCCTCGCCATCGGCGAGCAGCGAGGCATTGAGCGGCTGCGAGAGCTTCGAGCCGTCGCGATAGAGCGCGTTGGCCTTCAGCGCCAGCTTCCACGACAGCATGTAGGCGCCCTTGGCGTCTTCCACCGTCGCGTCGTTCGGCATGTTGATGGTCTTGGAAATGGCGCCGGAGATGAAGGGCTGCGCCGCCGCCATCATCATGATGTGGCTGTTGATCGACAGCGAACGCTTGCCGATCTTGCCGCACGGGCTGGCGCAGTCGAACACCGGCAGGTGTTCGGCCTTCAGGAACGGCGCGCCTTCCAGCGTCATCGCCCCGCAGACATGGATGTTGGCGGCCTCGATGTCCTTCTTTGAAAAGCCAAGCGCCGGCAGCATCTCGAACGAGAAATCGTTGAGCTGCTCATCGGTGAAGCCGAACGTCTCCTTCACCCAGTCGGCGCCCAGCGTCCACTGGTTGAAGACGAACTTGATGTCGAAGGCCGACTTCAGCGCGGCATTGAGTGCTGCGATCTTTTCGTCGGTGAAGCCTTTTGCCTTGAGCGAGCCGGGATTGATGCCCGGCGCCTGGTTGAGATTGCCGTGGCCGACGGCATAGGCCTCGATCTCGGCGATCTGGCTCTCGGAATAACCGAGCGTGCGCAACGCTTCCGGAACCGCACGGTTGATGATCTTGAAATAGCCGCCGCCGGCGAGCTTCTTGAATTTTACCAGCGCGAAATCGGGCTCGATGCCGGTGGTGTCGCAATCCATCACCAGGCCGATCGTGCCGGTCGGCGCGATCACCGTTGCCTGCGCGTTGCGGTAGCCATGCTCCTCGCCAAGCTCGATGGCGCGGTCCCAGGCGGCCTTGGCATGGTTGGCAAGCTCCTGCTGCTTGAGATCCGAGGCGACCAGCGGCACCGGGTTGACGGCAAGCTTCTCGTAGCCGTCCCTTTCGCCATAGGCAGCACGGCGGTGATTGCGCATGACGCGCAGCATGTTCTGCGCATTGCGGTCGTAGTCGGGGAAGGCGCCGAGCTCGGCGGCCATTTCAGCCGAAGTGGCATAGGCCGTGCCGGTCATGATCGCGGTGAGGGCGGCGCAGATGGCGCGGCCCTCGTCGGAATCATAGGGAATGCCCGAGGTCATCAGCAGGCCGCCAATATTGGCATAGCCAAGGCCGAGCGTGCGGTACTCGTAGGAAAGCTTGGCGATCTCCTTCGACGGGAACTGCGCCATCATGACGGAGATTTCCAGCACCATGGTCCACAGCCGCACCGTGTGCTCGTAGGCGGCGATGTCGATGGTGCCGTCGGCGTTGCGGTAGGGCAGAAGGTTGATCGAGGCCAGATTGCAGGCGGTGTCGTCGAGGAACATATATTCCGAGCACGGATTTGACGCCCGGATCGCACCGGCCGAGGCGCAGGTGTGCCAGTCGTTCATCGTCGTGTTGAAATGCAGGCCGGGATCGGCCGACGCCCAGGCGGCATAGCCGATCTTTTCCCAGAGATCGCGCGCCTTCAGCGTCTTCAGCACCTTGCCGTCCTTGCGGGCGGTGAGATGCCAGTCTCCATCCTGCTCGACGGCGCGCAGGAAATCGTCCTTCAGCGACACCGAATTGTTGGAGTTCTGGCCGGAAACGGTGAGATAGGCATCCGAATCCCAGTCGGTGTCGTAGGTCTTGAACGACATCGAGGTATAGCCCTGCTTGGCGAACTGGATGACGCGGTAGATGTAGTTCTCCGGCACCGCGTCCTTCTTGGCCGCCTTGATCTCGCGCTTCAGCGCGGTGTTGACCGCCGGATCGAAGCAATCGTCGCCATTGCCTTCGCAGTTGATGCAGGCCTTCATGATCGCTTCGAGGTGCTTCTTGACGATCTTCGAGCCGGTGACCAGCGAGGCTACCTTCTGCTCCTCATTGACCTTCCAGTCGATGAATTCCTCGATATCGGGATGATCGGCGTCGACGATGACCATTTTCGCGGCGCGACGCGTCGTGCCGCCCGACTTGATGGCGCCGGCGGCGCGGTCGCCGATCTTGAGGAAGCTCATCAGGCCCGACGAGCGGCCGCCGCCCGACAGCTTTTCGCCTTCGCCGCGCAGGAACGAGAAGTTGGAGCCGGTGCCGGAGCCGTATTTGAACAGGCGCGCCTCACGCACCCACAAATCCATGATGCCGCCCTCGTTGACGAGGTCGTCCTGCACGCCCTGGATGAAGCAGGCATGCGGCTGCGGATGCTCGTAGGAAGACTTCGACTTGGTCAGCTTGCCGGTGAACGGGTCGACATAGAAATGGCCCTGGCTCGGGCCGTCGATGCCATAGGCCCAGTGCAGGCCGGTGTTGAACCATTGCGGCGAATTCGGTGCGACGCGCTGGGTGGCCAGCATATAGGCGAGCTCGTCGCGGAAGGCGCGCGCGTCTTCCTCCGACTTGAAGTAGCCGCCTTTCCAGCCCCAATAGGTCCAGGTGCCGGCAAGCCGGTCGAAGACCTGGCGGGCGTCGGTCTCGGAACCGTAGCGCTCGGCTTCCGGCAGCTTGGCCAGTTCAGCCTCGTCGGCGACCGAGCGCCACAGGAAGGAGGGGACTTGCGTCTCCTCGACCTTCTTCAGCCGTGCGGGGACGCCCGCCTTGCGGAAATATTTCTGCGCCAGGATATCGGCGGCAACCTGGGAGAACTGCGCCGGCACGTCGATGTTGTCCAAGCGGAACACCACCGAGCCATCCGGATTCTTGATCTCCGAAAGCGCCTTGCGGAATTCAATCTCCGCGTAAGCTGATTGCCCTGGCTTGGTGAAACGACGCTCGATGCGCATTGGTCCGGTCCCTTTTGTCTACATATAGCGCTTTTCCCAGAGGATTTCTGCCCTCGTGACGAAACGCGCATGGCCGCCGTCTGCCGGCGTTCGAAACCGCCGGCTCTCATAGTCACAGTCTCCGCGGCCCTGCCGGTCGAGCCTCTTGCGAGGCCGCTGTCCAACGCGCTCACGGACCCTGTGGGTCCCTCAAAACTGAAAACTTTTTGTAACGCCCTCGGTCGAGGGAAATTCACATTATCTAGCGTCGAACCTACCTGCAAACACTAAATATAGTGTTAACAGACAATTTATTCAAGTCCGACAATCCTCCCCTTTTGCCCCCCAAGGCTTCAAAATCCCACGCCTTCGCCGGCCTCGTAAACAGGCGGGAATGCGGATCAAAACGCACATATTCCGGGAAAAAGACCGGCCTCGAAACTTTTCCGGTCGCACTCTCAACAGGAGCGCATGGCCTATAAAAGGCGACTCGTTTTGCGCCGTCAAGGATTCGTTTGCGTAGCTTTTATGACCCCAACATCTTGTGTGTCACATATGTGGATAACGGGGACAGAAGCGCGCTGATTTCCGTTTTTGTAGCCACAAGCCTGGTGCCGACGCTCGAAGGCCTTCGCCGCAGCGAAGACCATGCCGACTCGGAAGCCATGTGCCGACTCAGTTGAAGCGATGCGGGTCAGCACCGAAATGGGCGATGATCTGACAAAGGTCGGGCTCGTTGACCATGCGTACCGCCTCGGCGGCGCTGACCCATTTGCGGATGCGCGCCCGCTTTTCCTTCCACCGGTCGGCGACCTTGTCGACGTGCAGCGGAAACACCAGCACCTCGCAGGGCACTTCCTCGCCGGACGCCAGCACCTTGGCATAGAAATAGCGGCCGGCCTCATGATGCGAGATCGTGCCGCGCAGCCCGGCCTCTTCGCCGGCCTCGCGCGCCGCTGCTTCGCAAAGCGGCTCCTTTGCTTCCGGCCAGCCCTTGGGAAGCACCCAGCGGCCGGTATCGCGGCTGGTGATCAACATGACCTCCACGCCGTCCTCGCTATCGCGCCAAGGCAGCGCTGCAACCTGCAGGCGGGACGGCACCGTGCCGAAGAGTCGCCGGACTCTTTCGGCCAGATGGTTGTGCGTCGTTGGCCTTGTCAACATCGGAGAAGCTTGCCCCAGCTTCCAGAATCGTTTGCCGTCTCGTAAATCTTACGGCTAATCATAAGCAATAAAAGTAAAAAACTTCATGTGGACTGGTTAACCACTCCAATGGGCGTCGATTAAGGAAATATCGTGTGCCGGGGCCACTCCTTCAAGGAGTGCTCGACGCTGTCTTCCGACGGAAGCGGCGTTACCGCGAATCAGCCGGCGTGGTCGTCGGCGATCGGCTTTTGGTAGGTGAAGCCCATGTCCCAGGGAAAATAGATCCAGGTGTCCTGGCTGACCTCGGTAACGAAAGTGTCGACCATCGGCCTGCCTTTCGGCTTGGCATAGACGGTGGCGAAATGCGCCCTAGGCATCATCGCGCGCACGATGCCCGCCGTCTTGCCGGTGTCGGTGAGGTCGTCGATGATCAGCACGCCAGCGCCGTCATCGGCGAGCAGCGCCGGGGTGACCTCCTTCAGCACCTGCAACTGCCCCTGGCTGGTATAATCGTGATAGGAGGCAACGCAGACCGTCTCGATGATGCGGATGCCGAGCTCGCGCGAAATGATGGCGGCCGGAACCAGGCCGCCGCGCGTGATGCAGACGATTGCCTTCCATTGCCCCTTGTTGGCGCCGGCAAGCCGCCAGGCGAGCGCGCGTGCATCGCGGTGGAACTGGTCCCAGGAGACCGGGAAGGCTTTTTCGGGCAGGGACATCTTTCGCGCACTCCGCAAAGCGCGCATCGCGCGCAGACACTATGGAATGCGGGCGGAATTAACTGGAAAGGCTTGGCCTTGGCAAGGGCGCGGCAAAGCGATTGTCCAACCCGTGATCTCTATCAACTTACCGCGACAGGAAAGCCGCCACCGGCGCGGTGCGCAGCACCGTTCGCGTCACCCCGCCGAACAGCAGCTGGCGCAGCCAGGAATGGCTGTAGGCGCCGAGCACGAGCAGGTCCGCGCCCGATTCGGCGACCCTGGTCTGGATGATGTCGTCGACCGAGGCGCCGCCGGACCTCAGCACCGAGACGCTGACGGTCGCGCCGTGCCTGGACAGCGAGGCGGCGATCTCGGCGCCGGCCGTTTCCGGCGCCTCTTCGAGCGTATCCGGCGGGTCGATGACGACGATGTCCGTCTTCTCGGCCTCGATGATGAAGGGCAGGGCATCGAAGGCCGCGCGTGCGGCCTCCTTGCTGCCGTTCCAGGCGAGCAGCACGTGCTTGAAGCTGGTGACCAGCGGACCCGAATGCGGCACCACCAGCACCGGCCGGCCGGCATCGTAGACCAGCGTGTCGACGTCGGCGCTCGGATCGCCGCTCGATTCGCGCTGCGCGGCGATGATCAGATCCGCGGTGCGAACGGTCGAGATACCGGTCAGCGCACTGTCGCCGGAAAAACTCTCGAGGCTGCGCCACTCGAACGACAGGCCGGAATTCTCGACGCGTTTGTGAAAGGCGGCCTGCAACTTCTCGGCGCGCTCCCGGTTCATGTCGGCCGAAACCTGCAGGAACTCGGTGTCCGGAAAGCCGGTGGCCGAGGTGTAGGGCACGGGCAGCGCCTCGGCATGAATGCCGATCAGATGGCTCTGGAACCGGCTGGCCAGCGGGATCGCGCAGTCGAGAACGCGCTCGGCGTCCTGTTCATTCTGCAATATGGCGACAATGGTCTTGAAGCGCATGGGCAATCCCTCAGTTTTTCGGCGATCCCACTCGTGACAAACGTCACGGCGCGATGCTTGGTTCCGTCACGCCTGCCGATCAGCCCACCTTGCTTGCCTTGGTCAGGCCCGCCACCATAACCTCTACGTCGGCGCGCGCGGAGTCCAGCGCCTGCTGGCTGCGGGCGCGCACCACCAGTTCCGTCCAGAATTTGCCGTCGCCATATTTCGGGTAGGAGCCGATGATCGTATCCGGATGCGCCTTCTGGATGTCGCCCAGCGGGCCGCCGATCAGGCCTTCACCGAACGGACATTCCACGGTTGCCGACAGCATTTTGGTGCCGGCCCGTAATGTCGGCACGACATTGTCGAGCATCGCCTGGAAAATCGCCGGCACGCCGGCCATGACATGGACGTTGCCGATGCGAAAGCCCGGCGCAACCGACACCGGGTTGTCGATGTGGTCTGCCCCGCGCGGCATCCGCGCCATGCGCTTGCGCGCTTCGGTGTATTCGATGCCGCGGGCAGCATAGCTTGCCTCCAGCAGGGCGTAGGCCCTGGCGTCGTATTCGCACGGCACGCCGAAGGCCTTGGCGATGGAATCGGCGGTGATGTCGTCATGCGTCGGGCCGATGCCGCCGGTGGTGAAGACATAGCTGTAGCGGGTGCGCAGCGCATTCACCGCAGCGACGATCTCGTCTTCCTCGTCCGCAACGATGCGCACTTCCTTCAGGTCGATGCCGATCGCCGTCATGATGTCGGCGAGGTGGCCGATGTTCTTGTCCTTGGTGCGGCCGGACAGAATCTCGTCGCCGATGACGAGCATGGCGGCGGTGACGATTTCGGTCATGGCAGGCTCCGGCAACGGGTCGCCTGAGATAGCGCGGCGAACGGCCGGCGGCAATGCCGCCAAACGACGGATCCACCTGTGCCACCTCCCTTGCAGTGGAACCTTCGGCGGGTGATGCTGCGCCGGTTTGGGCCATGAGCAAGAACATGCCGGTATCGATTCTTCTATGGCTGCCCGGCGCGCTGTTTCTGCTGGCGCTCGTCGTGGCAGCTTATCCTGTGCTGGCGACGCTGCGGATTGCGGCGAAAGCCGAAAGGCTGGTGCCGGCCAGCGGTAAATTCATCGAGATCGACGGCAATCGCATCCATTATTTCGAGATGGGCGAGGGGCGGCCGATCGTCTTCCTGCACGGCCTCGGCGCGCAGCTTCATCAATTCCGCCACACGCTGTTCGGACGGTTCGGCCCGAACTATCGGCTGATCGCGCTCGACCGTCCGGGTTCCGGCTATTCGGTGCGGGCCAGGGGCGCCAGCGGGCGGCTACCCGAGCAGGCCGAGATCGTGCGGCATTTTATCGAGGCGCTTGGACTGCAAAAGCCGCTGATCGTCGGCCATTCGCTGGGTGGCGCCATCGCGCTGACGCTGGCTGTCGAGCATCCCGAGGCGGTTTCCGGTATCGCCTTGCTGGCGCCGCTGACCCATCTGGAGCCGGACGCGCGCGAGAAGTTCGGCCCGCTATACATTCAGTCGCCGCTGCGGCGCCGGATCATGGCTCACACGGTGGCGATCCCGGCGGCTCTCAGATACGCAGAACGCACGCTGGCCTTCATTTTCGCGCCGCAGGCGACGCCGGCCGACTATATGGTCGAGGGCGGCGGCTGGTGCGGGCTCAGGCCAAGCCATTTCTATGCAACGTCGACCGATGTCGTGGCCATCGAGCACGACCTTGGCCGTATCGAGCAACGCTATCGCGAGATCACCATGCCGGCTGGCATTCTGTTTGGTGCTTCCGACTTCGTGCTGGGCATCGATATCCATGGCTGGCCGCTGATGGAAAAGATCAGCGGGCTCGATTTCGAGCCGGTCGAGGGGCTTGGCCATATGCCACAATTCGTCGGGCCGGAACGGGTCGTCGCTTTCATCGAACGCATTGCCGACCGCGCATTTGCGCCGAAGTCCGACACCAGCAGCTGACACGCTCCCAGAACCTCACGCAAAGGTGTGCAACCCGCCGCAGCCTCGGCCGGCAGGGTGCCTCGGGACATCCCGGCCGCCGGGAATACCTCCGAACTTATTCCTTCACGGCTCCGGTCATCGAGGAAACATAGTGCTCGACAAAGAACGAATAGAGCACCACCACCGGCAGCGAGCCGATCAGCGCTCCCGCCATCAGCGCCCCCCATTCATAGACGTCCGAGCGCACCAGTTCGGTGAGCACGCCGACCGGCACAGTCTTGTTTTCGGACGACTGGATGAAGGTCAAGGCGTAGATGAACTCGTTCCATGACAGCGTGAATGCGAAGATGCCCGCGGAAATCAGGCCCGGCACCGACAGCGGCAGCACGATCTTGGTGAGGATCTGCCAGCGGCTCGCCCCGTCGATCAGCGCGCATTCCTCCAGCTCGAACGGGATCGAGCGGAAGTAACCCATCAGCAGCCATGTGCAGAACGGGATCAGGAAGGTCGGATAGGTGAGGATGAGCGCGAAGGGCGTGTCGTAAAGCCCAAGGTTGAACACCATCACCGACAGCGGAATGAACAGGATCGACGGCGGCACGAGATAGGCCAGGAACACCGCGAGGCCGACCTGCCGCGCCCCGGAGAACCGCAAGCGTTCGATCGCATAGGCAGCGAACACTGCTGCCAGCAGCGACAGGAAAGTGGCGGCGGTCGAGATGATGATCGTGTTGAGCAGCCAGCCCGGATAGGACGTCTCGAAGAGAAGATAGCGGATATGCTCGAGCGTCGGATGCACCACCCAGAATGGATTGAAATTGGCGTAGTCGGTCATCTCGAGGTTGGGCTTAACCGCCGTGATCGTCATCCAGTAGAACGGAAACAACAGCACGATGACGAATATCAGCAACGGCAGGTAAACCGTCACCACGCGGCGCGGCACACTCTGCAGGTAGCCCATGCCGCCTTCGTCGAGTTCGGGGCGTTTGCTCGTTTCGATCGCGGTCATGTCAATCTCCGCCGCCCTGCTGCCATTTGCGGCGTTGCAGGCCAAAGTAGCTGAACAGGATCGCCGCCAGCAGGAACGGGATCATGGCGACTGCGATCGCGGCGCCTTCGCCAAGCTGGCCTCCGGAAATGCCGCGCTGGAACGACAGCGTCGCCATCAGATGGGTGGCGTTCACCGGCCCGCCGCGCGTCAGCACATAGATCAGCTGGAAATCGGTGAAGGTGAACAGCACCGAAAACGTCATGGTTATGGCGATGATCGGCGTCAGCAGCGGCAGCGTCACATAGCGGAACAATTGCCAGCGGCTGGCGCCGTCGAGCGTGGCGGCCTCGTAGAGCGACTGCGGAATCGTCTGCAGGCCGGCAAGCAGCGTGATCGCCACGAAAGGAATGCCGCGCCAGACATTGGCGGCGATGACCGAAGCGCGCGCATTCTCCGGATCGCCGAGGAAGTTGATGCGATGGTCGATCAGGCCCATTTCCATAAGCGCCCAGGACAGGATCGAGAACTGCGAATCGTAGATCCACCAGAAGGCGATGGCCGACAGCACCGTCGGCACCACCCAGGGCAGCAGGACGATCGCGCGGAAGAACGACTTGAACGGCAGGTTCTGGTTGAGGATAAGCGCCAGCCAGAGGCCTAGCGCAAACTTCAGGATCGAGGCGCTGATCGTGTAGAGCAAGGTGTTGAAGACGGAGAGCCAGAAGACGGCGTCATCCCACAGATATTCGTAGTTCTCGATGCCGATGAAGATGCCGGGGCGGCCGATGCGGGCATCGGTGAAGCCGAGCCAGACGCCGAGCCCGAGCGGATAGGTTAGGAAGACCAGCAGCAGCGCCGCCGCCGGCAGCATGAAGCCGAAGCCAAGCGCGTTATGACTTTCAGACACGAACGTCAAAATGCGCGACAGCGTCGACCGGGGTGGCTGAGCGGCAGCGGAGGTCACGGCCATGGGTCGGCTCCTCTAAGTCTCATTGATCGGCCAGGCGGCCATGGGCGATTCGAAGCCGGGCAGCATGGCTGCCCGGCTGAATCCGCTCAAACGCGATAGTAGCGGTTTGCGCGCTTCTCGGCTTCTGCCATCGCTTCTTGCGGCGTCGCCTGGCCTGTCACCGCCTTGGCGAACATGTCGACCAGCACATAGTCGGCCATGGTCGCCGCCGAAGCATAGCCGAGCGGGCCGGCATAGCCGTTGGGCCGCAGCGTCGCCGAGGCCTTGGCGTAGGCGGCATTGTTCGGATCGGCCGTCCACACCGGGTTGTTGTCGAAGGCTTTGAGCGTCTGGCAGCAATAGCCCGCCGAGGACGTGATCCACTGCGACATTTGCTGTTCCTCGAACATGAACTGCAGATAGGCTTTGGCCGCATTGGGGTAGGGCGTGTAGTCGAAGATCACGGCCGTGGTCACCTGGAACAGCTCGACGGATTTCCCGACAGGACCGATCGGCAGGTTGGTCGTGCGCGTGTCCTTGGCGATTTCGGTCAGTTTCGGATCCTTGTCCTTGTTGATCTTGGCGGTGTTGTAGGCGGAAATGCCATTGGCGATCACGCTCAATTCGCCGGCCAGGTAGGCGCGGTTGTTGTTGACGTCGAGCCAGCTTTCGGTACCGGGAATGAAGGTCTTGTAGAGCTGTTGCGCGTATTCGATCGCCTTCAGCGTCTCGGGGCTGTTGATCGTCACCTTGCCGCTCTCGTCGACCATCTGGCCGCCATGGCTCCATAGCAGCCAGTGGGCGTAGTTGTTGCCGTCGCCGACGCCGTGGCCATGCGTGAAGCCGGCCGGGTGTCCCTTCGCCTGCAATGCCTTGCAAAGCTCGAGCAAGCCTGCCGTGTCCTTCGGAAATTCGGAGAAGCCGGCCTCCTTCACCCAGCTTTCACGATAGACGATGGCATTGCCGATGGTGGCCAGCGGCAGGCCGAGGAATTTGCCTTGCCGTGTCGCATATTGCTTCGGTCCATCATGCCAGCCGCCATATTTCGAGCCGAGATATTCGCCCAGTTCCGTCACGTCATGCAGCTTGTCGGGATATTGATGCGGGTCGTCGAACCAGACCAACATCAAGTCCGGGCCGGAGCCGACATTGGCGGCGACCGCTGCCTTGGGACGGATGTCCTCCCAGCTTTCCTTGTCGACGCGGACCTCGACACCGGTCGCTTCGGTGAAGCGCTTGGTGTTGGCCAGCCATTGATCCTCGTCGCCCTGCACGAAGGGCGACCAGCGCAGCAGCCTGAGCTTGGCGCCGTCCTCGGGCTTGTACTTCAATCCCTCCTGGGCAAAGGCGGGAGAGCCGATGAGCCGGCTTCCCAAGGCTCCCGCCGCAGCGCCGGCGGTGGTGCGGATCACGTCGCGTCTGGTGAATTTCATGTCGCTTCCTCCTGCTTATTGTCCGTGCCGTCCTACTGCTTGATGGGTGTTTCGAACCGCTGTCCGGTTTTGCCGTGAAAGAGATGGATGAGGCCAGGCTCGGCCGTAAGCCAGATGGTTTCGCCCGGCGTGAAGGAATGCCGTTCCCGGAAATTGGCGACGATCTCCTCGCCGCCGGCGGTTCGGCCGATGAGCTGCACTTCGGACCCTGTCGGCTCGACCACCACGACAGTGACCGGAATGCCCTGATTGTCGGATAGCCGCAAATGCTCGGGCCGTATCCCCAGCACGACCGGCTCACCATTGCCGATGGAAAGTGCCGAGGCCAACGGGACCGAAATCCCTCCGGCGCCGCGAAACGACGGCGAGCCGTCGCCTACGATCTCGCCCCTCAGCATGTTCATGGCGGGCGAGCCGATGAAGCTGGCGACAAAAAGATTGTTCGGCCGGTCGTAGAGTTCGAGCGGCGGCCCGATCTGCTCGACGATGCCGTCGTGCATGACGACGATCTTGTCGGCCATGGTCATCGCCTCGATCTGGTCGTGGGTGACGTAAACCGTCGTCGTCTTCAGGCGCTGGTGCAGTTCCTTGATCTCGGCGCGCATCTGCACCCGGAGCTTGGCATCGAGATTGGAGAGCGGCTCGTCGAACAGGAAGACCTGCGGATCGCGCACGATCGCGCGGCCCATGGCGACGCGCTGGCGCTGGCCGCCGGAAAGCTGGCGCGGATACCGGTCGAGCAGCGGCACCAGTCCCAGGATTTCGGCCGCGCGCCGCACGCCGGCATCGCTCTCCGTCTTGGGAACGCCCTTGAGCATCAGCGAGAACGCCATGTTCTCGGCGACCGTCATGTGCGGGTAGAGCGCATAGTTCTGGAAGACCATGGCGACGTCGCGTTCTTTTGGCGCAACGTTGTTGACGACACGTTTGCCGATCGCGATCTGGCCGCGCGAGATTTTTTCCAGGCCGGCGATCATCCTGAGCAGCGTCGACTTTCCGCAACCCGAAGGCCCGACCAGCGTGACGAACTCGCCGTCGTCTATATCGACGCTGACCCCGTGCAGGACCTCGACGGTCCCGAATGATTTGTAGACATCGCCGATCGCGACAGACGCCATCGATTTCCTCCCGATTGATTCCCGCAACGACTTCGAAGGAAACCGCTTTCTTGCCTGGACCGCGACAGCGACCAGGCTCCTCCCCGGTCACGCGCGATGTCAGACGGTAGCGCTACCAAACCGACCTGTAAAGCAGCCCGGCATCACCTGGATATCGACACACCCTAATCCGAAACCTCGGTCTGCGGCCGGTCGCGGCCGTCGGCGAGCTCGTCGTGCCATTTGCCGTCGGCGTCCTCGTACTGGATGCCGTCGGTGTTGCCGGCGACCTGCTGTTCGGCGGAAGCGATCTCGGCGGCGCGCAACGCGTCCTGATGGGTGGGGAACGTTTCGGAGAATGTCGAGCCGACCTTGTAGGCCCAGCCTCCGTCATGCTCGACGATCTTGTAGGTCAGTTTCGCCATGAAACCCTCCGGTTGAAAGCCCGTTGCCTCAATGCAGCCTATCGTCGGCCAGTCTGTCGTTTGGCAGCCTGTCGTCCGTAACCAGCACGTCCGATTCCCTGGCGGCTTCGATCAGTGCCCGGCGTGCATCGGCCGTCGAACGATAACCTTCCAGCACTTTTAGGCAAGTGTCGAGGGCATCACGATGACGCGGCCCGCGATTGAGTGGCCAGACCGTCATCAGGCACTCCGCCGCCTCCTGGGCGCTGCGGATATGCCGATATTTGCCGACATGGCCGAGTTCGACCACGACCGGCTTTTCAAATGGCTTGCTGTCCATCATCGCCGCCAACGCGGAGCGGCCGATTTGGTTGCAACAGCTATTTTAGCTCAGGCGAAAATACCTCAATAGCCGCAGTCGTTGCGCAGCCAGCGCGCATTCGCCCAGCCGGCGCGGCCGCCGAAATCGACCTTGTACCAGTTTCCGCGACGGTCAAAGATCTCGGTTTGGTCGCCGTTGAACAATTGCCCGATCATGCGTGACGACGAGTTCGGTCGGGCTCGAACGGCGAGAAAGCCGCTTCCCGTTGCCAGATTGTAGTGCCTGGAAAGACCGTGCACCGTGCCTTCGCAATATTGCGCCCCGGCCGGTGTTGGTGAGGCGAACGACAGCCCGGCCAAAACCGCGGCAGCAGCCGCAATGGAAATCCCCCTGAACGACATGTCTCTGCTCCCCCAACCTGCCGCGCCCAGCCGCGGCCCTCGCCACTCTACACCGGCAGAGGATCAAAGCGAAGCTATGGTTCCCTGTCCAGCGAGGTGAGAACCCGCCCCGTCAGTTCGCCGCCTTCATCCAATGCTGCATCGTCGTCACCGAGCGGGCAAGCTGCGGCGCCGGGTGGATTTTTTCGCCGAAGGTGGCCGCGGCGCGCCAGCCCCAGCGCGGATCGGCAAGGAAGGCGCGCGCCAGCGCCACCATGTCGGCGCGCCCGTCGGCGACGATCGCCTCGGCCTGTTTCGGATCGTCGATCAGGCCCACGGCCCGCGTCGCGATGCCGGCGCCCTTGCGCACCGCTTCGGCCAGATGAACCTGGTAGCCGGGTCCGGACGGCAGCTTCTGCAACGGCGAATTGCCGCCGCTCGAGCAGCAGAGATAGGCGACGCCGACTTCCTTCAGCGCTTTTGCCACTTCGATCGCATCCTCGACGTCGAAGCCGCCATCGACCCATTCCTTGATCGACAGACGCGCGCCCAGCATCAGCCTGGGCACCGCCTTCTTTACCGCCTTGGCGATCTCGACGGCGAAACGCATGCGGTTTTCCAGCGAGCCGCCCCAGCGGTCGGTACGCCTGTTGGAAAGCGGCGACAGAAACTGGAAGATCAGATAGCCGTGCGCGGCATGCAGCTCGATGAAGTCGAAGCCGGCGCGCTCCGCCCGCCGCGCCGCGTCGGCGAAGCGTTCGATGATTTGCAGGATCTCGTCATCCTCCAGCGCCCGCGGCACCTGCCAGCCGGTGTCGTAGGCGATTGCCGAGGCCGACACGATCGGCCACGGATCCTGATCGGCGTGCAGCGGGCCGCCGCCTTCCCAGGGTTTCCGGTTGGAGGCCTTGCGGCCGGCATGGGCAAGCTGCGTGCCGAATTTCGCGCCCGGTGCGGCGACACGCTTGGCTGCATCCAGCGTGCGTCGCGCCGCCGCCTCATTGTCCTCGGAATAGAGGCCGAGACAGCCATGCGAGATGCGGCCGCGCCGTTCGACATCGGTCATCTCGACGGTGACCATGCCGGCGCCCGACATCGCCAGGTTCATCCAGTGATAGAGGTGCCAATCGCTGGCCGAGCCGTCGTCGGCCGAATACTGGCACATCGGCGCGACCGCGATGCGGTTGGGGAAGGTCAGGCCGTCGAGGGTGATCGGCTGGAAAAGCGATGAGGTCATAAAAAACTCCGCGAAGGGTTGCCGCTATTTATGCAGCCGATTGTGCCAGCGCCAGACACGAGACGGTGAACCGGTGCTCTGGACCAATAGCTGGCCGGATTGCACGAACGGGCGTTCGCGGCTACGCCTTGCCGCGGCAGCAGGGAGTCCACCATGGAAGATCGCATTCGCATCCGCTCGGAGGAAGTCCTTTCCGACGAATGGGCGGTTTTGAAAAAGACCGTCTTCGACTACCGCCGGCGCGACGGCAAATGGGAAACGCACACCCGCCAGACCTACGATCGCGGCGACGGCGCGGTGATCCTGCCTTTCGATCCGGAGCGTTCGACGGTGCTTCTGGTGCGGCAGTTCCGTTATCCGGCCTATGTCACCGGCCACCGCGAGCCGCTGATCGAGGCCTGCGCCGGCCTGCTCGACCAAGACGATCCCGAAACCTGCATCCGCAAGGAGGCCGAGGAGGAACTCGGCTATCGGCTGAAGGACGTGCAGCGGCTGTTTTCGCCCTATATGAGCCCCGGCAGCGTGACCGAGCGGCTCTGGTTCTTCGTCGCCCACTACTCGCCCGCCGACCGCATTTCAGACGGCGGCGGCGCCCACGACGAAGGCGAGGACATCGAAGTTTTGGAGATGCCGCTAGACGAGGCACTGGCCGGCATCCACGATGGTCGGATCATCGACGCCAAGACCATTATGCTGATCCAGCATTTGAAGCTGAACCCGATTGGGGTGTGAGGGGCCCAGAACTGGGTCGAGCGCCCGGTCTCCAGTTACGGAGACTATCAAACGAGACCAAATCTGGTGCGGACGACGGGAATCGAACCCGTACGATCAGAGATCGAGGGATTTTAAGTCCCTTGCGTCTACCAATTCCGCCACGTCCGCAGGCCAGCCCTTTTCAGCCGCCAGCCAAAGGCCGTCAAGCCGTCTTCTGCCGTCGACAAATCTGGCACTGGAAGCTAGCGAGGCCGATCACCTACAGTGATACAAACAAAATCGTTTCACCTGGAAATGTTTTTAGCGGCAGCTTCCGCGGCTACCGCGAATGCGCGTCCCCCGTTCGCAGGATGCGTTCGGGCGCTCTGCCCTGGTAAGGCTCGAAGTGGCAAGTGGATCGGCGCTCCGATACTCGACGCCATCCTCTACAAACACTGGGAGATTGTCATGCTCAAGCTTGCCTCTGCCCTGGCACTGCTGCTTGTTGGGACGGCGCCTCTGTTTGCCGATGAGATGCCGATGAACGCCAAAGACATCAAATGGGGTCCTGCTCCTGCTGCCATTCCCGCTGGGGCGGAAATGGCTGTTGTCGCGGGAGATCCCTCAAAGGACGGCGCCTTTGTGCTGCGGTTGAAGACACCCGCCGGCTACAAAATTGCCGCACATAATCATCCCACCACGGAATACGTAACGGTGCTTTCCGGCAACTTCCATGTTGGAATGGGCGATAAGTTCGACGAGGCGAAAGGCGTCGAACTGACTGCTGGCGGCTTCGGCGTCGCGCCGGCCGGAATGAATCACTTCGCCTGGACGACAAGCGAAACGATCATCCAGGTTCATGGCGAGGGGCCATTCAAGATCACCTACGTCAACCCGGCAGACGATCCGAGCAAGAAGTGACAGTTCGCGATCGAATTGATTGAACCGGCCGAAGGCTCGAACGATGGAGTGCGTCAAACTCCGCGACCGTCGATTCAGAAGGATCCTCTAACGAGACGAAGGCTGATTGGCCGCAACGGAATCGTATTCCGCCTGGGCCATTTGCCATGAATGGCGCAATAACAAAAAAACCCGCCTCGGGAGGACGGGTCGTTGGAGCCAATTGGCACCATACCCAAATTAGTAGCATAGCTGCCGGCACAAAGCAAGAACAAAGTTGCTGCGGCCGGCACAAAATGCCCTTGGCGATCGGCGAAAGCCATGGCGCATCGATCTCCCTCCTTGAGGGGGAGATGGCAAGTTGTGGCAAAGAGGGTAGGCCAGGGGGGTCGTCGCGCGTCGAGCGCCAGCCTGTTTTGTTCGCGGTAAAGGTTCGCGTCAGGATGTCCCGACCCCCTCTGTCGCCTTCGGCGACATCTCCCCCTCGAGGGGGGAGATCTGCAACTTCGCCGTCGGCGCTTACTTCCTCGCTGGTCAAAATCCTCGCAGCTTGGCACAGTCGGGCAAAGAGGAGCCTGTTGATGCCGAAGACCGCCAATGCGACGAAACCAAAACCCTGGGCCGAGATGGCGACGCATCTGGTCGATGTCGCCATGGGCCGCAAGCCCGCCGATCTCGTCATCCGCAACGGGCGCTGGGTCAACGTTCATTCGGGCGAGATCATCGCCGGCACCGATGTCGCCATCGCTGGCGGCCGCTTCGCCTATTGCGGGCCGAATGCCGGCCATGCCATCGGCCAGGGCACCAAGGTGGTCGATGCCGGCGGTCGCTATCTGGTGCCGGGGCTTTGCGACGCGCATATGCATGTCGAGAGCGGCATGGTGACGGTGACGGAATTCTGCCGCGCGGTGATCCCGCACGGCACCACATCGATGTTCATCGATCCGCATGAGATCGCCAACGTGCTCGGCCTGCCGGGTGTGCGGCTGATGCATGACGAGGCCGTCGCCATGCCGGTCAACGTGCATGTGCAGATGCCGTCCTGCGTGCCTTCGGCACCGGGGCTGGAGCATGCCGGCGCCGAGCTGACCGTCGCCGATGTTGCCGAGGCGATGAGCTGGGAAAACATTATCGGGCTCGGCGAGGTGATGAATTTTCCGGGCGTCGCCGCCAATGATCCGGTGATGTCGGGCGAGATCGCGGCGACGGTGAGGGCCGGCAAGACTGTCGGCGGGCACTATGCCTCGCGCGATCTCGGCCTGCCGTTCCACGGCTATGTCGCCGGCGGCGCCGAGGACGATCATGAAGGCACGCGCGCCGAGGATGCCATCGCCCGCGTCCGCCAGGGCATGAAGGCGATGCTGCGGCTGGGCTCGGCCTGGTATGACGTGGCCTCGCAGATCAAGGCGGTGACGGAGAGCGGGCTCGACCCGCGCAACTTCATCCTGTGCACCGACGACAGCCACTCCGGTACGCTGGTGCACGAAGGCCATATGGACCGGGTCGTGCGCCACGCCATCAGCCAGGGCTTGAAGCCGGTGACGGCGATCCAGATGGCGACGCTCAACACCGCCCAGCATTTCCGGCTGGAGCGCGAGATCGGCTCGATCGCGCCGGGACGGCTCGCCGATCTGCTGATCGTCTCCGACCTCGCCGAAATGACCATCGACGAGGTCTATGGCCGCGGCGTCAGGCTGGCCAAGGGCGGCAAGCTCGAAATCGACATTCCAGCCTACAATTATCCGCGGACGGCGAAGAACACCGTCAAGCTCGGCAAGAAGCTCAAGGCAGGCGATTTCGACATCGCGGCACCCATGGGCGCCAACGAAGTGCGGGTGCGGGTCATCGGCGTCATCGAAAACCAGGCGCCGACGCGGGCGCTGGAGGCCGATCTTGCCGTCGAGGACGGGCTGGTTGCCATGGATCGCCGCAACGATGTCTGCCAGATCGCATTGGTCGAACGCCACAAGGGCACCGGCGGCGTCACCAACGCCTTCGTCTCCGGCTTCGGCTATATCGGCGACTGCGCCATGGCCTCCAGCGTGGCGCACGATGCCCACCACATCATCGTCGTTGGCACCAACAAGCAGGACATGGCATTGGCGGTGAACCGGCTGGGCGAGGTCGGCGGCGGCGTCGTGCTGTTTTCCAACGGCAAGGAGCTGGCGCTGGTCGAAATGCCGATCGCCGGGCTGATGTCGAACGAGCGGGCGGAAATCGTCGCCGCCAAGGCGGACAAACTCAGCGACGCCATGCGCCAGATGGGCTGCTCGCTCAACAACGCCTACATGCAGCACTCGCTGCTGGCGCTGGTCGTCATCCCCGAGCTCAGGATTTCCGACGTCGGCCTGATCGACGTGACGACGTTCCAGAAGGTTGATCTGTTCGTTTAGGGTTGCTGCGGTGTGGAAACCTTTTGATGCCGGCGGGACAGCGCCCCCCTCTGTCCTGCCGGACATCTCCCCCACGAGGGGGGAGATCGGCAGCTTCGCCGCCGGTTCGTTCAGCAACGTTGGCGATTGGCAAAAGCCGAGGTGGCGGCCAATCTCCCCCCAAGTGGGGGAGATGTCCGGCAGGACAGAGGGGGGCGCGAAGGATCGCTGCCGTGCGCTTTGTTCCGAACTGACGTCAACAGTGACCGCTCAGCGGCCGCT